>NZ_JBKKBJ010000223.1:0-16468 GCF_046714055.1 Methyloglobulus sp. | reverse complement strand
GTATCCTGTATCTGGCTTGTAGCGACCTCGACTGCGACCCAGCGGCGATTCAAACGATCTACCAAAAACGGTGGAAAGTGGAAGTCTTCCATAAAACCCTCAAGTCCAATGCGGCCTTGGCCAAGTCGCCGACCCAACGGGTCAGGGCCCAAGGCAACCACGTCTTCCTTTCGATCTATGCCGCGTTCCGCTTGGAATGCCTTTCAATTAAACACAAGCTCAACCATTTTGCCTTGCGGGCTAAGTTGTATCTGAAAGCGGTTCGGTTGGCTTTTGATGAGCTACAGACGCTTAAGCGCGTAACATGAGTTAAATAACTAATTCAAAGCAATCGAGGCACTCAGTCGGGCTATGTTGCAAAAACGCTAATGATGTGCAGTTCCGGTTATCATGACAAGCTATCTATTTCACACAATTTCACCGATGATTTGAAAACAAATTGACCGAGCGTAATTGGCCGTATCCGGATGGGGTCAGCCAACTTCAGGCAATAAAAAAGGATCTAAAAAAACTAAGCCAACGCTTTTACTTTTGCGTTCAATCGGCTTTTGCCGCGTGACGCCTTGTTTTTATGGATAAGACCTTTATTGACGGCTGAGTCGATAATAGGCACTGCGGTCTTGAATGCGGCTTGGGCTTTTTCTTTGTCGCCTGCTTTAACGGCAGCGATTACTTTCTTGATGAAAGTACGCAGGTTGCTGCGTTGCCCTGCGTTGCGAACACGGCTCTTTTCGGCTTGTTTCGCGCGTTTTTTAGCTTGTGCTGTATTAGCCATAGTGCGTTGTTTTTACAAAGTGAGTTATCAGACCGCGCATTATCTTTATAAATGCTATCATTGTCAACATTTAACGTGCCTTGTAAACAGGATTAGACAGTGGGCAAACGGCTTTACAAAGCAACTGTCGTCGTCAGTAGTATGACATTGATTTCCCGGCTTTTGGGATTTGTCCGGGATATGTTGATCGCCCGGTTATTCGGGGCGGATTTGGCGACCGACGCTTTTTTTGTGGCGTTCAAAATTCCCAATTTTTTGCGCCGTCTTTTTACTGAGGGTGCTTTCGCCCATGCCATTGTTCCAGTCATGGCTAACCGACAGGGGGACAAGGCTGCCTTAAGGGAATTCATCGGCAAGACGGCTGGGACGTTAGCGGTATGGGTTATATTGATTACCTTGTTATCAATGGTGCTGGCTCCCTTGCTTGTCTTGGTCTTAGCCCCAGGTTTTGCCTGGCAAGGACAACAGTATGAACTGGCTGTCACCTTGTTGCGGATCACCTTGCCTTTTGGATTATGCATTGTGTTGGTGGCTTATGCTGGCGCGGTGCTCAACGCACATGAACACTATGCCATTCCCGCATTAACGCCGATTTTTCTTAACATCTGCATGATTGCCGCAGCCTTGTGGCTTGCGCCACTGATGGATGTACCGATTACGGCTTTGGCCTGGGGCGTGTTTGCAGCAGGTGTTGTGCAGCTTTTGTTTCAGGTGCCTAGCCTGATACGATTGGGGTTGCTGCCAAAGTTAAGCGTTCAGTTTAAGGATCCCGATGTTAGCAGGGTTATTAAGCTTTTGCTTCCGGCCATATTCAGCGCTTCAGTCACTCAGGTCAATCTGCTTTTGGATACCTTGATAGCCTCGTTCCTGGTGAGTGGCAGCGTGTCCTGGCTGTATTATTCAGACCGCTTGGTGGAATTCCCTTTGGGGATTTTGGGTATGGGATTGGCGACGGTCATCTTACCCAGTCTTGCCAACAATCATGCCGCAGACGACACTGCAGCTTTTTCGGCGACACTGGATTGGGGTTTGCGTTTGGTGTTACTGGTAGGGATGCCTGCCACTATCGGATTGTTCATACTCGCTGAGCCGATGTTATCAACCTTGTTTCAATATAATGAATTTACCGTCAATGATGTGCATAAAGCGGGGCAGAGTTTAAAGGCTTATTCTGTCGGTTTGCTGGGTTATCTTTTTATCAAGATTCTGATACCCGGTTTTACTTCGCGCCAGGATTTGAACACGCCTGTCCGGTATGGCATTTATGCGATGATAATCAGCCTGGCTTTAAATGTAGCGCTGGTTTTCCCTTTGGCTCATGCCGGACTGGCGCTGGCAACATCGTTAGGCGCATTTTTTAACGCAATGTTGCTCTTAAACAAATTATTGCAGGAAAAAGCCTATCAGCCTAGAAACGGATGGTTGCTGTTTTTAGGTCGCGTTACCTTGGCAAGCGCTGCGATGGCAGCCGGTCTGTGTTATTTTGTTGATGATGGTTGGTGGAATCAATGGGAGTCGGCGGATAGGATTATCAATTTGGTAAAGTGGATAAGCATCGGTTGCATCGTGTATGCGCTGGCATTAACACTCTCCGGCTTGAGAATAAGACATTTCACAGGGACAAGTGATAAAATCGGCAATTTTTAATTGTACTGGCCATTCATGCGGTTAATTAGAGGAATACCGCGTCTGCCGATTTTCAAAAGCGGTTGTGTCCTGACCATAGGGAATTTTGACGGTGTGCATTTAGGCCACAGGGCGGTGATAGAGAAACTGGTAGGGTGTGGCAAGGCATTGGGCTTGCCCGTCGTCATCCTAATTTTTGAGCCACAGCCCCTGGAATATTTTTTGGGGGCGGATGCTCCACCGCGCTTGACACGCTTACGGGAGAAAGTCACGCAGTTTGCGAAACTGTCCGTTGATGATTTGGTCATAGTGCGATTTAATAAACAACTTGCTGACTATGATGCCGAGCAGTTTATTGGTGAGGTGTTGGTCAACCGCCTGAATGTCAAACATTTGGTGATAGGCGATGATTTTCGTTTTGGAAAATCCAGGCAGGGTGATTTTGCCATGCTTAAGGAGAAAGGCAAGGCTTGGGGATTTAAGGTGGAAGACACCGGCTCGTTGCAAGTGGATGGCCTGCGGGTCAGTAGCACCTTGATTAGGAATGCTCTGGCTGTTGGTGAACTTATAAAAGCCGAAGCGATGCTGGGTTACCCTTATTCAGTGTGTGGACGGGTTGTCCATGGCGATAAGCGCGGCAGGACGATTGGTTACCCAACTGCCAATATCAGGATGTGCAGAAAGAATATCCCCATTAGCGGGGTTTTTGCTGTCACCATGACGGGTATAGATGGATCGGAACTCGAAGGGATAGCCAATGCCGGTGTTCGGCCCACGGTTGACGGCAGCAATAAGGCGGTCTTGGAAACCCACTTGTTTGATTTTGACCAGGACATCTACGGCCACTACGTAGCCGTACATTTTAAACAGAAAATTAGGGCTGAGCGGCGATTCCAAACTGTGGACGAACTCAGGGCCCAAATAGTAGACGATGTGGCAGAAGCCAAAAAGATTTTTGCCGCACAAACAATAGAAGACAATGGATTATAAAAGCACACTCAATTTGCCCAACACCGCGTTTCCCATGAAAGGCAATCTGGCACAGCGTGAGCCGGAGCGGTTAAAAAAATGGCAGGAAGCCGATCTGTACCAAGCAATCAGGGCAGTGACGCAAGGCCGTCCCAAGTTCATTTTGCATGATGGCCCTCCCTATGCCAATGGCGAAATCCATATAGGCCACGCGGTCAATAAAGTCCTGAAAGACATCATTGTCAAATCCAAAACGCTAAGCGGATTCGATGCGCCCTATGTGCCGGGTTGGGATTGCCACGGCTTGCCCATCGAGTTACAGGTGGAAAAGAAAATCGGCAAAGCGGGAGCAAAGGTTGCGCCGGACGTGTTCCGTAAAGCCTGCCGTGAATATGCTGGCAAGCAGGTCGCCATACAAAAGGAAGCGTTTATCCGGCTGGGTATTTTAGGTGATTGGGACAAACCTTATCTGACGATGGATTTTGCTTTTGAAGCCGGTATTGTGCGGGCTTTAGGCAGCATTGCCCAAAAAGGCCATATCGCCAAAGGCGCAAAGCCCGTGCATTGGTGTACAGATTGCGGTTCTGCGCTCGCGGAAGCCGAGGTTGAGTATGAGGACAAGCATTCACCCGCGATTGATGTGCGCTTTCAGGTTGTCGATGAAGCGGGCTTTATGGCAGCCTGCCATCATGTGCCTGAGCATGAAGGGCTAGGCGCGTTGTCGGTTATCATCTGGACGACTACCCCGTGGACTTTGCCAGCCAACCAAGCCGTTGCGCTAAATGCCGATCTTGAATATGCCGTAGTGCAGTGTGAAAAAGACGGTCGTAAAGAGCGCTTGGTGTTAGCCGAAGCATTGCTCAAAGATGCCATGTCGCGTTATGAGGTTGACCATTACCACGTTATTGCCTATTGCAAAGGTGCGGCACTGGAGTATCAGCTTGTGCAGCATCCATTTTACGACAGGAAAGTGCCGATTATTCTCGGCGACCATGTGACGACAGAGGCAGGTACTGGCGCGGTGCATACCGCCCCTGGTCATGGTCAGGATGATTATGTGGTTGGGCTGAAGTACAAGCTGCCCGTGGACAATCCAGTTGGTGGTGATGGCGTGTTCTTGCCTAACACCGAGCTGTTTGCCGGGGAACATGTGTTCAGTGCCAACTCCCATGTTTTGGAAGTATTGGAAGCCAAGGGCAAGCTGCTACACAATAAGGCAATCCTGCATAGTTATCCTCATTGTTGGAGGCATAAAACCCCGATTATCTTCAGGGCAACGTCGCAATGGTTTATTTCTATGGAACAGAATGGCTTGCGTGAGCAAGCACTTAGTGAAATCAAGCGCGTTGAATGGATTCCAGAATGGGGTCAGGCGCGGATTGAAAGTATGCTGGAAGGCCGCCCGGATTGGTGTATTTCCAGGCAGCGTACCTGGGGCGTGCCGATTGCCTTTTTTGTGGATAAGGAAACCGGCGATTTGCATCCCCGTACCGGCGAATTGATTGAGCAAGTCGCCAAACTCATCGAGCAAAAAGGCATAGATGCCTGGTTTGAATTGGATGCTGCTGAATTATTAGGGGCAGAAGCCGAGCGCTACCAGAAAATGACGGATACGCTGGATGTCTGGTTTGATTCCGGTGTAACTCATGCCTGTGTGCTTAATAAGCACGACCAACTGCTGTTCCCAGCCGATTTATATTTGGAAGGCTCAGACCAGCACCGTGGTTGGTTTCAATCTTCACTATTAGCTTCGGTAGCCATAAATGGCGTTGCCCCGTACAAAGCGGTATTGACCCATGGTTTTACAGTGGATGCCGAGGGCAAGAAAATGTCCAAATTCAAGGGCAATGTTGTTGCGCCACAATCAGTCATGAAGGATTTGGGCGCGGACGTGTTGCGCTTATGGGTAGCTTCCACGGATTATCGTGGTGAGATGTCGGTCTCCAACGAAATCCTTAACCGGACTTCCGACGGTTATCGGCGCTTAAGGAATACTGCAAGGTTCTTATTGTCCAACTTGAATGATTTTGATCCAACTCAGGATCTTGTCGCTACTCAAGATTTATTGGCGCTGGATCGCTGGATGTTGGACAGGGCTTATCTCTTGCAGGAAGAAGTCATCGCCGTTTACGATGCCTACCAATTCCAGCAAATTTTCCAGAAAATCCATCATTTTTGCGTGATAGACTTGGGCGGCTTTTATCTGGATATTATCAAAGACCGGCAATACACCGCTAAAACTGACGGCTGGGCGCGGCGTTCGACACAGACCGCCATGTATCACGTCCTGGAAGCCTTGACCCGCTGGCTCGCGCCGATTATTAGCTATACCGCTGATGAAATCTGGTCATATATGCCCGGCAAGCGCAGTGAATCCGTATTTCTGGAAACCTGGTATCAAGGTTTGGTTGGGCTTGATGCCAGTTCGCCGATGAACCGTGAGTTTTGGCAACGAGTCATGTCGGTAAGGTCGGCAGTCAGCAAGGAGCTAGAAAAAAGCAGGGCTAAAGGGGACATAGGGGCTTCGTTAAACGCTGAGGTTGAGCTGTATTGCAATGGCGAATTTTTTGATGTCCTAAACCGGCTTGGTAGTGAGCTGCATTTTATTTTTATCACTTCCAATGCTTTGGTTATTGCTGAGCAGTTCAGCCCGGATGATGCAATCCAGACCGAGATCGAAGGCGTTAAGTTGAAAGTGATTGTTTCAGGGCAACCAAAATGTGTCCGTTGCTGGCATCAACGTTATGATGTGGGTGAGCATGACGGACATCCCGAACTGTGTGGTCGTTGCGTGGCAAACGTTGCCGGTGATGGCGAACTCCGGTGTTATGCATGAGAACTTGTATGTCGAAGTGGTTATGGTTGTCCTTATTGGCGGTATTTCTGGATCAAGTGAGCAAGTTTGCCGTTGATAGCTCAATGCAGCTTTATCAATCCATCCCGCTTATGCCGTATTTTAATCTCACGTATGTGCGTAACACTGGCGCTGCATTCAGCTTCCTGAGCGAAGCCGGCGGTTGGCAACGGTGGTTCTTTGCTTCCTTGGCACTGATAATCAGTGTAGTTTTATCCGTCTGGCTAGCGCGGCTACAAAAACATGAAACGCTGCTCGCCTTGGCGCTGTCCTTGGTGTTAGGCGGGGCGGTCGGCAATTTAATCGACCGCTTGGCGTACGGCTACGTTATTGATTTTCTGGATGTCTACTACAACTCCTGGCACTGGCCCGCGTTTAACATAGCGGACTCAGCGATAACCTTGGGCGTAGCGCTGATGCTTGCCGAGTCTTTTGGTTTGGGTAATCTAAAAAAAAAATAATCCATCTGATAGGGATTAATTCTTCTCACACACCGCAATCAGTCTTAGTCATGGTGCAGCCATTTTGCTGTAATCATTCTTTGTGCCCCCTCAATGGGGGGCAATATCTTTCGTGAAATCCATGGGTCATAAAAGGAGGAGGGAAATATTTACTTGACATACAAATGATAATCATTATCATTTGTATCAAATAGAACTCGATCCTCATTTTGATATGGAAAATAACTTGGTTCACATAGCCATTTCACCCAATGCTTTAGCGGCGCTCATTGAGAGTGGAACTATTCATGCCGTAGATTTTAAGTGCCTGGATATTGATTCGAAAAAGATAGTCTGGAATTTATTTCTATCCTCTATGAAATTAACAAAAAAGAATCAATCCTGCTATCAGGAGAACGGTTATGCCTGATAGCGATAAGCAAGAGATGTTATTAATGGCTATTGAATATTTGAAAATTCAATATGACTCCCTGCAAAACCCCTGTATTGCCCTGTACATTTCTCGACATTGCCGCTTGCTTAGCCTGTTAAATATTCCCAATAACAAGCAGGAAAGCTACGCCCAACACTCAAAGTCATGGCTGACGTGCCACATGGCCAATCCAAGGCATTCCCAAGAAATGCAAACTCAGCTCAGTGATTTTGTTCAGCTAAGCGGATTCAACTCGTCAGCCTTATTAAGTAGCAACCATGGAACAAAATCTGGATAGCCTCGCAATGCTGATTAAAGAGAAAAAACGGATGATATTTAATTCGTTACATTGCACTCGACCCTCTGCTTTTTAATGACGCGGTTTCATAAGGACCAATGCCCTAAGCTTGCCGTCTTTATTGTCAGACATATTCGCCTGGTACTCGAGCATCCTGATGTGGTCAATGCACCTAGCTGTAGAATGATGTATCTGCAATTGCTTGAACAATGGCAATACATAGCGGCAACCGTATTAGAGCAAGGACGGCATCTGGAGACAGATGGGAAAAACACGCATTGATTAGGGGAAAAGCCGCAAACTGCCGTTGACTTTACAAATAATAATCATTATTATTACTATTAATGAAAAAACAACTCCACGCCTCTATTGATCCTGCGGACTTTGAGCTTTCTACAAAGTATGGAGCAACTCCGGTTTCAAGGCCGCGTGTACACAGCGCGACTCTATTTGGAACGGCGCATGAGGTCATTATTGAACATGCAGGTGAAGAATACCGATTACGTTTGACCCGCCAGGACAAACTAATCCTGACTAAATAAATTTTTCACTGAGTAGTGTCATTGCATTTTGGTGTCGGCAGGTTAGTTCCTCCTACCTACAAGTCCTCTCTTCCTCATGCCTGTGGAGGATGAACCTGTTGACACCAAAATGCAATGACTAAAAAAAAGCAGCCAGCCATCCAACGCTTTGAGCGTTGGTAGCCAGCCAATGTCAATGACGCGCCCAGTGCCGTCTTAGCCGCTGCAACATGCAGCTTCGGCAGATTAAATTCTGCCTAACATTTGGATGGTGAACTCAATGGATTCGTCTGAGGAACACAAGAAAACCCTGCTCTCCGGGAACGATGATTGTTGCGTGGTGTTTTGTCCAGGGTGCAATGTGCTGGAGTTAAGCTTCGGCGCAATGTCATTACGTATCAGCGCAGAATCTTTGTACACGCTTAGCTCCGTCCTAAATCACGCTAAAGTCCGACATGCTCAACTGCAAAATACGGCTCCAGCCAATGCGAATGTCCAGTCTGTGAGTAAAGCACGTGTTCACTGATCTGGATTTTCTAGTACCCCGCCATTTTCTGGAAAATATTCCAACGTACGCACTGGGGAACAATAATTACTGCGGGGTAACACGCAGAAATAATCGTTCGTGGATCTCGTTCGTCCTGGTGCTTTTGGCACATCTGACAGCACTGGCCGGATTGCGCCCGCAGCCACAGAACTTATCGCCTGAAACGCTCCCTGAACCCATCATGGTGAGCTTATTGAGTGCGCCGCAAGCAATGCCACAAAATTCTGAGCCACCCAGTCATCCCGAGCAAAAAATGAAACGGATAGTCAAGCCGAAGGCCATCGAGAAAAAACTAACAAAACGCCCAGCCAAGCCAACTACAGCTATTACTAAAAAACCGACCAACAAAACCCTTGCTGAACAAAGCCAGAACACCAGCCGTTTATCTGTTGAACAGGAATCAACGCCTGAAGCAGAGGCAAACTCACCGCCCATTGCCATATCGGGGTCGCCTAAAACCACTAAACCGGACATTGACGAGACCAGCTATCAACCGCCCAACTTCAACCCGGCCTACTTACATAACCCCGCGCCTCATTATCCATCCGTCTCAAAGCGACTGGGCGAGCAAGGGAGGGTATTGCTGCGCGTACAGGTAAGTGCGGACGGCACGGCCGGTTCTATAGCCCTGCAAGCCAGCAGCGGTTCAGCGCGGCTCGATCAGGTCGCATTGGAATCCGTCAAAAAATGGCGATTTGTTCCGGCCAAACGTGGTGGGCAAGCGATCAGTGCATCGGTCGTCGTGCCAGTTAGATTTTTATTAGAAGGATAAAGCCATCATGCAAACTGAACTTGTTTTAGACAACCTGAATATCATCAGCCAAGGCGGAATGGTTTGTATGGCCGTGGCAGCAGTCCTGTTAGCCATGTCTATCGGCAGTTGGACTGTAATGGTCATAAAAGCTCTACAGGCACGGTGTTTAAGGCGGAGTAGTGCGATTTTTTTAGTACGTTTTTGGCAAGCCTCGTCAATAGTGTCCGCTATGAAACGGTATCCGAAGAAAGCAGAAAACCCGTTTGCACGTCTTGCATTGCAAGGCATCAACGCTGCCGACCATCACAATCGCTATAAAGCGAAACGTCCGGGCGAAGCGCGTAGTTTTGACGAATTTGTCGCCCAAGCCCTACGCAATGGCATCAGCCAGGAATCCATGCGCCTGGAAACAGGGCTTACCTTATTAGCGTCGGTGGGCAGTATCGCCCCATTTGTTGGGCTGTTCGGTACGGTATGGGGGATTTACCATGCCCTTGGCGCTATTGCGGTTGGCGGTCAGGCAACCGTAGATAAAGTGGCGGGCCCGGTTGGTGAAGCCCTGATCATGACGGCATTCGGTTTGGCAGTGGCAATGCCTGCCGTACTGGCCTATAACACGTTGGTACGCGACAACCGGTTATTAATGGTGGAAATCGAAACATTTGCCCACGGCCTGCATATTTATCTGACTACGGGCGTACCGTTGGCAGCCGCGCAAACCACCGAAATGACAACCACCAAACATGACGGCATGCCCTCTGGGGCACATGGGACAACGCATGGCGCAATTGCCGAGGTATTATCATGATAGGCCCAGGCGGATACGGGGGCGATAATCGCCATACGCAGCCTATGGCGGAAATCAACACCACGCCGATGGTGGATGTTATGCTGGTACTGCTGGTCATTTTCATCATCACGGCGCCGCTGCTCACCCACTCAGTCAATATTGACCTGCCGCAAGCCAGCAGCCAGCCTAACCCAGAAAAACCCGAGACCGTCTCCCTGTCGATCAACGCCGAAGGCAAACTGTTTTGGAATGATGCGCCCTTTGAAGACGCTGAGCTTGGCTCACGACTGGCGATAGCGGCACAGAAACAGCCCCAGCCTGAGCTGCATATCCGCGCCGATAACACCACGACCTATCAACGTTTGGCAACGGTTATGTCTGAGACACAAACAGCCGGGATCGTGAAAATAGGCTTTATCACTGATCCTAGCCACAAAGCCACCGATAGCAAATAAGTCCCGCAAAGCAGGAGCCTGGAAATAATTGTCAAGGACAGAATAAATGATACTTATTTTATCGCACTCACGGAGGTAGCAATTCAATGCCGTTAAGTTAAGGAAGTAAACACCCCTCCCTCAAGGGAGAAGGAACTAGAGTGCTTAACGGCATTTGGCGGCAATTCCCGAGCACTAACTCAAGGAAGATTTACTTCCTAACAAAGCGTAGCCACCGCTTAACCCTGCTGTAACAATTAACTTTTAACAATAGAGGTAAAAAAATAAACATGAAACTGACAAGCATCACACTGGCTTTAAGTATTCCCCCGGCTGCCCTGGCTAAGGGAGAGATGCAAGCTGAAATTAATAAAAAAGTCGGCCATTTAACCAAAGACTTAGGCCTTAATACGGAGCAACAAGCCAAAGTTAAAGCCATTTTTGAAGAACAAGAACAGAAGAAAAAATCATTGCACGAGGAAGTTCACGCGCAAATGCAACAGGTTCTTACGCCAAAGCAACTATCCACGATGGAGGAGAAACATAAACGCCACGATGCCGAGCGCACTCACAAAAAAGAAAAAGACTGTGACAAATAAAACTTAACGTCATTTTGAAGTTAAGTTTCCAAAGAACAAGTAACCCAAGCAAGTGAAATAAAGTGGTGGCTCCGCTTTGTTAGGCCGTGAATGACCGGCATGCACTAAAACCTTACCAACACCAGCCAGCCGTCGCCCTGTGTGACTAGCCAGCCAGTACACAACTATTCACATCAAACAAGGTTAACCATGAGTTCTAATAATATTCGACTATTAATGCTGGCAATTGCCGCAATATTGAACGCACCGCATACCCAGGCTGCGGAGACCAGTCAGACGACACCGACACTCCCGGAAGTCAAGGTGAGAGCCACCGCTGACAAGGAACCCAGCTACAAGGCCGATACATCCAGCACCGGACTGAAGTTCGAGGCGCCCATCCGTGACATTCCGCAGTCAATCACCGTGGTAAAGGAAGAACTGGTCAAGTCACAAAACGCTTTTAACCTGCGTGACGCACTTAAAAACGTAAGTGGGCTTACCATCGCGGCTGGCGAGGGTGGGCGTACCGGTGACTCGATTACCTTGCGCGGGTTTGCGGCAAACTCCGACACCTACCTAAATGGTGCGAAGGAAAACGGCCAATACTTTCGCGACACTTTTTTTATGGATCGCGTTGAGGTGCTGAAAGGCGCTTCTTCCGTGCTGTTCGGGCGCGGTTCGACCGGCGGCGTTATCAACACGATTGCCAAAAAGCCAGTGATGGGAAAAGCATTTGCCACAGCTGATTTCACTTACGGTAACTATGACTTCAAACGCACCACGTTGGATGCAGGCAGCAAACTGAGCGATAACATAGCTGTCCGTCTTAATGCCCTCTATCAGGATGCCGATTCCTTTCGCGATTACAATTACACCAATCGCTGGGGCGTAGCGCCGACGATCAAGATGGACATCAAAGGACACCGATGTCACCCTGCATTTGTTGCATCAGGAGGAGGATAGCTCTATCGATTATGGTGTACCCATGTTCCGGGGCAAACCTGCGACCGTACCTATCAAGCAATTCTACGGCTTTTTTGACGACACTTTGCAAACCTTTGACACCACGGTGGTGACCGCGATAGTTAATCATCGCTTTAATTCGGAATTCTCGGTGCGGAATACCTCCCGCTACGGGGATTATAATCGCCAGTACCGCCAGACTCTGTTCAGCAAAGTTACGGACACGGGCGTGACTTCGACGGTAGATCGCTCCCAAGGCCTACGCGAAAGTCCACAACATAACTACTACAACCAGACCGATTTCACTTTCAAAAAACCGCTACTGGGCTTTAATAACACCCTGCTTTTTGGCGCGGAAATCGGCTGGGAAGATTATGCTTTCCGTAACAAGAGTTCAACGGGTGTAACGCCTATTTCCATCTTCAATCCGGTATCCGCATCGACGGTGGGCGTGGGGCGGGCCAACGATTTTTCAGGAAAGCTGGACACAGACCGGTATACCTCAACGCAGACCATCGCCGGTTATGTGCTCGACCAGTTTGAGATCACGCCCGAATGGAAGCTGCTCGCCAGCACGCGTTACGATGTCTTCGAGGCGAAACAGGATGACAAGCTCAATAACGCCAATGACCATGAGAATACGGTGCAGCAATTCAGCCCCCGCGTAGGGCTTACCTGGCAGCCGACGGACTGGCAGGCGCACTACTTTAGCTGGGGCACGTCGTTCAACCCATCCGCCGAAAGCTTTAATCTCAGTACCGCCACCACCAATCTCGATCCCGAGCAGAACCAAAACCTGGAGATTGGCACCAAGCTTGATTTCTTTGATGGCCGCTTGACTGCGACCGGCGCACTGTTCCGCCTGGAAAAAACCAATGCGCGGACATCGGATCCCATCGATCCGACCAGAAATATTCTGGCCGGCGAGCAACGCACCGATGGTTTGGAGTTAGGGCTGGCTGGCGAGCTGCTACCTGATTGGAAGGTCTCCGCCACTTATACGCTGCTCGATGCAGAAGTGGTAAAATCGAACACCAAACAGACAGGCACAGTGAGCGGACTATCCAAGTCGCTTGAAGGCATGACGGCGGTGAACGTACCGACACACAGCGGCGTAGTCTGGACCAGCTACAACATCACGCCAGAATGGGAAATAGGCGGCGGGGTATTTCTTGCCAGTTCGCGCTACGCCGACAGCGTTAATGAAGTCACCCTGCCCGGTTATGCCCGTGTCGATGCGACGGTCGCTTACCATCATAAATACTTCGATATACAGGCCAATGTCTTTAACCTGCTCGACAAAGAATATTTCGAGTCCGGGCAGTCACGCTCGGCATTACCTGGGATGCCGTTGTCGGGGCAGCTTACCTTCCGGGTGAAGTATTAGCTGATTAGTCCCACGATTAAATAGATAACTACACAGAAAAAACATGCTCCTTGCAATTGATAATGTTTTACGGCCTGAAGAGCTAGCATCCGCACGTGGGTTATTCGCAAAAGCTAAGTTTGGGGATGGCAGGGTCACTGCGGGTGAACTTGCCGCAAAGGTGAAATACAACCTGCAACTCCCGTCCAACGCAGCGGAAACGCAAGTGCTCACAGGTATTGTGCATGATGCGCTACATTGCAATGCGTTATTTGTTTCCGCCACCTTACCGAAGGTCGTCTGTCCGCCGCTGTTCAACCGTTATGTCGCCGGCATGGACTTCGGTATCCATGTTGATAATGCCATCCGCGTCGGTGCGGTTACCTTTCGCACCGACGTATCGGGAACACTGTTTTTATCCCAACCGGAAGAATATGAAGGCGGGGAGTTGGTGATTGAAGACACTTACGGCGTGCAGAAGATCAAACTGCCAGCAGGAAGCCTCGTCCTTTATCCATCAAGCAGCCTGCACCGGGTAGAACCTATTACCAAAGGTCACCGCGATGTTGCCGTGTTCTGGGTACAAAGCATGGTGCGTGATATGACCCAGCGAAGCCTACTGTTTCAACTGGATGCCAGCATCCAGAGTTTACGCGCCCGCGCACCGGAAAGTCCTGAGATTGTGCCATTAGTCGGCACCTATCATAATCTGCTGCGGCTATGGGCAGATATTTAACAACCGACCGGAAGCACTTTCATGGCGCAAGCACACCCTTCAAACCTAACGATGCGGCAACCCAACCGCATACACTGGCTTAAATGGCTGCGCCGTATCCGCGCCTGGGTTGGGCTGTGGGGCGCGGCCTTGGGACTGTTGTTCGGCGTCAGCGGAATTTTATTGAATCACCGTGCCGTCATGAAGATTCCGGCGGCGCAAACGGAAAAGTCGCAAGTCGAACTCGCCTTACCCGTGCCGCCTCCAGCCGATGCCAAAGCCTTGGCAAAGTGGTTGCAAACTGCATTAAACATCAGCCGTGAACCCAACAGAATTACCACTGAGCCAGCAAAAGCCGTGATCTGGTCTGCCCAAAACCTCCAGCAACCCAGCCAGTGGCGGGTGGATTTCCACAATCCGCAACGTTCCGTTAGCGCTGAATACTGGGTAGGTAATGCCTATGTGTCAGTCAAGCGTCAGGATGCCAATGTGTTCGCATTCATCAACCGCCTGCATACGGGTGTTGGCATGGGCGTTGGCTGGATTCTGCTGGCCGATACCCTGGCTGGTGGCCTGGTGCTGCTTTCCCTGACTGGCCTGTTATTGTGGACTAAGCTGCACGGCCCACGCGTGGCTATGGCTGGATTAGGATTGACTTCGCTGGGGCTGGCAGTGTTTGTTGTGCTGGATTCACTATAATCCAGCCATAGTAAACAGCATGTTGATGGATAGCATTGCACCTCGTGATTGTAGAACAGTTGGCTCACATCACTGTGGAAGAAACCGATGTCATGCTGTAGTTGGCAGCTAGTCAACGCGGTGTTTGTATGCTGCGGAATGGTTACTGGCCGATAAACATTCTTGAACTGTCCTCGGTCACGGACGGATTTTGAATCAACCGGAAAGCCTTTGAAAATGAAAATTTTAAGAGAATTTAAAGGAGAAATGAGATGACGATTAAAAATAGCAGTTCAATGATATTGCTGGTGTTGGCTACACTGGGCAATCAGTCCGTTTTTGGGGAAGAAGACCCGGCACAAGAAATCCAATCCAGCCAGAATAACTATGTGCGCCGTGATTTGATAGTCAACAAACCGGAATACGCGACATCGGATACCCAGATTATCGATCCGCTGTTGGTGAATCCGTGGGGTTCGGCCATTCGTCCGGCGGGTGCGGGCGGTCATTTCTGGCTGGCAAATGCCGGAAGCTCAAGCGTCACCACTTATGTCGGCGATACTGTTGATGCCAATGGAATTTTTATACCGATCTTTCAAGACCAGCTAAAATCCGTCAGCACGGAAGGTTCGCCCATCGGGCAGGTTTTTAATGGCTCAAGCGCCGAGTTTCCAGTCACCGATGCGATATGTTCAGACGACACCATAGCGGTTTGTGATCCGTCCCAACCGTCTTATCTTGGCAGAATTACCGCGCCCGCAAAATTCATCGTCAATACGGAAGAAGGCAAAATTGCCGCCTGGACCGAGGGAACAATAAACGGGCAGTTTGGCCGGATGCGCCGTTTTAAGACAGTGGTTGACCGCTCCGAAAACAAGACACTGTATCGCGGCCTCGCCATTACCGATTTTGCTGCCAATAATCGTCTTTACGCCGCGAATTTTCGCAAGGACGAAATCGAAATGTATGACGGAAATTGGAATCGTATCCGTCGTGTGGCGCAATACGGCCGTTTGTCCCCTGTTCCGGCTTTCGTCAAGCCGCATAATATCCCCGCAAATTATGTCGTGTTCAATGTGATGTAAGCTCAGGGCTACGTGTTTGCGACCTACGCCGAACTTGTCAACCCCAGTGATCCTGATTTTGACCCAGCCGACGCTTTTGCCGAACGGGCCTGTAAAGGCTGCGGTTATGTCGCCGTTTTTACCAAAGACGGCATTTCGCTAGGCACGCTGGAAAGCCGCAAGCGCCTGAATGCCCCGTGGGGAATGGCAATGGCCCCAAGCAACTTCGGGAGGTTCAGTAACGCACTGCTAGTCGGGAATTTTGGTGATGTGACTGTCATCGGCTTCAATTTGCGAACGGGCAAACAGATAGGCTATTTGCGCGATCAGGCAGGAGAAAAAATTGCAATCGAAGGCCTTTGGACAATCTTCTTCGGCAACGGTGTAGCACTCGGACGCTCTGATTTTCTGTATTGGACTGCCGGGTTCAATGATGAAGAAGACGGTAGTTTTGGTAGCCTGAACTTTGTTGGTGCAAAAAAATAAACTGCTTAGACCTGCGATTAATATTTTCTGAATTCAGGACTTAAGTTTTTCTGATTACCAATAAGCTTCAGCCAATTTTAGCAACCGTCCGGGCATCGGCGGTGTTAAGGCTGATGCACGCACTAATCTTGGCACTAACGCATCCGACTTAAAGCGTCGATTAAAACGATATTC
>NZ_JBKKBJ010000222.1:0-26042 GCF_046714055.1 Methyloglobulus sp. | reverse complement strand
ACCAAATCGGGGACAGGTGCAGGCACCGTCACCAGTTCTCCAGCCGGGATCAACTGTGGTGCGACTTGTGCCGCCAACTTCAACCAGAACAGCAGCGTCACCTTGACAGCGGCAGCAACCGCCGGATCGACCTTTACTGGCTGGTCTGGGGCATGTACAGGAACAACAACCACTTGTGCAGTAACCATGAGCGCGGCAAAAACCGCCACCGCCAGTTTTGCGCCAATTCCAGTCCAGTTGTCCGTGACCAAAGCAGGAACAGGTGCAGGGACAATCACCAGCATCCCAGCCGGAATCAACTGTGGCGCCACCTGTGCCGCCAACTTCAACCAGAACAGCAGCGTCACCTTAACGGCAGCACCAGCAGTCGGAATGACCTTTGACGGTTGGGCGGGCGCATGTACAGGAACGGCAACGACCTGTACCGTGACAATGGCTCAGGCACAAACAGTCACTGCCAGCTTTACCGTCATACAAGTGGAGTTGACTGTATCTAAATCCGGCACGGGTGCAGGCACGGTCACCAGCGCATCCGCCGGAATCGACTGCGGTGTCACTTGTGCCGCCAACTTCAACCAGGACAGCAGCGTCACCTTGACGGCGGCGGCAAGCGCAGGTTCGGCCTTTAGCGGTTGGTCTGGGGCTTGCACGGGCACAACAGCTACTTGTACAGTGACGATGAGTGCTGCACAAACGGTGACAGCTAACTTTAACGCCGTCCAATTGGCATTGATCGTCAGCAAGACAGGTACCGGTGCAGGCACGGTCACCAGCGCACCCGCAGGTATCGACTGTGGCGCCACTTGTACAAGCAATTTCAATCAAAACAGCAGCGTTACGCTCACCGCCACCCCAGCAGCCGGATCAAGCTTCGACGGCTGGACAGGCGCTTGCACCGGAACAGCGACTACTTGTGCCGTAACAATGGCTCAGGCACAAAATGTTGGTGCCAATTTTACCTTAATACCCCTAGCGTTAACCGTAAACAAGACTGGCACAGGCGCAGGAACAATCACCAGTTCCCCAGCCGGAATTGACTGCGGAGTCACCTGTACGGGTAATTTCGCCCCGAACACCGACATTACGCTCACCGCCACCCCAACGGCGGGATCGAGCTTTGACGGTTGGACAGGCGCATGTGCGGGTACAACCAGCACCTGTACCATAACAATGTCCCAGGCACAAACGGCCGCTGCCAACTTTACGATAATCCCCTTGGCACTGACCATCTCCACATCAGGAACAGGCACGGGAACCATCACCAGCACCCCAGCCGGGATCGACTGCGGCGCAAGCTGTACGGCCAATTTCAACCCGAACACGACCGTCACGCTCACCGTTTCCCCGTCCGTGGGTTCAACTTTTGGTGGTTGGACGGGCGCATGCACCGGCACGGCCAGCACCTGTGCCGTGGTTATGGCCCAAGCACAATCGGTCACTGCCGTATTTTCGTTATTGAACACGACACAAAATGTCTCCACCTACCAATACGACCCCAACGGCAACCTCACCCAAGCCACCGACCCCTTGGGGCATAACCGCCAAACCCAATACGACAGCCTGGATCAAGCCATCCGCCAGCTTGAACCCGACCCCACCGTCAACGGCAGCGCCTTGGGGCAAATCGACACAGACTATGACGGCCTAGGCCAAGTGGTAAAGGTCACCGACCCCCGCAACCTTGAGACCAGCTACCAGATGGACAACCTGGGCAATGTGTTGAGCCAGACCAGCCCGGACACCGGGGTTACCCAAAACACCTATGATGAGGCCGGAAACCTCAAGACCCGCACCGACGCCAGGGGTAAAACGGCCACTTACAGCTACGACAGCCAAAACCGCATTACCCAAGTGGTTTACGAAGACCAAACCATCACCTACACCTGGGACACCTGCACCAACGGCATAGGGCGGCTATGCAGCCTTGCCAACGGCGGCAGCACAATCGCCCTCAACTACGACAGCCATGGCCGCATCACCAACAAGGCACAGACCGTAGGGACAATCGTCCAAAACACCGCCTACAGCTACAATACCCAAGGCCAGCTAATACAGACCGCCACCCCTGGCGGCAACACCCTCGGCTATGTGTGGCTCAATGACCGTGTCCAGGCCATCACCGTCAACGGCCAGCCCTTGATCGACCAGATCGCCTACGAACCCGACGGCCAGGTCGCGGGCTGGACATGGGGCAACGGCACCACCAGCGAGCGGCAATACGACCTGGCCGGAAGGCCCATCGCCATCAGCTTAGGCTTTGACAGCCAAGGCCAACTGCCGACGCTCCGCAACTACAGCCACGATGCCGCAGGGCGGATAACCGGCATTGTCGATGACGTTGACCCAACACTAGACCAGGCTTATGGCTACGACAACCTGGGCCGGCTGATAAGCAACCAGATCGGCGCGTTCACCCTCACCAGCCTGGGCTACAGCTACGACCTCAGCGGCAACCGCACCAGCAAGACACTGGACAACACAACAGCAGAAACCAGCACAATCGACCCCGGCAGCAACAAGCTACAGCAAAAAACAGGCAGCCAAACCACCGCCTACAGCTACGACCCGACCGGAAACCTGACCAGTGACGGCACGATAAGCTACGGTTACAACGCCCAAGGCAAGCGCACCATCGCCACCGCAAGCAACCTCAACGCCAGCTACGCCTACAATGCATTAGGCCAGCGCACCAAGAAAACCGTCAACGGCACCAACACCTTGTTCTCCTATACCGAACAAGGCCAACTGCAAGGCGAATACGGAGAAACCGGACAAGCCATCCAGGAAACCGTGTGGCTGGGCAACTTGCCGATAGCGGTGCTGAAACCCAACGCCAGCCAAGGCACAATAACCGATGTCTTCTACGTCCAAGCCGACCACCTGGCAACGCCACGCAAAATCACCCAACCCAGCGACAACAAGCCCGTGTGGGCGTGGGAACCCGAAGCCTTCGGCGACAGCCCGCCCAACGAAAACCCCGGCGGCCTGGGCGAGTTCGCCTACAACCTGCGCTTTCCCGGCCAATACTACGATCAAGAAACGGGGTTGTTTTACAACTACTTTAGGGATTATGATGCGAAGGACGGCAGGTATATCCAGAGCGATCCGATTGGGCTGGCGGGCGGTATTAATACGTATGCATATGTCAATGGGAACCCGGTTAACTTGGTTGATCCTGAAGGATTGGCTTCTTGTACATTAACTTTTTCAAATGGTGGGCTAGTTTGCGTACCAGTAAATCCACAAAATAATCCTGTCAATATTCCTGTGGCTTCAGGGAATAATGGTGGTGGTCAGCAATGTCGTAACAATCCTACATGTACTGCAATAAAAGGTCATGGGCCTATTCCACTTGGATGCTGGCAATGGACAACTGGTACGACAGGTAAACCAAATGGTAGAGTGTTAGTACCTTGTCCTGGTACAAATACAAATGCTACTGAAGGCCGTACTCTAATCCGTTCCCATAGTTGTAAATACCCATTTGGCCCAGGTCTTGGGCCAAAAAAATATTGTTCGGAAGGATGTGTAACTGGCACAGTGCAAGATATTCAGGATTTGAATAGACTAATTGATGCTGAGCCAGGAAGTACTTTGCAGGTTGTGCCATGAAAATGTATTTCTTTCACCGCATTAGCCTACTGATATTTTTGAGTATTTTCTTGCCGTTGCCCGCAAATGCCCAAAGCCTAAAAGCTTCAATTTCGAACGATGCTCAACAAGTGAGCTTTGCAGAAAATGTTATTACTATTGAGTTAGCAAGAGCTTTGAGTGTCTCGATTCGAAAGGAGCAAGAAAAATGTCTTTTGACATGTCCAGAAACTGGGGCTTTAGAACTTGCAATTGGATTGATAGGTGTAAGCCGAAGCGACGCTTCTTCTGATGCACTTGTTAATTTATTGGGGTTAAAGTTAGATGGTGCAGGTTCTGAGGGACTTAGCGATCAAATTTGTCTTCGCGGCGAAAAGCTAACTACTCGTTTGAAACGATTTAAAGCAAAGGAAATAGCTGATCGTTGCAGAACCACTTTTGTAGAACTGCAAAAACGGGAACTAGCGAATGTGGTTGATGTAAAGGTCGAACAAGTGTGTCACTCAGAAACAGAGATTAAAAAAACACAAGAAGAATGGCTAAATGCGATTAAATCAAGGTTAAGCTGCGAGCAATAAAAATTCCATTAAAACACTTACGCCTATGTCGGCGGGAACCCGGTTAACCTAACCGATCCGTTGGGATTGAAAGTGTTATGTACTTATGAACAAAGTACAGGTCATCTTGTTTGTAATGACGACAAAACTGGAAAGACAAAAATTGATGATAAAAATTGTTATGCTGGGTCACAAAGTGGCGGTGGAAGAGATGACCCAGCCAAGCAAGGAGACAAAAACAATGGCCCCCTTCCTCGCGGCGATTGGGATATTGGTGGTCATGATAATTCCAAAGGGCCTTTAACAATCGATTTAAGTCCCAGGTCTGGGAATGATGTATTTAATACAAATCGAGACCCTAATAGCTTTAGAGTTCATGGAGATAGTCGTGCGCATCCTGGTGATGCATCTCAAGGATGTATCATTTGTGGTCGGAATACACGCCAGACTTTAGTAAATGAGGGTGGCGCAATTACTGTTATTAAGTAAGTAATCAACCAATTAAATATGATTAGAATTAGATTAATTTTATTATTTATTATCAATGTCTTGCCGATAATTTCTGTAGCGTCTGATAATTTAAATTCTGATTATTTCTCTAAATTACTTGGCGTTGAACTTGGCAAACAAAATTTGAATGATGTACAGAAAATGTATGGGGACGCCAAAATCGAAGATATGGGTGATGCTGCAACTTCAAGGTCATCTATTTGCTACGCATTTACGCAGAACAATATTGATCAAATAGTCATATTTAGTTCAAATAATGAATTAGCGGGCAAACCAAATTATGTCGTTACTCAGATAGAAATACAGATAAAAAGCAACCCTACTAAAAACCTAAAATGCAATGCAAAGGTAAAAAATAATCGCATACCCCCTAGCTTGATTGGGAAAAGTAAAAGTGAATTTTCGGATAAGCTTGGTTTTAATTTGAAAGATGTTACCAATAACTTCAATTATTCATTCTGCAATAAGGTTAGCATGAAAAAAGATGAGCCAACCTATAGTTATTGGAAGGGAAGAACAGAGTGTTTTAATTCAGAAACAACCCCTTATTATGATATATGCACAAATATCCAAGCAAAATTTGAAAATAGTATCTTATTGAAATTAGTTTTAAACCGTTCAGAAAGCGTGTGTTAAAACCGCGTAAGGCCGTAGCGAGTAGCCTGGATGGAGTGTAACGGAATCCGGGCAATCGTGGCTTCGATGTCCCCGTATTCCGCGCTGCTTCATACGGGCTACCTTGCTGAACTTAAATCTCCAGCGGGGAGGGCAATAATGTTGCGATGGAAAGATATAGTTTTATTATTTATTTTCATCCTTCTGCCATCCCTGCCTGCTCACGCCAAAGACTTTGGATGCCAAAAGGCGAAATCTGAGTTAGATTGTGTAATCAAGTTTCGTACAGTTATTTATCAAAAGAATCCAGAATACTTCTGGAAGGTATTATATAAAGCACGAGATCATGCTCGCATTTGTAATTCTGCCAAAAAAACAAGCCAATTTCTTGGTCTCGTACGCATATCGAATACACCTATTGAACTACAAGAGTTTTTATCCGAAGAATTTGAGACGCTATGCGCAGAAAACCCGATTTGCTTTAAAAAAGCGAAAAACTTATTGGATTCGAAACTCCAAGTCAAGCTAAATAAGAGTCTAAATAACCCATTATTTCGTGATATTGATGAGCTAAATATATGCCGCTAAGAGCCATCATATTCACTAGGGAATAACAAAGATGGCAAACAAAGATGGGGTCAGGTCTTGCAATGCCACATTATCCTATTGTTATTTTCTTTCAATTAAAGATAAAAATCAATGGGGTCAGACCCACTGCTGTCCCACAGTTTAGCCTCACCATAAGGCCGCCTGCACGAACTGCTGTTGATCGGGCGGCGGTTCGGCCTTTATCAGCTTGATCAGGTCGCGTTTGGCAAACAAATTCAGTGCCAACAGCCGGATGATATGTTGTAGGGACGCTTGTACTTTGTTGCAGAACTTGAGGTACGCCAACAGCAAATAGACACACATGGCAACCCAAATCTGGGTCATGACGGCGTTCTTGCTGGTGCCAAGGAATGATTTGATCTTAAGGTTCTGCTTGATCCATTTAAAAAACAGCTCAACCTGCCAACGTTGTTTGTAGATATCCGCAATGGTCTGTGCCGACAGCTTGAAGTGGTTGGTGATGAAGGTGTATTGCTTTTGTGTGTCGGCATCGACGTAGACGACTTGCCGTACATCGGGTAGTTGCTTCTGGCGGGAACGCAGGGAGTTGTAGCGGATCACCGAATCGCTGATGACACCGGACTTTGCAGGGACAGCACGGTGCCCAATGACCTCATACGTGGCATTGCTGCGTTGCCGGGTGACGTAGAAAACCCCTTGCCCCGTCAATGACTTATACCAGCCATAATCATTGTAGCCCCGGTCGCAGACGATGATGCCGCCCTTCGGCAAGGTGAGCAGTTTGGCGCATTCGCTGTCTGCTTTCTTGCTCTCCGTCACCGTCACAAACGCTGGGAGATGCCCACGTAAGTCAAGCCCTACGGTCAGCTTCATTGCGCCCTTGCCCAAAGCGTAATGCGACCAAGGGAACAGCTTGAGCGACAAGTCGATGAGCGAAGCGTCCAGGGCATAAAGCGGGTTCTTAAACCGGAAACCGTGCTGGGGGGCATGCTTGGCACAGCGGTTATACAGTTGGTAAAACAACGCTTCGTAACAACTGGCGGGTTGTCGGCTGTTCAGCCGGGCCAAACTTGAACGGGTGATGGGTGTACCGCCCAGGTGGTAGCTGTATTGCCGCTGGGCGTTAAGGTTGGATTCAATGTCACGCAGGCTCTGCCGTCCGCCCAATTGCCCAAAAGCGAGGGCGACAAACTGTGACCAGCGGCTGGTTTTGCGCAGCCGTTGGCCTTCGTGGTGCGCTGACGCGATTTTTTCAAACTCATGTCTGCCCACGATTTTGAGCAGTTGGGACAGGATTGTATTACAATGTGGCATGGCCTAAGTTCCTATGTGTTTCAATGTGTTGTCGTAAACTCATTGTAATCCAACACGGGATTCTTAGGCCGACTTTCTTGTTAAACTGTGGGACAGCAGTGGGTCAGACTCGATTGATTTATGTTGTTGCAAAAGATGGGGTCAGGTCTTGCAATACCACACTATCCTATTATTATTTGCTTTCAATTAAATGTTGTTTTGCAAGACCTGACCCCATGCCTGCATTAAGAATTCGGAATTAGCAGATCAATTCGAAGATTTTTTAGCAGAAAAATGCTTTGTTTTATTCAATATTAAATTTGAGTCTGACATTGTTGAATTTTTTTTTGGTCAAGCTAGCTCTGTGGATAAAGTCAAAGAGCTAGTTGACCGTTTTAAGGTCGTACCGCGTACGGCGGGTAAAAACCACCATTTGTAGGGCGTGGTTAGCCGTGAGTGACGGGGTATGTTACCCCGTCACTCACGTTTTGCCGATGGATGGATTTTTGTGCCACGTTGAAACCCTACGAACGGGGCAACATGCCCCGTCCGGCGGAAAGGAGCAATTATATTTGGGAATATCTATGGATCATTAGGGCCGTAGGTTGGGCTGAATGCAATGAAGCCCAACATAAACGAAGCCTTGAATGTTGGGCTTCGCTACCGCTCTGCCCAACCTACGAACTGCTTCAGCTTCAATAATTCAAGCAAATTTGCCTATTGCAAATGGGATATTGAACCCATTAACTTTCTACAACTACGTCCGAAACCGTGGGCCGTGGGATCTCAAAAAACAAGGATATAGTGCAGACTTTGGTAATTACCATTACGGTATAGTAGGAGCTGCAACCGGATTATTTTCACCCGCCACATTATTAAGGGAAGCTGGAATCAACCAGTGCACTGGGCCAAATAATAACCCCTCACAATTTGGTAACCCATTAGATAATGGGTCACGCGGTGACGACTTTGTTGATAGCCACTGGATTCGGGAAGGAATGAGAGATTATTATTCCGGAATGTATGGATCTCCTAACTTTATTAATCCTGTGCTCGGCAGTATTAACGAAGCTGGATCGATGGCACATGCTATTTCTGTTTATTTAACATGCCTAACTTGCAGATAAATTTCATTAATTTGGAGAATAATGCATGAAGTATTTGAAGTTTCGATATATATTGGTATTAGCCGTTATAGTACTTGCTTACCACCTATCTCCTTTTTTGTTCCTTGGGGGTCTGATGGCCAGATGTGATGGAGAGCATATAAATGAACTTTATCGATTGACCTCTATTCAGAATAAATATGTTCTCGTACGCGCAGATAACGTATGTAAAGACGGGGAGGTGTATGAGGCGCTTCTCTATGTCTTGAAGTCATCGTCGGACAATCTATCCCCACAGAATTTGATTTGCTTAACATACCCTCCTAGTCAAACATTAAAGGGGCAATGGGGAAATGACGATACCTTAAAGCTGATCTCATCAGATAAACAGGCTTGTCGATGGACAGATCGGCTACCAAGCAACATAAAATTTGTTTTTTCTAATTCTTAAGGACGATTTTAGGTGTCGTTAACCTTTATAGCTATGTCGGGGGGAACCCGGTTAACCTAACTGATCCCTCTGGCCTATTCAATCCCAAAGATGGGGTCAGGTCTTGCAATACCACATTATTCTATTGTTATTTTCGGCATTGGTAATTAGGTATAGGTTTGCAATTTTTAGGTCTTATTTTTCAAGTATATAAAGACGAAAAACTATACAAAATTAACAATGCCTTATTTTCTTTCAATTAAAGATAAAATGTTGTTTTGCAAGACCTGACCCCATTACTTGCGGCCCAGCGACAACAAGGCGCTGTGGACATGGGAACCGGAAGCCTTCGGCGACAGCCTGCCAAACGAAAACCCCAGCAAGGAACTGATAAAAATAATCCAGATAGCAATGACAAAGCAAGCAAAGGACCAACTCCTAGAGGCAATTGGAAAGTAGGTGATCGATATAACAGTAAACATACGGGGCGGGACACAATTTATTTAAACCCCCTACCAGGCAATTCGGTTTTTGGTACGAGCCGCGATCCAACTACGTTTAGAATGCATGGTGATAGCAGCAAAAGACCAGGCGATGCTTCTGAAGGTTGTATTGTGTGTGGGCCAAAGACGCGAAATACCATTTATAAGAATGATGGTGGGGGAGCTACCGTGACGGTAGTGAAATAGAAAATGCTAAATAAAAAATTCATCCTTTTAGTTTTTTCTTTTATGGCGATCTTTTGTGATTTAGTTGCTGTTGCAGAAGATGTGGCTACGAACAAAGGTTCTCTGTTCAAAGAGGATAGAACAATAGCTGGTATTAGTATCGGAAAAACTTCAATTATTTCAATCAAAGAGAGGCATGGTGGAGTAATACAGAAAAAAAAGGATGCTGATGGTTCGTTTAATTCTCTTTGTCTGATAGTGAATAGAGGCAGCCATAGATATTTGTTATCTTTGGATTCTGGTGCTATGGGAGGTTGGGACATAATCACGGAGTATGAGATATCTGTGGTTAATAGTGGCGAATATACGGATGAATATTTTTCGCCTAAGTTGGATTGGACAGAAGATGGATAATATGCTTCGCAAGTACGGTGAACCTAACAAAATAAGCGTTAATACTCTCGAATATTCATTTTCATACCAGAAAAGCCAATCGAATTCTGGAGTTACTGACATTTATTCTGGGATAACGGTTTACTTTGATGAAAAAAAGATAATTTACAAGATAGATGTTTTTGAGGTTGAGTCGGACTAACCCGTAACCCGTAAGGCGGATTCGCGTGAGCAATCCGCCATAAACGAGGCCTATAATGCTGGTTATGCCCCGGACATTTCCGGGCATGGGTTTTGGGTTGGGATGTATGCCTCCGCGTGACGGGATACAAAAGATGGGGTCAGGTCTTGCAATGCCACACTATCCTATTGTTATTTGCTTTCAATTAAATGTTGTTTTGCAAGACCTGACCCCATGCCTGCAACTATTTAAATTCAAGAGTGTATTTGGGTCGTTTATGTTTATTTTGATTGTTCATGTTCACCTCTGATGACATTATAATTCTGTCTTTAGAAGTGTCCTGTTTAATTAAACCATTTCAATCTGTGTGCTCGGTCTACAGGCCTCGCGGTCTTGATCCAAAATTTTAGAAAGCACATGAAAAAGATCGTGTGGACTGTAGTGACTGTAACCTTCATGCTGGTTGCCATGGCATTAGTGCGATATCAACGCGATATAGTCGTATTTGGTTTCTTAGATTGATCAATCAAAGTAATACCAATCCCAATAAGTTGCTATATGAATCCCCTCATCCTGGCCTTCTCCCTCTGGAGAAGGTTTCAATGAGAACTTATTGGGATTGGTATAACTAGCCTTTGGCGAATAACCAGTTTGTAAAAAAGAAACTATACTTAATTCGGTTAAACAGTTATCTATTTGCTAAGTACGCCTATGATTACATGCGCCGATTGTGAGGGTATTACTGAATCCTCAGTTATAAGGTTTTTCTCAAATACAGAGGTTGCCGGCTTCTATGAATGGTGCGATGGGTCAGCCGAAAAAGATTTGGAGCGGCTAGTTTTTCAAGTTTCCAAGGAGTCTAGTTGTTTGGAAGCCCACATGGAACGGATTTATTATTGTTTCCAAAATTATCTCGATGAACAGCTTTTTGGTGCCCTTGTTGATTTATTGGTCGTCTTAAAAAGAAACGGTCAGGCGTTAGGCAAGCGAATGGTTATCGGATCTAAATCGAGGCTGACTGAAAATCAGTTTCAAGTATTAACCAACCACCTCGACAGCAAAAGTTCGAGCATGGATCTGTTGCCCGGAAGTCGTTATTCAGTTTTTACCAAAGGATTGTGGTCGGCAACTGCACTCTTGCAACTAAACGAAAACAGCAATGAGGAAGAATACGATCCTTTGGCTTTGGCGCGAGATTATGTTGAATTTAGTCAAATTGATAATGCAATTCACATCCTTGAACAAGCCATATTGGTGCAGCCCGAAAGAATGGAATTGCATAACGAATTATTATTGCTCTTCCGTTCCATCCGTGACGAAATCCGGTTTAACAGGACATTTGAGGAGTTGTCCCGCAAAAGGTTGATTTTGCCCCCTGAATGGAAGCAACTCCATGATTTTTTTGTTGGCTTGAACAATGACGGAAAATAACACAAGGCCATTAAAACTTGCGCTTCATGCAATGGATGCCCGTGTTGTAAAAACCATGATGTTGTTTTTGCAGGGGCCCTGCAAAGGCGCGGCAATCGTGGTGAATATAGCAAAAGATGCAGATGTTGATGTTTTTGATGCAGATGCGCCTGTTTCAAAAAAATTATTAGTGCAGTGTTTGCAGGAAAACAGGTTAAAACCTGTAATTGTTTTATCGTTACAGGATTTTGCACACGATGGAATCTTGCACATAAAAAAACCTGTCAAAACGAGCGATATGTTACTCGTTTTGAATCAGGCCAAAACTTTAGCAGATGAACTTTCAAAAAAGACAACCGAACTAGATAAAGACGCGGCAACTGAAGCGGTTGAAAATGATTTGATCGATCTTTTTAATGATGAGTTTTTTGGTTACATTGCAACGACCACCTGGGATGACCCGGTAGCGAAAACTGGTGCTGCCGAAATACTTCGGCGAGTGGACACCCCCCAAAAACAAGAACCCAAAACGCCAGTAAATGATCAGGACGGACACAGTAAAACGCCTGAAGATCAAATGGCTACGCCCGCACAAGTTTCTCCTGAACCGAAACCGATTGCTGAAATATTTGAGGAACAGGTGGACGAAACGGCTGAAAAACAGGAATCTACAACGTCAGTAACCGATCAGGACGAACCTGAAAAGCAAGAACTCAAAACGTTTTTAATTAACCAGGAACGCCAAAAAACGTCCAAGCATCAAACCGCGATGCGCTTGGACGAAAAAGGCTTTCATGCTTATATCGGCTCAATTTCGGACCTTGACGTTAATGACCCTGGGCAAATAATTAACGCCTGTTACAGTCCAAAAGACTACTTTCAGGGTTATGTTCAATCTGCTTTTGCTGCTTGCCGGACAAAAGGCCGGGCTTTATTGCTGCAATCCGGCTGGCGTCCCATCACTATCTTTCCATATACGGAGGAAATCTGGCTTGATGCGCGTGATTCTGAATTAAGTGCCTTTGCCGGAATCAAGCTCAAATATAAAACCATAGCGCCAAAAATAGCTATCACCCCTATTGACCCTAAAGCGATGAATTTAGGCGGTGCATTGGATAAGTTTCAAAGTATGGATGCATTTTTGTGGAAATTGGCCTGCTGGACATCAAAGGGGCGCTATCCTCAGGATATTGATTACAGGCACCCGATTTATTTAAGAAGCTGGCCTAATTTTACCCGGCTCCTGATTACACCACATGCACTCAGAATCGCGGCTTTGCTTATCCAAGGCCCTAGAACCATGATCAATGTCGCGGAAATGCTCAACATCAAGCCACAATATGTTTTTGTATTTGTCAGTGCTGCCTACTCGGTAAGTTTAGTTGGTCAGGCCAGAAGGCTGGCCGATAGTCTAGTACAGCCCCCGGTTGTTACGCCAAGCAAAGGTCAAGGATTGTTGGGGCGCATCATGAGCAAATTACGCGGTAACAAGACATAAAGGCATACATTACATGACGCAATTTAAAATTATTTTTACCGGCCCCGTCGGTGCCGGAAAAACCACAGCTATACACTCCATCAGTGATATTCCGCCAGTAAAAACTGATGCTTCGGCCAGTGACATGACTAAATCCAGAAAGTCTGCGACAACGGTCGCAATGGATTACGGCATTATGAATCTTGAGGATGGCGAGAAAATTCACTTATATGGGACTCCGGGCCAAGAGCGATTCGACTTTATGTGGGATATCTTGGTCAACGGCGGTATTGGCTTAGTTTTGCTGCTGGATAACACGAGAGCCGATCCATTCAAGGATATGTGGTTCTTTTTGGAATCGTTCAAGAAATTTATTGCTGAAACCAATGTCGCTATCGGTATCACGCAAATGGATATCAGCAATAAACCGACTATCGCCGATTATCATGCCCAATTAAAAGTTTCAGATTTGAAACCGCCCATTTTCGCCGTTGACGCGAGAGTCAAGAACGATGTCTCCTTGTTAGTACAATCGTTGCTGTACTCATTAGACCCAGGCCTAGTGGAATAATTTATGAGTAAATATACGTTAACTGATGGCCTTTATTTATGCCCTACGCCAGCCGGGGCTTATTATGCTGTTTGTGCAAACGATGCCGACAAACCTCGGCAATTTATCAGGCAGACGCTCCAACAACCGGAAACAAAGACGTTAAATCTCGAGAATCTGAAACAATTGATGGGTATGGACGACCCACAAAAATGCTGTGAGTTACTGTACCGTTGCCAGAAGCTGGGTTGGGTGCAAGGGTTAAGCGTTAAACGCCAATACCCGTCCGATCTACTTGAAAAGATCCTGCCTGGCTTGCTTAGTAAAATGTCAGAAAATGGCAAGGTGTTACTGGCCGATATGCAGGGTTTTTATCTTGCCAGCCACGGCTTTCCGCACGAAGTGGCCGAAGAGCTATCAGGACTCAGCGCCGAGCTTGCAACCGTACATGAGCGTCGTTCTGGCGTGTTGATAAAGAATTTGGGCGTAGCCAGCCAGTCGTGGGCATTGGTCGATGTATTCGGCAACAGTCAGCTCGGCTTTTGGCCTTTGTTTGTCGGTAGCTACCGTTTCATTATTGTCATTTCCGGGGTTCCCCATTTTAATCAACCGGAATTTGTTAATCTGGTTTGGGCTTTGTCTATCCGCTACGCGGAAGGCAGCCAAACTTAAGTATTTTATTTTATAATTAAAGAGGAAAAATCATGCGAGCAGACTTGCTAACTTCTGTATTGACAGACCTAAATGGAACTTCAGCGGATATCGAAGCGTCAGGCATTATTTCAACTGACGGATTAATGATCGCGTCCGTATTGCCCGTTAATATGGATGAAGACCGCGTGGGCGCGATGAGTGCTGCTATGCTTTCACTGGGTGACAGGACGGCTCAGGAATTAGCCAGGGGAACCTTGGAGCAGGTGTTGATTAAAGGTGCCAAAGGTTATGTCTTGATGACTTATGCCGGTACAGAAGCCGTATTGACAGTGCTAGCCAAACCTAATGCAAAATTAGGCTTGATTTTTCTGGATGTAAAGCGAGCGGCTGAGAGCATTATTGGTTTGCTGGAATAAACGAAGGGTGTAACTAAACTAACCCTTTTTATGTTTTCAGCATACGTATAGAAGAAATCAACGAAAGACAAAATATCCGTCTCCCCTTCGATTAGGGGACGCGATTTTTTATGCTTGATTGTTTTTCTTTCTAGATTACCAGCATCTCTAAAAATGCCTTCTCTTTAAGAGAAGGTATTAACGCAGGTCGATATAGTATTAGGCATGGCATCTGACCCAACCAATGGGTTGTAAATAATAAGCGCCCAGTCCATTCTATTCTTGCAGGAATATTGAAACACCCTTCAATACCTCTTTTTTTGTTGACTTTCACAAAATTAAATCAAGCCATGTATTGATAAAAACAGTTTATCAACTACGCTTAATACCATAGCCTGTCATTAATAATCAATCCTAAATAATACTTTTAAGTAATAGGTAACTGCATACTTTGCGGATTCAAGCACAGGGGTTTTGGACGCAGATTTAACAAAAGTCGAATAAGTTTTACAGCAATCATGGAACACAATAATCTACAGTTTGAAGGTATAGATAAGCATGAGCCCCGTCAGTTGCTGGTAGGGCTTATCGGCTTTAATGTTGCGGATGAAGAAAGTTTCAGCCGATTTTTTCAAGTTGCGCGGGCTGGGCGCACATATGTCACAGCAAATCCCTCTGATAATGCACGTAGTCATATTCTTCTGGTCAATTATGATGATGCGGAAGCACTGAGAGAAAAAGATACGCTACTGGCAACCCATCCGCAAATCCAAGTGGTTGCGGTAAGTCGGGGGGCTTTACTTGAACCGCCACCCTACCATATTCGTGGCATGCTGTTTGCCGCTAGGGTGTTAACGACCCTTGATAAGGTTTCCTTAGAGCCATTTGCCGAAACGGTCTCAGATCAATCGCCACTTTCCGAGGTGTTTTCAACCCAATCACCCCTTCCTACTGTGGCGGTTTCAGGTCAATTGCCACCTTCTGAATCGGCTTCTGCTCAGCCGCAAGAGATTCCAAGGGTATTGCCGCCGCAAGTTGAAGAAAAACCCGCGCCGCAAGTACAAGCCAATCAGACAGGCAACGTTATACCAATAACGTCTCCACCGACGGTAAGGCCAGTAAATATGGGCGGTTATAGTGCGTTAGTGGTGGATGATAGCATCGCCATTCAAAAATCGCTGGAGCTTAACCTTGCCACGCTACCACAAATCAGTTTGATTGATTTTGCCGATAGCGGTGAAAGCGCAATACAGAAAGCGGATACCAAGCAATACGATCTCATTTTCCTGGACGTTATGATGCCGGGGATAGACGGTTATGAAACCTGTACCCGGTTTCGAAAAAAACCGGAGTACAAAAAAACGCCCATCATCATGGTGTCAGGAAAGACCTCGCCCTTAGACGAGGTTAAGGGTGTCATCGCGGGTTGTACAACTTACCTAACCAAGCCGGTTCAGCAAGAAGCATTCCAAAAGCTCAGTATCAGGGTGCTAACTTGGCTGGAAAAGCAAAAAAATCTGAAAGTATCTTAATTCTATATTTAATCTTAACAGGGCAATTTTATGGCGATACAAACAATTTTAATCTGTGACGATTCCCCAACTGATCTGGCGAACCTGAAAAATGCGTTGGAGGGCACCAATTGCAATTTGGTTACAGCGAGTTCAGGAGAAGAAGTCGTCAAAAAAGCCAAATCGGAAAAACCTGATGTCATTTTCCTGGATATCGTGATGCCCGGAATGGACGGATATGCCGCATGCCGCACCTTGCGTGACGATCCTGAAACCAAGCACATTCCGGTTATTTTTGTCAGTAGCAAGCAACAAAAGGCTGATCGTGTGTGGGCCCAAATGCAGGGCGCGAAGGATTTGATCGCTAAGCCCTATGAATCCAAAGAGGTCATAGACAAGTTAGGGGCGCTCTAACAGGATGTTGTAGAGCCCGACCTTGGACTCAACAACTCGAGCATAACTATTAACAATCATGTCGAGCAATTATCAATGCCTATAGACGAATTTAAAGTGGTCGAACTTACCAAAACTGACCTTCCGATGTTTCAGCCAGAAGATTCTGTGGCAATGCTGGAAGCTAAAATAGAGCCCGTTTTCGGGATTCGTATCGGTAGTTTTGGGTTTTTAGTGTCCACAACCTTATATTGCGAAGTATTGGATAAAGTACAAGTCAATGCGTTGCCTAACGTCCAACCTTGGGTAAACGGAATACTTAATTTACGAGGAAATCTAGTATCGGTTTTCGATTTGCTTGTGGTTTTAGAAGAAGCTGTCGGTAATAAAAAACGCCGTCTATTTACCATAGACCGGGGTGATAAAGCGGTAGCGCTCTGGATAGACAGCTTTCCAGAGATCAAAGACAGGGCATCCTTGCAGCCACTTAAAGAGTTACCAGAGCTACCGCAAATTCTGCAACGCTTTGTGACTGGCGGTTATGAGCAAAACGGTCAAGTTTGGCTTGATGTCAAATTAGAAGACTTGTTTAAGGCGTTGGGACATCACCAATACACAACGGAGGAGATGGCGATATGAAACAAAAACTTCAGATCACACCGGAAAAATTTTTCGGTGATCCCGTTGCTATTATTGAGCAACTTGCCGATCTGTCGGCACAAGATGGCTACTACGGCTTGCAAGATGCAAATCTGGTGCTGGCTGAGGCGCTACGGGAATTACAGTTAGGCAATAAATTTCGGGCAGGTTCAGGTTTATCGTCCAAAGTTGCCGTTTGGTCTGATTTGTTTGAAAAATTCTGGGATAAACCTAAGCAAACGGCTAAAGATATGATTCACTATCTTCGTTGTCAAGAGTTGAAAATTCCCATGGCGGACGGAGAATTTACTATGCTCGAGCAACAGCTTTGCCGTGACGCAGACGTAGCTGCTAATGGCTTACCGGTTTCATCTGTTGCCGCAGCAAATAGTTCTGCACACGTTTCTGAAGAACAAGTCGCAAATGTTGAACAACTTGCCGACCAAGCGGCTACCGAAGGCTTATATGCACTCCAAGATGTCAATCTGTTGTTGGCAGAATCCTTACGGGAAATCATCAACGAAGGCGCTGCCGTAAATTTGGGCTTAATTTCGGCACTTTCCGATTGGTCTGGGCTGTTAACCAGCTACCGTAACGATCCGAAAAGTGGAGCGGAAGCCATCATCAACTTCCTCCGTCATCCAGGGCTGAAAATACCGATGGGGGATGATGAATTTGCCATGCTGCAAGAACAGCTTGTATCTGAGGCGGCAGCAAATACAGACATTCCAGAGCAAATCACCATAGGAGAATCATCGCCAAAAGCAAAAGAAGCCAAAGTTAGCGGCAAAGAATCATCCGCGCCAGTCTCCCGAGTCGCGCAAGAGTTAGTTGACTTGTTGATAATGGAGACCGAACAAGTCCGTTCCCGTCTGAAAGGCATAGCCATCGGCAATAACGAATCGGCGTTGAATGGGCTTCAAGAGGCAGGGGACGAACTGGAGCGTTTTGCCAATGCGTCCAAAACTGCTGGATTTGGCGGATTAGCAAAGATATCTGAACATATTAACTTGAATATTCAAGACTTTCTTGGCCATATCGAGGACTTTACAAAAGAACGTCTCGATTTATTGCTGGAATGGTTAAGCCAAGTCCAAGAGTATTTGCCTTCATTCAATGAAAGCAGTTCGGGGCAATTGATCGTTACAGGATTAACGGATGAGCAATGGGCTTTGCCCCTGTCTTTCGAAGAATTGGCGGTCATCCTGTTGCAGATTCGTACCGAAAGCTCCGACGTAGGCGAACAAGCCGAAGCTGTACGCGTAGAAATTGCCACCGATGAAGACGTTTCGCTTGCCCTGCCAGGTGATGCTAATCAAGAATTGCTGGATCTTTTATTGCAAGAACTGCCAGTGCAGACGCAGCAATTTTCTGAAGCTGTCCAACGCCTACATTTGGGAGGCAATGAAAAGGATGTGGAACTGGCGCAGCGGGTTGCTCATACACTTAAAGGTTCCGCAAATACGGTGGGCATTAAAGGCATTGCAGTATTAACTCACCATTTGGAAGATATTTTGATCGCCTGTGCCAGTGAGCAAAAACTTCCTGGACGTGCCTTAGCCAACTCGCTGATTAATGCATCTGACTGTTTGGAGGGCATGAGTGAGGCGCTCTCAGGCACCAATTCACCGCCCAGCGATGCAAAAGCCGTATTGCAGGAAATACTTGATTGGGCAAACCGGATCGATAAGGACGGGCTACCTGACGCAGATACTGAAGAAAGCCTACCTGAAACACAAGCGGCATTCGGCGATGTGGCCGAAAGCAGCGAAAACGATGCACCATCACAGGCGCAAGTGACGATGGTTAGGGTCACAAGCGAGCAGATTGAGGACTTATTCAGGCTTTCGGGCGAAAGCATTATCCTCAACTCCCAGGCGAATGAAGGCATGCGCCGGATGAAAAAACAATTGCAAGCCATGAAAGTACAATTTTCCCTGTTGCAAGAACTTGGCGCGGAATTGGAACAGTTGATCGATCTCAAAGATTTGACTGGCCGATCTTTCGGCGCTGCCGACACAGACTTCGATGCGCTGGAAATGGATCAATACAACGAGCTACATACTGCCAGCCGCCGAATGGCCGAGGCTGCTATTGACGCACGGGAAATAAGTTTGGACGTCAATAAGGAGTTGGATAGGGTCAATGAGATTTTAGAGACCCAGCAACGTATGGCGGTCGATACTCAGGAAGTGGTCATGCAAACTCGCCTGGTGGCTGTCTCCACGGTTGCCCCAAGGTTGCAAAGAAGCCTTCGGCAGACCTGCCGTATGACTGGAAAACAAAGCGACCTGACGCTGAAAGGCGATTCTATCAAGATTGACGGAGACACCCTCAATTCCTTGGTCGATCCAATGATGCACATATTGCGTAATGCTGTCGATCACGGTATCGAAAGCGCGGACGAGCGTTTGGCACAGGGAAAACCTGGCAGCGGTCGATTAACTTTCGAGTTCGATCGTGAAGGCAATAATATCTTGGTTCGCTGCCGTGACGACGGACGCGGACTGGATTATGGCGCTATCCGTGCAGCCGCTGAAAAACGGGGGATAGTACAGCCGGGACAAGACATTTCCGAAGAAGAATTAAAACGCTTTATATTGCGCCCCAACTTTTCTTCTCGCACTGTTTCGACGCAGACTTCGGGACGCGGCGTAGGTATGGATGTGGTGCGTACCCAGATCGTCAATATGGGGGGAACGCTTAGGCTGGATTCCGTGCAAGGGCGCGGTATGCTCATTGAACTACGGGTTCCGCTGCCGCTTAGCATGACTTACGCGCTGTTAACTTTCGTGGGCCGATATCGGGTGGCGATTGCCACTAAAGGTATCCACCAGATCGTTTATTCCGCTGTGGGCGAGGTTGTCATAGAAGACGGCAAAGAAACATTGTTATTAGAGGGCAATACTTACTCGGCGGTCAGATTGATCGATTTATTGCACATCCCCGACCATCGTAAGGTTCTTCGCCCATACGGTGCGATTTTGTTAGTTCAGGATGAAGATAAAACAACGGCCGTGTTGATCGATGCCATTTACGATACCTTGGATGCGGTGATAAAAGGATTAGGTCGGTATTTCGGAAAGATTCCCGGATACATCGGAGCGACCATTTTAGGGGATGGCACTGTTACACCCGTGTTGGATATTCCTCAACTGCTCAGGGCACCTGCCCGTAAGATCACGGGTGATTCTACCGAGCCGCTGGATATAGCCGAACCCTCCTCCATGTTACCTACGGTTTTGGTGGTGGATGACTCACTTAGCCAACGCCGCGCCCTGGAACAGCTTTTGAACGATGCCGGCTACCGGGTAAGGAGTGCGCGGGACGGCATTGAAGCCACGGAGATACTCGCGCAATTTAGGCCAGATATTGTCCTAACAGACCTCGAAATGCCACGGATGAACGGTATTGAATTGACAGCGCACATCCGCACACACGCCAAAACAAAATCGCTGCCGGTCATTATGATAACGTCGAGGACTACGCAAAAACACCGGAAAATGGCTGAGGATGCCGGTGTCGATTCCTACATCACCAAGCCAGTGCGCGAAGAAAATCTGTTAACCGAAATGCAAGCCTTAATGGAGTTGGCGGCAGAAAACGCGCAAGTACAGAATATTGCGTAGCTTTTGTGAAGCTAGTCGCAAAAACAAGCCTAGTCACTTGTTAATATTGACAAATTAGACTAGGTTTGTAAGGTTTACTGATTAGCATTAAGTCATAATCATCAATTCCTTCTGGAATAGGCAGGGGTATGTTCAATGAAGCATTATTGTTAACGGACCAAACTAATCCATTAAATGAAACCATCTTTTTTAAGCGTTAAAACAATCTTACATTAAGGAACAACACGTCATGAATGAAGAACATGTTTTAGAAGAAATCAACACGGAAGGCTGGACTTCGGAGGAAATTAGTCGGGCATACGAACGTCGAAGTGAACTTGCACGTCAAAATATCAGTATTGAAGGCGGTAAGGCGTCGGAGGTGCGAACGGAAGATGAACAGTCGGATTTTCTCAGGGAAGAATCCCCTACGGACGACGATTATGGTGGCAGGCACTACTACGAACCAGTACCGCAAGCCATCGAAGACCAAGCAATCGAAGAGGATGAAGGACGCGAAGAAGCTGACTTATTCAGCCGCTTGTTGTTGTCCCAGAAGTTCTTGATCCTCGGTGTACTCGCGTTAATCATGGTGGCGATCCCACTCGGTTTTTATGTTGCCCGCATGCAACAAGACATCACCTACGCTAATTCGGAGTTGAAGGGTATAGACCCCACCCTCAGCATGGTAAAACTTGTGCAATTGACGCAGCAGCATCGCGCTTTGACTTCGCCAGCTTTAGGTGGTGATGCCGCAAGTTCGACAGCACGGGTTTCGAAACTAAAAGAAATCACCGATGCGATGTCGGCCTTGGATCCCTTGATCAATGTCCAGCTTAATAACCCGTCTATTGCCAAAGATTGGGGCAATGCCAAAACCCATTGGCAGGCACTGCTGGATCAGGTTAAAAGCGGGAAAATTACCACGCCAGAATCCATTGCTGCCCATACCAATGTATTGAATGATTACTTTGCATTAACCGACAGGATAGCCGATTTCACAGGCTTGGCGTTGGATCCCAACGCCGATTCCTATTACATGATGCGGTCAGGTTTATACGCAATGCCAAAATTAGCCGAGGCGCTAGATAGGACGGATGCTATTGGAACCGAGTTGTTGGCGCTCAAACAAGCCGACTCGGCGCAACGCGCGGTAATCACATCTTTACTGTCGCTCGCAAAATCTAACCAAAAAGAAGGTTTTGAGCAGTTGCAAAAAACCTTGGACAAAAATGAGACCGCGAAGGATGCGCTGCAATCGTTAGTGACCAAAACCTTGAATCGCTTAGATAAGATAGCTAAATTAACAGAAAGTGAAATTCTTGGTAAGCAATCGTTCAACTACGATCCCAAGACTTATAACGGTGATATAAAGTCAACCGTTGTCGGGCTATACCTGTTAAACACCTCGACGCTAGAGCAACTAGGAAAACTCATAGAAACCAGAAAAGCCCGTTTGCTTAAGGATTTGCTGATTGTAGCAGGCGGAATTTTGGCGTTGGCAATCATCTCACTGATTATTGCTTACTTCGTCTCGCTGAGTGTGACACGGCCTGTCGAGCATCTGGTTGGCGTTATGCGACAACTGGCAAGCGGCGACAGCACAGTGCGTGCCAATATACAGAGCTTGGACGAGATCGGTGTGTTGGCGCGCCAGTTCGACACCATGGTGGACCAGCGGGAGACGGTTAGCGCCAAGATTCAGCACGAGAACGAAACCTTGAACAACTCCATCATCAACTTGTTGGAAGCGGTGGCGGCACTTGCCCAAAGGGATTTAACTGTGAAAGCGCCAGTGGCGGACGACATTACCGGTCCAGTGGGTGACGCTTTGAACTATCTTTCCGATGAGACGGCCAAGGTTTTGAAAAGGGTAGTGCAGATCGCCGGAAACGTAGCCAGTGTGTCACAGCAAGTAAAAGCCCAGTCCGATACCGTAATTGAAAATGCGGCAGAAGAAAATCGCGAAGTCGAACGATCCGCTGTCGAGCTCAGCGCGGCATCTGAAGTCATGCTGGATATTGCTAAACTGGCGCTTTCTTGCAACGAAGCCGCGACCAAAGCCATCCTAAACACCGATAAGGCGCAGGTGACTGTACTAAGTACCGTGCAAGGTATCACTTCCATCCGCGACACTATCCGCGAAACGGAAAAACGGATCAAGCGTCTGGGTGAACGTTCGCAAGAAATTGGTTCCGTCGTGACCATCATTAACGGAATTGCTGAACGTACCCATATTCTCGCTTTGAATGCGTCCATGCACGCAGCCTCAGCCGGTGAAGCCGGTAAAGGATTTGCGGTCGTTGCGAACGAAGTACAAAAGCTCGCAGAAAACGCCCGTGAGGCAACTATGCAGATTTCCAACCTAGTCAACAATATCCAGGTCGAAACAGCCGACACAGTAACCACTATGAACGACGCTATCAGCCAAGTGGTGCAAGGGACGACCCTTGCCCAACAGGCCGGTAGCGAAATGCGGGAAACCAGGGAAACCACCGCTGAGTTAGTGCAATTGGTCCAACGTATCGCCGATAATTCCAAGGCTCAGGCCGAAACGACCCAGAAGTTAAAGGAACGTTCAATGCTAATCCAAAAATCCAGTGCTGAAACCTTTCAACAGCTAAAGGATCAAGGTGTGCAAACTGATCGATTGGTGGGGTTTTCCGGTAATTTAGTGCAGTCAGTAGGCGTGTTTACTCTGCCCAAAGATCGGGAAGCCGAGGCAGCATAGCAATCGAATTTTGCAAGATTTGAAATATAAGTACGTAGCGAATTTGCGCTATGAACATTAATTATCAAGTTCTCTGCAACACTCACAATGCAAGGAATCGAAGCAACAGGCAAGGCAAACACAATCGAATGCCGGACCAGACAACCGAGAGAAACCCGTAGGGTGACAATAGCACAGCGTATTGCGCCGTACGCGGTCATGTTCAAACTGTTTACGGTTGCGGTAATATCGCCCGTCGTTGCCGCACCAGGCGACTATCCAACAATCGGAGAGGCCTGGGCATCCTGTATGGCAATGGCTATAGAAGACGCTGCTTACTATTCTTCTACATACCCTGGCATTAAATATTCTTGTTCCACCTCAGAGTACCCCTGGGCTTTTGTCACTACTCTTCAATACCCTAATAATCCAAATATTTATCCAGCCGGGCAATATTTCGGTTTTTGTAATATTCCTAGCTGCATGTTACCTACCGATAACCCCAAAAATTCATCTGGGGATAACTGTTCCAAGGCAGGAAATCCCATCAACTTCATTACCGGTAATAAATTCACGGACGAAATCGATTATCAAGCGAGGGGGTCATCAGCCTTGCAGTTTACCCGGCATTACAACAGCAAGACTAGCTATCAGTACCAGACCACTTTCGGCATATTGGGAATTACCCTTAAGCCTTTAGGTTTAGCTTGGTCGCATAATTATTACCAAGGTCTGAGCGTCACTCCACCGCATAATTATTACCAAACACCTGCCACTGAGGTCAAATTAACGCTCGACAACGGTCAATCCTTCATTTTCAAGCCCGTGTCCAGTGCATGGCAACCCGATGCCGATGTCGATTACCGATTACAGGAAGTCCTGACCGCTGGTGTCCGCACCGGCTGGACAGTGACCACCTTGGACAATACAGTTGAAGACTACAATGCAGTCGGTGACTTATTGTCTATTACCGATCCAAAAGGCCTGACCCAAACCTTGACCTACAGTTGCACGACAGTGAGCGCCACTTGTCCGGTAGCCACCCCAACTTCGGTTGCACCCTATGCCGGACTACTCATCAAAGTAACCGACAATTTCGGGCGCAACCTCAGCTTTACCTACAACAGCGCTGGACAAATGACCACAATGGCAGACCCGACCGGCAACATCACACGCTATGGCTATGATGCTAACGGCAACTTAAAGACCGTCACCTACCCCGACGACACGCCGGCAGATTTAACGAACAACCCCAAGAAAATCTACATCTACGGCAGCGACACCGGGGAATTGGTCAATACCGCAGGCGTTCTACAACCTAACGCCCTCACCGGCATCATCGACGAGAACGGGGGGCGTTATGCCACTTATCAATACGACACCAACGGCAAGGCCATTTCCACCGAACATGCCATTGGTGGTGTAGAGAAGTACAGCATGGCCTATAGTGCCGATGGCAGCAACACCAGTGTCACCGATCCCTTAGGCTCCGTGCGTACCACCCATTTCACCACCGTCCTAGACGTACTCAAAAGCGCCGGAACCGACCAGCCCGGCGGTTCCGGCTGTAGCGTCGCCTCCAGCAATGTCACCTACGATGCCAACGGCAACGTCGCCAGCCGCACCGACTTCAACGGCCACCGCACCAATTACAGCAACGACTTGGCCCGCAACCTCGAAACCAGCCGCACCGAAGGGCTGACGGCGGCAGGGGCGAATACCCCGCAAACCCGCACCATCACCACCGAATGGCATCCCAGCTTCCGCTTGCCCACCAAAACCGCCGAGCCGGGCTTGGAGACGACTTACAGCTATGACAGCAAGGGCAACATCACCCACAACAGCCTAAAAGACCTCGTCACCAATAAGACCCGGAGCTGGAACACAACGTATACTTACTCTGCATCCGGCATATTATTGCAAAAGGTCGAAGACGGCCCGCGCACCGACGTATCCGACCTTACCACATACGACTATTACCCCGAAGATGCCGCCTGTACTGGCGGCCACCTGGGTTGCCGGGGACAACTGAAACAGGTTGCCAATGCCCTGGGGCATACCACCCGCATCACCCGCTATTCCGCACACGGGTCGCTCGAAGTCGTCATCGACCCGAACGGGCTGACGATGACCATGGCCTACGATGTGCGCCAACGGCTGGTATCTATGGACGTAAGCGGTGAATTGACCACTTACAGCTATGATCCAGTGGGCTTGATGACCCGCATCACCCAACCCAATGGCGCTTACCTGGCCTACCGCTATGACAACGCCTACCGCTTGATTGAAGTCAAAGACCAACTGGGCAACACCCGCACTTACACCCTGGACGCTATGGGCAACCGCACCAAAGAAGACCTCACCGACCCCAACGGCCAGCTCGTACGCAGCCAAACCAAGGTGTATGACGCGCTCTCGCGCCTACAAAACCTTGTGTTGCCGCAATAAGGGGTTGCCGACATGAAATCGACTGCAAAAGCCAGCTTTTTACTCGTATTTACCCTGCTTGCGGCATTGTTAGCCCCAAGCATCGCCCAGGCCGCCACCGTCAAGCTCACCGTCACCAAATCTGGCACGGGAACTGGCACCGTCACCAGCTCACCCGCTGGCATCAACTGCGGCGGCACCTGCAACTTCAATTTTACCACCAACACCAAGCGCCGGTTCCAAGTTTAGCGCGTGGTCAGGCGCATGTACCGGTACAGCGATTACTTGCTCCGTGACCATGAGCGCGGCAAAAACGGTCACCGCCAGCTTTGTGCCCGTCAAATTATTGACCGT
>NZ_JBKKBJ010000221.1:0-6556 GCF_046714055.1 Methyloglobulus sp. | reverse complement strand
TTTTTTCTCGGCAAACCTTATATACAGCCGACGGCTCCGCATTTGCCGGCAATAGGCTTAGGTGACTGGAGCGACATCGCCCAAGTTAGGGCCGCACTGGAGATTAACGTGCTGTTTCTGCTTGGGCTGTTGATTGCGCCCTTATTGACATGGATACTGTCCAATACGCGCTGGGGATTGATGGTGCGAACTGTCGGTGACAGCAGCGATGCCGCCGAAGCACTGGGCTTTTCGGTCAATCGGGTGCGGTCGGTCGCCACCATGACAGGCGGCTTTCTGGCCGGCATCGGCGGCGCTTTCCTGTCGCTGTACTATCCCGGCAGCTGGAATGAAGGGCTGTCCAGCGGACAAGGCCTCATCGCTGTGGCGCTGGTGGTTTTTGCCCGTTGGAAACCGATGCGCTGTCTCTATGCCGCCCTGTTGTTCGGTGGTGCTGGAGCGCTGGGCCCGGCCTTGCAATCGGTTGGTTTCTCCAGCGGCTATTATCTGTTCAATGCCGCGCCATATCTACTCACGCTGATTTTGATGGTAGCCACCTGTTCGCCGCAGCGAACCTTATCCGGTATTCCCGGCGAGCTTTCCATCACCAAATGAGGTAATACTATGAATAAATTTGTCAAAAGCGAACCTTATTTTTTCCCCTATAACGGTGACTTAAGGCCGGAAAACACCTGCCTGATCATCATCGACATGCAGTTTGATTTCTGCGGTGTAGGCGGCTACGTCGATAAGATGGGCTATGACTTATCACTGACGAGAGCGCCCATAGAACCGATACGCCGCGTCCTGGAAGCCTGCCGCAAACTAGGCTTTCACATCATCCATACCCGCGAAGGGCATAGGCCGGATCTGTCCGACCTGCCGAAGAACAAACGCTGGCGCAGTCAGCAGATAGGCGCCGGTATCGGCGATGCCGGGCCTTGCGGGCGGATACTGGTGCGCGGCGAACCCGGCTGGGAAATCATTCCCGAACTTGCGCCATTAGCGGGTGAAGCCATTATCGACAAACCGGGCAAAGGTTCTTTTTATGCCACCGACCTGGATTTGCTGCTGCATAATCGCGGTATCAACAATATCGTCCTGACCGGAATCACGACCGACGTTTGTGTCCACACCACGATGCGCGATGCCAATGACCGAGGATATGAATGCGTATTATTGGCCGACTGCTGTGGCGCAACCGATTTCGGCAATCATCAGGCCGCCCTGCATATGGTCAAGATGCAGGGCGGCGTATTTGGTGCGGTATCGGATTCGGAAAGCTTCATTGAGGCTATTTCATGAACGCTACGGACATCAACTCACAGGCTCAGAACGCCGCCGGATTTTCAGGCGAGCTTTATCATGGCCCGGTTGCACTCGAAGCCATCGATATTTGCAAAAGCTTCGGCACGTTGCGGGTGTTGGACAAAATATCGCTCAGGCTGAGCCGGGGCTCTTTCCACGCACTGCTGGGCGGAAACGGTGCAGGTAAAAGCACACTGGTCAAGTGCATCATGGGCTACTATCACGCTGATGAAGGCACCGTGTTGATTGACAACCGCGAGTGTGCAATCAATAACACCCGCGATGCCCACCTTCATGGACTGGGCATGGTATACCAGCATTTTACACTGGTGCCGGACATGACGGTGCTGGAAAACCTGGTGTTGCCGCGCTCGCAGATTCCGAAGATCATTCGCTGGCAGGAAGAAAAACAGCGCCTCGAAAGCTTGATGGCGGAAACGCCTTTTCAAATTCCCTTGAACAAAAAGGTCAGTACGCTAGCGGCTGGAGAAAAGCAAAAAGTAGAAATCCTGAAGCAACTTTTTTTGCAGCGGGAGATTTTGATCCTCGATGAACCGACCTCGGTGCTGACCCCGCAAGAAGCCGATGAGATTCTGGGCATGCTGAAAGAACGCACAAGCAATAAACATCTTACCGTACTCATCATTACCCATAAATTCCGCGAAGTCATGAAGTACGCCGATGACGTGAGTGTTTTGCGGCGCGGCAAGCTGACCTATAGCGGCCCCTTGGCGGAAAAAACACCGGCCATGCTGGCTGAGCTGATGGTGGGCAATGAGGAAATCGCTGCGATCGGTACGCGCGATAAGGTTGTAAAAGGGGAGATTCGTCTTGAAATTAACCGTCTCGTTACTGCTAACGACAGCGGCGTGACAGCGGTGGATGACCTGAGCTTGCAGCTTCATGGCGGGGAGATACTGGGCATCGCCGGCGTATCCGGCAACGGCCAGCGCGAACTGGTTGAGGTACTGTCGGGGCAACGCAGTCTGGATAGCGGGGAGATTCGCGTATGCGGCGAACCCTATACGGCCAGCCGCGAAGAAATGGCGAAACACAAGCTCTATTGCTTGCCCGAGGAACCGCTACGAAACGCCTGTGTGCCGCGCATGAATCTTGTCGAAAATCTGGCGTTGCGTATCTTTGATCGGGCCGTCTTTACCCGAGGGCGCTGGTTTATCAACCGTAGATCGCTAAAAGCGCATGCTTTGGCATTGATTGATCGTTACCATGTCCGTCCCCCGCAGCCGGAACGCTGGATTGAGACACTGTCGGGCGGTAATGTGCAACGCCTAGTTTTGGCACGCGAACTATCCGGTGATGTTGACCTGCTAATCACCGCCAACCCTTGTTTCGGACTGGACTTTGCCGCCACTGCGGAAATTCGCCGTCAACTGATGCAGGCCCGCAATAGAGGCGTTGCCGTCCTGCTGATCAGCGAGGATCTGGACGAATTGCTGGAACTCAGCGACCGCATCGCGGTGATGTTCGAGGGCCGACTGCGCTATGAAGCACCGATAGCAAAAGCCAATATGGACGAAATCGGCTTGAAAATGGCCGGACATTGAGGACAACCATGCAACGAATCAAAGCCCAACCTTATGGCTATATCAAGGCCGGCTGCGCCCACGATATGCTTTCGACAGGTATGTTCATGCTTTTCCCCGTGCTAAGTTCGGCAGCCCGACACATCGAGTCACGAACATGACTGTCGCCTCGGATGGGCCAGGTTCCTTTATCCTGTTCGTAAACGGCACGCTCATGCGAGGCTTGGCATTGCATGCCAATCTCGACGGAGCCACCTTTATCTCCGAGGCCCACACTGTCGCCTGTTACCGTCTCTTCTCGATCGATGACGTACATCCGGGCATGTACGAAGTGCCCGATGGCGGCGTCTCCGTGGCGGGCGAGCTTTACGACGTTCCGTGGGATGTCTGGCAGCGGGTCGAGGCAGGTGAGCCGCCCAACCTGTATCGTGGCCAGGTGAAGCTAAGCGACGGGACCAAGAAGTGGGGTATCTTGTTCCCTGGCGAGTCGGTATTGCCGCGCCACCGCGATATCTCCGACTACGCAAGCTGGCGTGCGTACCTAGCTAGCAAGGCATAAGTTCATGTCAAGATCGCGATCCAATCGCTCATGGCGTCCGCTACGCTGGATCTGGTCAACCAACAATTTGTTCCACGAGGCTTGGCATGTGAGCGTTCCCACATGAGTCCACTAGGTGAGCCCGAGGACGTGTCCAATCCCCCAGCTGGCGCTGTTAAATTCAGAAACCCCGTCATTCCGTCAATCTCTGCCAGAATGGCGGACATGTGTATAATAACTGCTGTATTCCCCATGCGCCAGGAACAATGAACCATCCCTTATCGAAAAAACCCTTTTCTCTACCGTCCGAAGTTTTGCAAGACACGGCAACCGGCTGGGGGGCGCTTCGGGAAGGTGTCAGTTTCCGCCTGTTGTTCCAGGATCCGGATTCCGGCTACCAGGTCGGACTCATTCGCTATGAACCCGGCGCATCAGTGCCTCTGCATCGGCATGTCGGCGATGAGCACATTTACATCCTTTCCGGCTCGCAGCAGGACGAAAGAGGGCTGTATCCGGCAGGGAGTTATATCTATAATCCCGAAGGGTCAGAACATAGCATCTCCAGTCAGGAGGGTTGTCTGGTTCTGGCGCACTGGCATAAACCGGTCCAGTTCCTGACCGAGTAAGACTGCCAGCTTTCCATCCTAAGCCGATTTGGCATCATCCCCGAAAGGAAAGCTGCGGTTTTTGCGCATACCGAGATTGACCATCGTCAGCATCTTGGTGAATCCCTCATTTTTTTGATGTGATGGGTCATGTCGTTTTTGGCGGTCGGCACATCGCGATTGAGCAGGGATTGCAGGATTCCGTAATGCTCTTCATAGGTTTTGCTGATGCGTTCCTGGTCGGTAAAATCCAGGCGACGGACGATGCGTATCCGGTTATTGATGTCGCCCAGCATTTTCACCAACACGCGGTTGCCCCCGCCTTCGGCAAGTTTCATATGAAAGGCTTCATCCAGATTGGCGATGCGTTCGGCATCGCCCGCGTCACCAGTCGACACATTTTTTTCCCAGACGCTACACAGTTTCTCTAACGCCTCATCCGGCATGTTGATACATGCCAATTTCAGCGACAACATTTCCAGGCTGACGCGAATCTGATAATAATCGGTGAATTCGTCGAAATCCATGCCGCGCACGAAACAGCCCTGTTTCGGACGGATGGTGATCAATTCTTCGGTCTCCAGGCGTTGCAAGGCTTCCCGGATCGGCGTCCGGCTAACCTTGAAATAGGTCGCCAATTCGGTTTCGGTCAGCCGAGAGTTCGGCTGAATTTCGAAATTAAGGATCAAGTTGCGGAGATTGAGATAGATACTCTGCGCCGTTTCGCTCTTTGCGGTTGTCATGTTTGCTCGTGGTGCTGATCGTGGCATTTCCTGAATGACGGATTGGCGTGTATGTCCAAGGATAGGCTGGGTTTGTAAAAAAATTCGTTAAGGCCAGAACTGGCACTATGCGTCAAATGGCCCATAAAAGGTAGGTTGTCGCCAAAAAATCAAACGCCGGAATCATGCTGACTCATTAGGGCTAACAGGATTTTGGATTTTTCAGTATTATTTGAAGATGACGTTGATTGGGGACGGGTCAAGAATAGAAGTGCAATTTATCTATTGATTCGGCCTTTTAATGTTTGAAACCGTTCGTGCTGAGCTTGTCGAAGCACACACGCCTTTCGACAGGCTCAAGGCGAACGGGAGTTAATACTTCACAAGGCCGAATCAATAACCTGTCCCCGAATAGTTCGCGTCATGATATCGTGGCCTGCCTATATTCTCATTTTAGGATGATAGACAGCTAGCAAGCCGGGCTAACATCACAAATTTGTTGCAATAAATATATATGTTAGGGAAGATATGCGGAAACCGTATAATTACTTGTTAGGCGGTAGCCATATTCAAAACGAAGAGGATAGTTTTTATGGGCTGGTACATTTTAATCATCATTGGAGCAATTGTGCTTGCAGTTATTTTTCTCACTATTAATGACAAAATTGAGCAAAAAAAATTGCACTTATGTCTCCTGAAGAGCAACAGAAGTATCTTGAAGAAAAGCAACTTCGTTTAGCAGAAGCGAACCAAAGAATTCGTGAAAGAAATCATGAAATTGAATATGGGTCAATCAATACAGCGATGGTTTGTCCACATTGCCAATCCATTGGAAAAATTAGAACAAAAGAAGTTAAACAAAAAAAAGGGGTTAGTGGCGGTAAAGCCACCGCCGCAGTCTTAACGGCAGGTTTATCCTTATTAGCGGTTGGGCTTTCACGCAAAGAAGGATCTACTCAAGCGCATTGTGATAATTGCAACAACACTTGGTTTTTCTAAATTAGTAACTCACCTTACGCACTTAAGCGTTTGAAGCTCGTCGAAAGCCTGTATAGAGATTAGATATTTGAAACGGATTCCGCGAGATAAATGCTTTTAATTAGGAATAAGGCGGACTGTAGAGGTTAGAAGCGGAATGGAAGATGAAAATTTGTGCGGGCTAGAGGCGGCTTAACATAGAAGCTAAGGCCGAGGCGCAGGACATGAAAACATCTTGCGTATTGTGCACGTGGTGGTTTGGATTTTTGAGCTTCTCTAATGGCTTAACCACGTCCAAAAAAAGTGGCTTCTTTAGCATATTTTTTACTAGTGCTCAGCCGCTAAAAAATATCCCAATATTGGCGGCATTTTTTACCGAATTGAAGCCAATAAATGCTCCTCGATTATGGCCAAAATTTTGGCCTCGTCAGCGGGTGAAATTCCCAAAAAAGGGCGGGCCGGAATATCGGCCCAAAGGTTGGGGAATTCCGATTTTGTGCCGCCGAATTGTTGCATCGCCGCATACTCCATCGGGCTGCCGACGGCCAGCTCATCATTGCCGAAAACCAGAGAGTTGATGGAATCCATCAACTCTCTGGTTTCTCCGGTCAAGGGTCGGCTACCTTTCTTGCGCGCCAGTGTGGAAGGTTTGTTTTCAGCCCACTTTTCACCATCCGGCCCCGTCGTCGTCCCAAAGCGCTTTTTGGTGGATTCGGCCAGCGCCTCCCCGATGCCCCGCAAGGCCGGGGCAATGTTGCCCGCCGCTTGTTGCAGGCCCTGTAAGGCTTGCCTGACTTTCGTATCGTCAAATTTTACTTCGATCATGCCATCCCCTATTATTCACCTCAGAGAGGAAAACGTTTCGGACGTAAGGAAGGGGAC
>NZ_JBKKBJ010000220.1:0-8449 GCF_046714055.1 Methyloglobulus sp. | reverse complement strand
GTCCTTGGTCAGGCGCTCGCCCCCACATCGCTTGCAGTTCAACATGACCATACCCACCACCGTATCAGGATAAGGCTATATTAAACTAAAAAACTATATTTATGTAAACACTCTCAAAAAATTTATTGAATAATTCTCTTTAAATAGACTAAACTAGTCTAGTCAATTTTATGAGGTATTCATGATGCAAACCGTTAACTTATTTCACGTTAAAACCCATTTATCCAAGCTAGTCGATCAGATTGCTTCTGGGGAAGAAAGTGAATTTATTATTTCGCGCAACGGCAAACCGGTTGCTCGGTTGGTGCCGATTTACCACTACAAGGATGTTTCGCGCCGGATCGGTATTGCCGAGGGCGAATTTACCGTACCGGAAAATATCGATGGCGTTAACGAAGAAATTGCCGGGCTTTTTTATAAGGGTTCTGGCAACGATGCGCCTGCTGCTTGATACGCAAATCGCCTTATGGGGATTGACGAATGACCGCCGCTTAACACCCAAAGCCCAAAAACTGATCTTAGAGCCGGAAAACGAAGTTTTAATCAGCGTGGCATCCTTGTGGGAAATCGGCATCAAATTCCAGCTTGCCCGTGGCGATATGCCAGTGTCGGCTAGCCGTGCATACGATTTATTTTTGGCTGCGGGTTATCAAATCTTAGCGATACAGGCTACCCACACCCTCGCAATAGAATCCCTGCATGCCATCCATAACGATCCTTTCGACAGGATGCTCATCGCCCAGGCATTAAGTGAACCGATGCGCTTGGTGACACACGATCGCACCGTAGCGGGATACAATGACAGTATTATTTTTGTATGAATATATAATATTTGTGTAATCAGTAAGGCGGGTCTAGATCCGTGCTGCCGTGCTATTGCAGAAAAGTAAAATTGATCCGCAAGGCTTGGTGACTTTTTTCAAAAAATGAAAGCAGCGTTTAAAGGTAAAGGCGAAGGGCCGGAGTGGATGTCGTCCCATCCCGGCACAGAAAACCGCATAAAAGCGGAGGAAGATTACACCAAAGCCCACCTTTGCGCGGATTGCGAAACCTTGAAATGGGATAAAAAGGCGATTCTGGCTAGTTTAGACAAAGCTAATACCAAAACTAAATAATTGAGTAGCCTGGATGGAGCGTAGCGGAATCCGGGATTTCGTGGCTCCGATTTCCCGTATTTCGTTGCGCTTCATACGGGCTATTCGCTAACACTTAAAGAGAGAAGTAGTGGATATAGATAGAATTAACGATAAGATTATCATTGTAGGGGCTTTCGATAAATTTCCTATACTTCTTTCTTATATCCATACTGCCATCAATAAAGCTGGATATTCTGAAATAGTGCTCGATTTCAGCGATTGCACTTCAGCCTTTCAAAATGCGATGCTTTCCGTGTGTGCTCAAATTATGGCATACAGAAAAGCTGGCGTTTATTTTTCCCTTGAACTACCCAAAGACAATAAGCTATCTAATTTATTTAAAAACACTGGTTGGGCATATTTTATTGATCCTAGGCGATTTGACCCGCCGATATATCGTGGTTATTCAAGAATACCCGTAACTCAATACCAAAATCCATCTGAACAACAAAATGCCGTTAACAAAATTGTTAATGTTATATTAGGTGCAATTCCTGAAATGCAACGCTCTGATTTTGCAGCATTTGAATGGTCTATAAATGAAATAACGGATAATGTTTTAGTACATTCTGATTCGCCTATCGGTGGACTGATACAACTTTCTACGTTTAAAAACGAAAAACAAGTTCAGTTTGTAGTCGCAGATGCTGGAGTTGGCATCCCTAAAACGCTTAAACAAGGTCATCCTGAAATTACCTCTGATACAGACGCACTAGATAAAGCTATTAGAGAAGGAGTTACTAGAGATAAAAAAATAGGCCAAGGTAACGGTTTATTTGGAAGCTACCAAATTTGTAGCAAATCTCGGGGTTATTTTAGTGTTCACTCAGGTCATGCTTGCTTGGAATTTACTGAAAAAAAAGGTTTACGTATTGTTAACGAAAATATTCCTTACGACGGGACACTTGTTGTTGCAACTATTGATTTTACACAACCGAAACTTCTTGAAGAAGCCCTGAGATTTGGAGGGAAGAAATACAGCCCAGTTGATTACGTTGAAACCCAGTATGAAAAGTCGGATGACGGGATGATTCGTTTCATTTTGAAAACGGAGTCAGATTCGTTTGGCAGTCGAGTTTCTGGAAAGCCAGTACGCAATAAACTAACTAATTTACTGAGAATGGGAGGAAATCAAAAAATTATCATTGATTTAGCTGATATAGCTTTAGTTTCTAGTAGTTTTGCTGATGAAGCATTTGGCAAATTGTTCCTCGAAGTAGGCCCTATTGCATTCATGCAAAAAATTGAATTCATTAATGTTATGGATACCGTAAGGCATCTAATTGATAAAGCTATCAGCCAACGAGTATCCGTGGGGGTAGTTGATTGAATACATAAGCATTGCTGTACAGTCTAGTCTAGGTGCGCTAAACACTACAACTACTTGCTAATCTTCCCCAAATGACCAAACAAGAAAAATACCTGACAATGACCGTCCTCATGACACCGGATATGGCGAATTTTTCCGGTCATGTGCATGGCGGCTCGTTGCTTAAATTGCTGGATCAAGTCGCTTATGCCTGTGCGGCTAAATATTGTAAAAGCTATGTCGTCACAGCGGCGTTGGATCAAGTGTTTTTTCGGCAGCAGGTGCATGTGGGCGAGCTGGTCACTTTTTTGGCGCACGTCAACCATGTCGGGCGGTCGTCTATGGAAATTGGCATCAAAGTCATCGCCGAGAATCTGCGGACGCATGAAAAAAGGCATACCACTTCTTGTTATTTTACGATGGTCGCGCTGGATGAACACGGGAAGACAATAGAAGTCTCGCAGTTGATATTAGAAACCGAGGCGGAAAAACGGCGTTATGCCGGAGCAGGAATACGCAAAAAATTACGCCAGGAAAGCCTGGAAAAAGTCCGCGCATTGAACACAGAAATAACTGAGGAAGAGTCGAGATAATGAGTGTCGTACAAGAAAATTGTGAACGCTTGCCGTTAAAGGAATTCGCGGAAAAAGCGTACCTGGATTATTCCATGTATGTGATTTTAGACCGCGCCCTGCCGCACATTGCCGATGGTTTAAAGCCGGTGCAAAGGAGGATTGTTTATGCGATGTCAGAGCTGGGCCTTACCGCGCTGGCCAAATACAAAAAATCGGCCAGGACGGTGGGTGATGTGTTGGGTAAATACCATCCGCATGGCGATTCCGCCTGTTATGAAGCGATGGTGTTGATGGCGCAAGATTTTTCTTACCGTTATCCGCTGATCGACGGGCAGGGCAACTGGGGTTCGCCGGATGACCCCAAATCGTTTGCCGCCATGCGATACACCGAATCACGCTTGACCGCTTATGCCCAAACCTTGTTGAGCGAATTAGGGCAGGGTACGGTCGATTGGTCGGATAATTTCGACGGCACGATGCAAGAACCCGTGCTGTTACCGGCAAGGCTGCCTAATCTGCTCCTGAATGGCACGATGGGTATCGCCGTGGGCATGGCGACCGATATTCCGCCGCATAATCTGGTGGAAGTCGCCGGGGCTTGTATCCATTTGCTCGATAGACCTGATGCCCCTTTAGAGCAGCTTTTAGAACATATCAAAGGCCCCGATTATCCAACGGAAGCGGAAATCATCACAGCCGCTGAGGATATACAAAGAATCTATGTCACTGGCGGCGGCTCGATAAAAATGCGTGCCATCTATGACCAGGAAGACGGCAATATCATCATCACCGCATTGCCTTACCAAGTGTCGGGTTCCAAGTTGATGGAGCAGATTGCCGCGCAAATGCTGGCGAAAAAACTGCCGATGATCGAAGATTTGCGCGACGAGTCGGATCACCAAAATCCGACCCGCTTAGTCGTCATTCCCAAGTCGAAACGGATTAATGTCGATGAGGTGATGTCACATTTGTTTGCCACGACTGATCTTGAAAAAAGTTATCGCGTCAACATGAACATGATCGGCTTGGACGGTCGGCCTAGAGTCAAGAATTTACGGGAAATCCTGTTGGAATGGTTGGCCTTCCGCACCGAAACAGTCCGTAAACGCCTACAGTTTCGTTTGGATAAGGTGCTGGCAAGATTGCATATCCTTGAAGGTTTGTTGATAGCCTACCTGAATATCGATGAAGTCATCGCCATCATCCGCTACGAAGACCATCCCAAAGCCGTTATGGTCGAACGTTTTGGCATTACCGAAATCCAAGCCGAAGCTATTCTGGAATTAAAGCTAAGGCATCTCGCCAAACTAGAAGAGATCAAAATCCGTGGCGAACAAGCCGAGTTGGAGCAGGAAAGGCAAGAATTGGAAAAAATCCTGGCATCCAAACAGCTATTAAACCGCTTGATCAAATCGGAAATCGAGGAAGATGCGGAAAAATACGGCGACAACCGCCGCTCCCCCATCGTCGCACGGGAAGCCGCGCAAGCACTGGAAACGACGGCGTTAATCACGAATGAGCCATTGACCGTCATCTTATCCGAGAAAGGCTGGATCAGGGCAGCAAAGGGCTATGATATTGATGTTGCAAGCCTGGGTTACCGCTCTGGTGACGGTTTTCTCGATGCAGTCAAATGCCGCTCAACCCAGCTCGTTTATGTACTCGATTCCACCGGACGGGTGTACAGTGCCACCACGCATGACCTGCCTTCGGCAAGGAGCCAAGGCGAGCCATTAACGGGACGATTGAATCCTGCGCCCGGCTCATTATTCACCTATTTGCTGGCCGGAAATCCAGAGGACTGGTATTTGCTCGCAAGCAACGCAGGTTACGGATTCAGGGTTCAAGTCAAAGAACTGTCCTGTAAAAACAAGGCCGGCAAGTCACTCCTTTCTTTGCCTGATGGCGCAAAAGTCGTCAAGCCCACACCGGTAGCCAGCCAAACGGATTTGCTGGCAGTTGTTACGCTGCAAGGCCGATTGCTTATTTTCCCTGTCATCGACCTGCCCGAGCTGGCGAAAGGCAAAGGCAATAAGTTGATCCAAATCCCGAACAAAGAGTTACAGTCAGGGAAAGACCACATAGTTGCCATGGCCGCGATACCCGTCAATGGCCAACTGGTTATTGTTTCCGGAAAACGGCAATTGACCCTGAAGGCCATCGATATAGCCCATTACTCAGGCAATCGCGCCAACAGGGGGTTGTCCTTGCCTAAAGGTTTTCAGCGGGTGGAAGATTTGTTGAGTGGTTAAAACTGTTAGCAACAAATAGAAACACGCGGGGCATTGGGTTTGTACCCCGTCCCTAACTTTTTGACGGTATCGGTACATTTGAACCATTCGAGAAACATTGCATTCGGGGCAACATACCCCGAATTGCTGAGGGTCTTCCACTATACAGGGGTTGTGATTGATAATTCCAGTTGAATGCTAGATTTTCCAACCACTTTCCGATCTATGTTGGCTCGGAAGGCTTGATATTTTCATCTGCTTTATTATTGTCGGCGGGTTGCTCTTGTTCTATAGGGATGTTTACTTCATCATCCATAGCAACTTGCTCATTGACCAAACCATCTTGGTTGTCTTTGATGCCGTTTTTCCTGGCTTGTGCCTCATTTCTTCGAAACCGTTGACCAAGTAACCAAGCCATAACCCCCCCAGAAACCCTATCAAAATTTTCTAGCTCATGTTTTGAGGGAACATATCGTCTATCGCGCCCAGATCTTGGATTTTCTGTTTTTAATGGGTTTCCATTTCGCCTGTCCACTACTAGGTTGACACGAATATAACGGGATATTTTCATTATTTTCCAGGCGTTATTCATTAGCCAGTAATAACCAACAAAAATACCTATAAAAGACCAGAATATTGCGGGGTCTGGGGTACCTAGACAACACCCGACAGTTATGCCCGTAATGGATAAAAAAAGCGAGACTACCAGTATAATGATCAGGGTAGCGTTGTTGCCGTAACCAGCTACAATAAAAAGATGATGCAAATGTTCTCTATCAGGATTGACTGGCGACCTTCCTTTCACTATTCGGCGTAACATTATGCAAACAGAATCGATCAACGGAAGCGCCATAATCCATAAAACCGTTGATGGCGTAATCAGGTTGTTTGCTCCCTGCGACGCATCGATAGCCAGCCAGCAAACACTGAAACCAAACATGGTGCTGCCAGTGTCGCCCAAAAATACTTTAGCGTTTGAACGCCCAAAAATTCGCAAATTCAAAGATAAGAAAGCCAAGATACAGGCACTTAAAACTAGGCAGTAAGTAAATATAACATCATCATTTGACATCCAAGACACAACCGCCAGTGACGCGACTGAGATCAGGGTCAAGCTACCTGCCAAACCATCCATTCCGTCGATCATATTGAATGCATTGATCCCCCCCACTACCGCGAAAACTGTAAAAGCACTCGCAAAAACGCCAAGATGGATTTCTCCAAAACCGAAAATATCACCTAAGTTCTCGATTTTTATATCCGCATATTCAGTCATTATGAATCCGGCGACAATTTGGGCGACCAACCTGATCCTGACACCGAGGCTTTTGTAATCGTCTATAAGACCTACGCAAACCAATAACGTAATGGCCGAAATAAAAGCACCTTGATTAGGAAGAAGATTTATATTTAGGGTCAGCGTCACTAATATGGCCAAATAGATAGCCAAGCCCCCGATAAGTGGGGTAGGGTTTTTATGCTGCTTTCTATGGCATGGCTTATCCGTGAAGCCTATTTTCACGGCATAAGGATACAGGGCGGCCATAAAAGCAAGTGACGCAATCATGGGAGTTAAAAAGAAATTTAGAAACATATGCATTTTATTAAATATCAAATACCAGTAGGAACCCCTAAAGATTCAGATGCCCTTCCCCCTTTTTTGAGAAGGCTGGAATAAATGAGGACACTAAAGTCAGAAGCTCACCTCCAACCCTAGTATTCTTCCAGGGAAGACACCAACTGCTAGAGGTTGTTGCTTTATCTATCAAAAATCCTCCGATGACAATATTGTGTGGTCTTCCTAAGACTATCACAGTGCTTTCCAAAGCAGTTAGTCAGCTCTAGAGGCTTTGGGGACGCAGGGAACAACTGCTTATATTTACGGACAAGCAACCTGTTAATTCTTCGTCATATCCATTAAATTTTGCTTAATTTTAAGCGTTTAAAGAATAAAATATATCCGTATGAATACTTACTCAGCACTGCCCGTGAATGAGAACAAATCATTAGCCCTCAGATGTAAAGTTAGTGTCAGGGCAAAAAATCGAATACGGACTGCCACAAGAAAAAGTTCGAATTTGCGTATGCCTGTAAGTCCTAATTTTGATACACTAGCTCAGTTCGATTGATAGCTAACTGGCTAGGATACAAGGTTTTATGTTATTTTTAGCCTCTTTCTATAACCAAACGGTATTTTTTGTAAAAACTTAAGATGTTGTTTAAAAATATACTCATCGTATGCATGGAAAATGTATGCAGAAGCCCGATGGCGGAAGGCTTGTTAAAAGAAGCCCTTTCTGCCTATGGGAAAGAAGACTTCAATATTAGCTCAGTTGGCTTAGGCGCCTGTGTGGACTACCCGCCGGATCCGCATGCCTGTCAACTTTTGCTCAAAAAAAACATAGACATTAGCGACTACCGCGCACGTCAATTGACCAAAGACATGATCCGTAACGCCGACATTATTCTGGTCATGGAAAGCTCCCACAAAACAACCATTGAAAAACTGGACCATTGTGCAAAAGGCAAAGTTTTTCGCCTTGGACATTGGGGCAATTTTGATATCCCTGACCCCTACCGAAAAAATATTTCCGCTTTTATTGCTTCGCTCAATTTAATCGAGCGAGGGATTTCAGACTGGTTACATAGACTGTAATAATTCCTACACCGAAGACCCTTTGAAATAGTTCGCAAAAAATAGCTTCTGCTCTGTAATATCATGAGACCTTTGCACGAATCCAAGCCCTAAAGCTGGTAAAATAAGCCTTTTTCAAAGTCAGAGCAACAGCCCATGCCCTGGAAGAATCTAGCCCAAACCAGTTTAAGCGATGCCCCAGTCCGGCACCACGAAACCTTGGAAGAACTTGACGGTATCCACCAGTTGATAGATTGGCCGCAGATAGAAAGGCAGATGTCTGGCATCCATGCAGAAGCAGGGCGAACAAGCGTGCGTGGCCGCCGTTGCTGATATTCAAGGCCTTGTTGCTGCAAGGTTAGTATGGGTTGAGCGACCCGAAGCTGGAAAAGCAACTGGGACGGGACTTGATGTTTGAATGATTCATCAACCAGAATGAGTAATGTTAAGGCGGTTTCGCTTTAGAGACTGTGAAAGTATTATTTCACCATCCGCGTGGTATAATGTACTCCATTGATAAATATAATGAATTGTATATAGACATGACATCACGCCGCTACAAA
>NZ_JBKKBJ010000219.1:0-16696 GCF_046714055.1 Methyloglobulus sp. | reverse complement strand
TTTCTTGCCAGGTTGCGCCGCAAATCAAAATGCTACAGTAAATGCCAAAAAATGCTGGAATACTCTGTTAGGCTACTGATGGCAAAATGGAATAATATGCTAGCTATATTAAATTAGCAATTCCGTTAAAGAATCACATGGATGTTTTTCCGTGACGAATTAACCAATACATTTCTGCCAAACACTACCTAAAAGTACATGTTATTTTATAATGGCTCATAAGGCTGCAGCGGACTTTTTAAGCCTGTGCCCTTTTTATGAGGCTAGATACAGTGCTTCCATCAGCTTTTCCTTAACCAAACGCTTGGTCGCTTCTGCGTTTGCTTTTTCGGCAGAAAGCATCGGTGTTTTTTCTTGGCATTGTTAATTTAATATAGTTTTCAAATCGCCATTCCATTTCAGCAGTAATAACATGACGGAATACTTGAGCATTTCCTGGCTTTTGCTGTAGCACTTTGATTTGCGCCGCAGCCGTGCCAGGAAATGCCGAAACAAGCTATTGTAGTCTTCCTTGGTATAGGTTTCAGCCTTTGACTTTTCTCCTGTTTGGTGTCGCTGGAACCCACAACGCAGTGGAGGAAGCGTTTCCCATGTCGATCAACAGCAATCCAGACCCAGCAATAGTTTGTTTTGAACCGACATAAGTATGCATTTCATCCATTTCGACAACCTCAACGCCGACACTGGAGCGGATGCCTTCAATCGCTGCGCCATAACTTTTAATCCAGTTGAAGACAGCAACATGACTACATCGCAAAAACCGTCCGATTGACCTAAACCCCATGCCTTCCAAGTAAAGCTCCAACGCATGACGTTTTTGTCAGCCCCCAGCCCCCGCTCCTTGACTGTGTGGCGGTAGCCGCAGCCTTTACATCTATAACGCTGCCTGCCCTGGACTATGCCGTCTTTAACGCAAGCCCCTGAGTGGCATTTCGGACAATTTATCATGAGCCTTTTCTTACCTAGATATTACGATTATGAAGAGCAGAAAAGTAATAATTTAACAATGCCTTTCAGTTTTATGGGCACAAATAATCCTGGCGAGTTTTTTTATTGGGGTGGCAAGGTAGGGATTTTAAGTCCAGTCAAATGATTCGTACGCTCCCAGGGCGCTTCTAAAAAATCTGGCTGCGAGTATAGAGCAACATAAAGAAACAAATAAATTTCATTTTTTAGTATGAAAACAGAAAAGGCTACTATACTTTTGCCAAAATATTGGTTGCTTTGATGAAGTTAGTGATATCAGCATCGCAATCTGGGATAAATAACCAATAAGGGCGTTTCATGATCTGGTTTAATCAGAAACAGAATGCGGTACTCGGATTAGATATTAGCACTGTCGCTGTCAAGTTGCTGGAAATAAGCAAATTAGGTACCCGCTACCGTGTTGAAAGTTATGCTGTTTCCCCTTTGTCTCAAGAGGCGTTTGTCGATAAGAATATTCCTAATACTGACTTTATTGCTGACGCAATAAAAGTAGCTGTTAAGCAATCTGACACCAAGCTGCGGCAAGCCTGTGTTTCAGTTTCCGGTTCGGCCGTTATGTCGAAAGTCATAACCATATCTGCTTCTTTGGGTGACACTGAGATTGAAGACCAGGTCTTGGATGAAGCCTCTCAATATGTACCCTACGCGCTTGATGAGGTCAATCTTGATTTTGAAGTTCAGCGCGTTAATGAGAACAACCCGCAAATGCTTGATGTATTGCTGGTGGCATCGAGAAAAGAGAACGTCAATGACCGGGTTGAAGCCTTGACTAAAGCGGGTTTAAAAGCGAGGATTGTGGATGTTGAGGCTTTTGCAATAGAAAATGCCTTTGTGTTGCTTACTGACCAACTGGAAGGCGCTACCGAAGGTAAAACCTATGCCGTAGCAGATGTGGGGGCAACGATGGCAACCTTAAGCATTGTCCATGATGGACGCACTGTTTACACACGAGAACAGGGGTTCGGAGGCAAACAGCTTACTGAAGAAATTCAGCGCCGGTACGGTTTTTCCTATGAGGAAGCGGGCTTGGCAAAAAAGCGAGGCGGATTACCTGAAAGTTACATAGTCGATGTTTTAGACCCATTCAAAAAAGCAATGGTGCAGCAAATTTCCAGGTCTATGCAATTTTTCATATCATCAAGCGCAAACAGAAGTGTCGACGGCATTGTCCTGGCCGGTGGTTGTGCTTCCATACCAGGGATTGACAGTCTGGTGGAGCAAACCTTAGGGATAACTGCCTATATAGCTAACCCATTCATCAGTATGGCGCTTTCCAATAAAGTGAAGCCACAAATCTTGAGTGCTGATGCGCCTGCGTTGATGTTGGCATGCGGATTGGCGCTAAGGAGTTTCGATTAATGGCAAAAATCAATTTACTCCCTTGGCGGGAAGAGCGGCGGCAACAAAAGAAAAAGGAATTTTTATCATTACTAGGATTGGCGGCATTGGCGACCACGCTTATCCTGGGGTTGGTGCATCTTTACATTGGCGGATTGAAGGAACGCCAAGAGCAAAGAAACGAGATGATACAAGGTGAAATTGTGCTGCTTGACACTAAAATTGTCGAAGTTAAAAGCATCGGGGAAAGGAAAAGCCAACTGCTATCAAAGATTGATCTGGTGCAACGATTGCAGGAAAGTCGGCCGGAAATTGTTCACTTATTCGACGAAATCCCCAGAACGACTCCAGACGGCGTTTTTTTGACCAAGTTTGTTCAAGTGGGAGCGGACTTGAATTTTGAGGGTAAGACCCAGTCCAACGCTCGCGTTTCTGCGTTTATGCGGGCTGTCGAGACTTCTTCCTGGTTGAAAACGCCTAAACTTGATGTGATTAAATCGCCGGATAAAACCAATGTTGAACAGCATAGCGATTTTATCATGCGTGCTACGCTAGGTAAGAAGAATACCGAAACCGAAGAAGGGGTGAAATGATGAACCTGTCGGAGATTAATTGGGATATTAATGCCTCAGGAACATGGCCTGCACCCGTAAAAGCTTTAGTTACTGCTATCGTTTGTGTGATTGTGGCAGGGGCCGGTGTTTATCTGGATACCATCGGACAGTTAGATGAGCTTGAAAGTTTAGAAAAAAAGGAACTTGACTTAAAAACTGAGTTTGAAGGCAAGCAGAAAAAATCGGCCAATCTCCAGGACTATCGTGACCAGCTAGCTCAGATCGAAACCTCCTTGGCAATCATGATCAAGCAGATGCCTACACAAGAGGAAGTGGCAAGTTTACTGATTGATATTTCCCAAACCGGGTTGGCAAGCGGGTTAGAATTCAGGTTATTCCAGCCTCTGGTGCCTATTGCAAAGGAGTTCTATTCGGAGTTGCCTATTAGTATTCAGGTGATCGGCAAGTATGAGGAGCTTAGTTTATTTGTCAGTGGTTTGGCATCACTACCCAGAATCGTTACTGTTCATGATGTGAAAATTACACCTATTACTGGTAAGGAAAATGCAGAAGATACAATGGTAATGGATGCGACAATCAAAACTTATAACGAGCAACGTGTATCTGAATCTCAAACTCCCGGCGATAGTGTAAAAAGGGGTGGGAAGTAATGGATGACAAAAAATTGTTTTTGACAAATTGCAATCGATTAAATTTTTTATTGCTGTGTTCACTATTTCTTTCAACGCTGCTAGTGGGCTGCGGTGATGATGGTTTTTCCGATTTACAGCAGTACATAGGGGAGGTTAAGGCCAGGCCGAAGGGAACCATTGAGCCGTTACCGGAAATCAAGCCGGTTGAGCCTTTTGTATTTAAGCCGGAAGGTTTGCGCGATCCCTTTAAAGCGCTTAATGAGTCCGAACAGGAAGAGGATGTCCAAGTTGCGGGTGGTAATGGAATAAAGCCTGATACTTCACGGCGTAAGGAAGAACTGGAGGCATTTCCCCTGGATAGCTTAAGAATGGTGGGTACGGTAGTCATGAAAGCCAAATTATGGGGTTTGGTGAAAGCGAGCGATAAAACAATTTACCGTATACAAGTTGGGAATTATATGGGTAAGAATTATGGGAAAATTATCCGCATTCTGACCGATAGGATTGAATTAATGGAAATTGTTCCTGATAAGCCTGGCACTTGGCGTGAACAACAAACTTCATTAGCTTTGACTGAGTGATTTTGAGGGTAATAAATGAATAATCAACAGGGTGATATTATGTGTAACAAAGTGGCGCGGTCGCGGGTTGCGACCATTAGTTTGAGCTTATTGTTATTACTATTCCAAATTACATTTGTTAAAGCTGCCGACCTTACTATCTCAAGTATTGATGTTGCTGCCGTGGCGGGGGGCAAGTTTCAAATACAGATGGAGATGAGTGGCCCCGCTATTGCGCCCAAAGTATTTCAAACTGATAACCCAGCCAGGATTGCCCTGGATTTTCAGGGTGTTGCAAATGGTCTTGATAAAAAAACGTATCCGATCAATCAAGGTGCAATCAGCAGTATTTATATCGCAGAAGCGGCAGATAGGGTGCGCGTAGTCGTTAACTTGGTTGAATCAACACCGTTCGATACCAAAGTTGAAGGCAACAAGGTTTTGTTATTGTTAACCAACGCACGGTCAGCGACATCGCTCCCTGTTGCAACAAGGCCGTTCATCAGGAAATCGACACCGTCCTCCGTGGCCGCAGGCTTGATGCCTGAGCAAGGGATCCGGGGCATAGACTTTAAGCGTGGCGATAATGGCGAAGGCCGTATCCTGGTGTCGCTGGCCAATCCCGATACTGTCGTAAATACTAGGCAAGAAGGCGGCAATGTCGTTTTAAGTTTTATCAATACTCGGCTTCCTGACAGTTTGTCAAAACGACTGGATGTTACCGAGTTTGCCACACCTGTCAAGACGATTGGTGCGGCATCGTCAAATCGGGAAACCACGATTACCGTTGGGATGCTAAATAGTCTTTATGATTATTCATTGTTTCAGTCGGAAGGGTTGTTAACGGTTGAGTTTCGGCCATTAACCACTGAAGAGAAAGAGATACTGGACAGCAAAAGGGAGAAGTACAAGGGGGATAGGCTGTCTTTGAATTTTCAGGACATTGATATACGAAGCGTAATCGCCATCTTGGCCGAATTCACCGGACAGAATGTGGTGGCTGGCGATGAGGTGACCGGAACCATTACCTTGAAGATGGATGACGTGCCCTGGGACGAAGCGCTGGATTTCATCATGATGACTAAGGGGCTGGAGAAATTTGAATCCGGCAATGTCACCCTGATTGCGCCAGTCGGTAAGATCAAAGAATACAAGGAAAAGCAACAGGCAACCGAACAGATTGTTGAGCAGCTGGAGCCTTTGGTGACCGAATACATTAAAATCAATTATGCCAGGGCGGAAAATTTTAGGAATTTGCTAAATGGGCAGGATACCGGCGCTTTTGGTAGCTGTGGTCCGAGTTCGTCATCAGGTTCAAGTGGTTCCTCTTCGTCAAGTTCGTCGGCTGTGCAAAGCTCTGCTCAAGGACAAGCTCAGGGGCAAGGGCAAGGGCAAGGACAAGGAAGCGGCAACAGTGCCCAAAACGACCAATTCAGGATATTGTCAGGACGCGGCTCTGCAGTTGTTGATGCAAGGACTAATACCCTAATCGTGCGTGAGACGGCAAAACGTTTGGAGGACGCCAAAAAATTGATCCGTAGGCTCGACGTTTCCGTGCGGCAGGTCATGATAGAGGTGAGGATAGCGACGGCATCCAATACTTTTGCAAAATCCTTAGGCGTAAGGTTTGGCGTGGCAAAACAGGGAGTTTTGTCAAGAAATGGTGCTGGTGAACCGATACAACAATTTGGAATTGGTGGCGTAAATACTCAAGGAAACAGCACAACTGGCGATGTGAGCGTAACTGACCAACTCGTTGACCTTGGTGTCGCTGGTGCTAGTGGTACCCCCTATGGAGCGCTTGGTATGACCTTGGCAAGGGCCGCTGATTATGTATTGAACCTGGAATTATCGGCTTTACAGGATCAAGGCCAAGGTGAGCTGCTCTCTAATCCACGGGTGTTGACATCTGACCGTTGCCAGGCAACCATAAAACAAGGGACCCAGATCCCTTATCGAGTCCAACAAGGACAAGGGGCATTCACCGTAGAATATAAGGATGCCACCTTAACACTGGATGTTATTCCGCAGATAACACCCAGTGGCAGTGTAGTGATGGCATTAAAGGTTGCCAAAGATGCTCCAGGTCTGGCATCCGTGGATGGGGTTGCTATTGATACGCGGCAACTTGAAACCAATGTTCATGTGATGGATGGGGAAACCGTCGTTCTCGGTGGAATTTTTGAGGAAACGCTCAATAATAGCCTCAATAAGGTGCCTTTCTTCGCTGATTTGCCTGGTGTTGGTTTCTTGTTCAGAAGGACAATAAATCAAGATGACAAAAATGAATTGTTGATTTTTGTCACCCCAAAAATTGTCAAGGATAATGTAGCATCAAACTGACAACTTCAACTTAGCGCAAAAAGGGGGCATAATGCCCCCTTTTTAGTGCGTTGAAATAACAGTGCCCCAGATGACAAAGGAGAACATTTACTTGATTGGCCATATGGGGGCTGGCAAAACGACCATAGGTAGGCAATTGGCAAAATCCCTGGCTGTGCCGTTTTATGACAGTGACAGAGCCATTGAAGAAAGCACCGGTGTTGATATTCCGACCATCTTTGAATTTGAAGGCGAGGAGGGTTTTAGGGATAGGGAGCAGAAAATGATCCAGAAGTTAACCCAGTTGCACGGCATCGTGCTTGCAACCGGTGGCGGCGCTATCTTGAGGGAAGAAAACCGGAAAGTACTAAAAGAAAACGGTTATATCGTCTATTTGCAATGTTCTGTGGAGAGGATTTTGGAGCGTACACGCCGCGATACGCAACGGCCATTATTAAAAACGGATAACCCTAAGGAACGTTTGCAGCGGCTATTTGAGCAACGCCAGCCCCTGTATTTATCATGCGCCAATTTCAGGATAGATACGGGCATCCTCAAAAGAAAAACGGTGGTTAACCGCATTCTGGAGGAATATAGGGCAGTAAATTAATGAACACTTTGCAGGTAAAATTAGGCAATCGTAGTTACCCTATTTATATAGGTTCCGGGATACTGGATCAGTCTGTGCTTTATGCTCGGCACATTAAAGGTAGTCAGGCGCTGGTTGTGACTAGCAATACGGTTGCGGCCCTGTATTTGGATGCTGTTTTGGAAAATTTACGAAGTTATAAGGTCGCAAAAGTAATCCTCCCGGAGGGCGAACAATTTAAAAACCTGGAGATTATTAACCAGATTTTCGATACCCTGCTGGTAAACAAATTTGGACGCAGCGCGACCTTGATTGCCTTGGGCGGAGGGGTTATTGGCGACATGGGCGGTTTTGCTGCGGCTTGCTACCAACGCGGTATTCCCTTTATCCAAATACCGACAACGTTGCTGGCACAAGTCGATTCTTCTGTGGGTGGAAAGACGGGTGTCAATCACCCTTTGGGGAAAAATATGATAGGCGCTTTTTACCAGCCTCAGTGTGTTATTGCTGATACTGATGTCCTCAATACGCTGGATGATCGGCAATTGTCTGCTGGTCTTGCTGAAGTCATTAAATATGGCTTGATTAGGGATGCTGAATTTTTTGGGTGGCTAGAAGATAATATGGAAGCCTTATTGTCCAGGGACAAGAAAGCGTTAGCCTTAGCCATAGAACGTTCATGTATCAATAAAGCGGAGGTTGTTGCAGAGGATGAAACCGAGGCGGGTGTAAGGGCCACTTTGAACTTGGGTCACACCTTTGCCCATGCGATTGAAACAGGCATTGGTTATGGCGAGTATCTGCATGGGGAAGCAGTCGCCATCGGTACGTGTCAGGCAGCGGATCTTTCCAGACGGATGGGTTGGTTGTCTGATAGCGATGTGGATAAGATCATTGCCCTTTTCAAAAGGGCCAAGCTTCCGATCAATCCACCGGATTCATTGAATCCTGAGCGATTTTTACAATTGATGTCTGTAGATAAGAAAAATGTTGACGGTGAAATAAGGTTAATTTTGCTAAAAGCGATTGGGCTAGCAACGTTGCCTGTCGGTGTTGATGAAAAGTTATTACGCACAACACTTGAATCATATAGAAATTAATTACTTTGCCTATCACGTGAAAACCCCAGTGAACGCTCAAATGAATGCACCGGATTCAGGGTATCCTTTAATAACCAGGGAACGAACGGAAAAGCTTGAACTGCTGAATCATCTTATTACCAACTTGGCTCGTGCGATTATTGTTTGCGGTCCCGAAGGAATTGGCAAAACCCGGTTAATCAAAAATTTTCAGAAAACGACATTAGAATCCTGGATATTTTGTTGGGTGCAGGGCGACAGCAAATTAAGCCTTGAAAAGATTCAGGAATTGTTGGGCGAAACAATTGGCCAGAATGTGCCCGACCTTAAGTTCCAGTCCTTGGAAAATGGCTTTGATAGGATGGCAAGCTGGTGCATGAAGATTGTGTTGGTGATTGATGATGCGGGCAACTTAGCGCCAGGGTTGATTGAAAAGATTATTTCATATATTGACGGCAAACCCGTTTTAAGGATTATTTTTGCACTGACACACAGTGAACTATATTTAAAAAACGGTACGGATCCTGCGATAGAAAATTGCTATCAAATCGAAATTCCACCGCTATCGGAAAAACAAAGCGGTGAGTTTCTGGAATATTTATCGACATTGCCCAGACCCCGGATTCAGTTCAGCGCCATCAATGAAAATAAGGTTGCTGCGCTTTATCGTGAAACCCATGGCATACCTGGGAACATACTTGCCCAACTACCCGCAGCCGATGTCCGCAAAAAAACAGACCATTCCATGGTTATCCTTACTTATGCCGTGATCGTGTTAATTGTTGTGGCGCTGGGTGTGCAATGGTGGAGTTCCAGGCAAAAAATCGATAGCAATAAGGTCACGGCTACCGATAATAATCAACAGGGTGATACGAATATTCAACAAGCATTGGTAAAACCTCAGGTGGCTCCGGTGCAGGTTAAACAGCCGGAATCCGTTTCCCAATCGCCCGAATCCCCCGTGCCGCAAGAAACACAGGGACCTGCTGAAACATTGAATACGGGTAAATCAGCCGGGTTCAGGGATGATGTAATAAATGATCCACTCAGTCAGGTGACGGTTGAACAAGGATTGAAACATGACGAAACCGGATTGCAATCGCCTGGCCCTGTTTCTTCAGCCAGCGAAAATGCTGGTCAGCTACAGGCAAATGATGTGCCACATATAACTGAAGAAGTCACAGCTTCAGGTCAAGTTCAGGTAGATACATCCATTGCCCTGGACGAAGGAGGACATTGGTTAATGGAACAGCCGGTTGAAAATTACACCTTACAGCTTATGGCGCTATCAAGAAAACAGGCTATCATCGAGGTTTTGCAAAGGCATCAGGCATTGGGGCAAAACTTGAGGTACCTAAAGACCAAAACCAGGAGCGGTAAAGACAGGTTTGTCTTAGTCTATGGCTCTTTTTCAAGTCCCGAACAAGCTAAAAGCGAGGGGGCATTGCTGCCTAAAGAATTGCAAAAAATCTGGATGCGTAAGATGGGCTCGGTTCAAAGGGAGATGAATACTGCAACTCAAACCCATACGCCCGAATAAAAAATGACGAAATTAAAAAACGACACATTCATCAGGGCGTTATTGAAACAGCCAGTGGAGTACACGCCTGTATGGATGATGCGTCAGGCAGGGAGGTACTTGCCGGAATATAGGCAAGTCAGGGAACAGGCGGGCAGTTTTCTTAACTTATGCACAAATCCAGAACTAGCCTGTGAAGTCACTATGCAACCTTTACGTCGATTTGATTTTGACGCGGCTATACTGTTTTCCGATATTTTGACTATCCCCGATGCAATGGGTTTGGGGCTTTATTTCACCGAAGGTGAAGGGCCTAAATTTAAGAATCCTATAAAAACGGTTGCTGATATCAACAAATTACCCATACCCGATCCCGAAACTGAGTTACGTTACGTTGTCGATGCCGTTCGATTGATTAGAAAAGCACTACAAGGTAGTGTACCGTTAATCGGATTTTCCGGCAGCCCGTGGACATTGGCAACGTATATGATAGAAGGCGGCAGCAGTAAAAGCTTTCAAAAAGTTAAGGGTTTAATGTATGGGCAACCTAAACACATGCACATCATGTTAGATAAGTTGGCTATCTCAGTAGCGGCCTATTTGAATGCACAAATTGCTGCTGGTGCCCAGGTTGTCATGTTATTTGATACCTGGGGAGGCATGTTAACGTCCGAGGATTATGTAGAATTTTCATTGAACTATGCCAAACAAGTACGATCTCTTTTGAATACTGGCAGCGGTGAGCAAAAAACCCCGACTATCCTGTTTACCAAAGGTGGTGGACAATGGCTGGAAGCTATGCTTGATGGGGGTTATGATGCATTAGGCCTGGATTGGCAAACGGATATTCAAGTAGCCAGGGCTAGGGTCGGTGACAAGGTTGCGCTGCAAGGCAATATGGATCCGGTTACGCTTTACGCGCAACCTGATTTTATTGTTGCGAAGGTAAAAACCATTTTGGAAAAATATGGCCCCGGTTCCGGTCATGTCTTCAATTTGGGACACGGTATCCTGCCTGACATCAATCCAGATCATGTGAAAGCGATGGTGGATGCCATTCATCAATACAGTCCGGCGTATCATCGGTTCTGCTAAGTTGAGCCAAGAGCAAGCCGCATTTGCCATTGGAGACCGCTGAAAAATCCAGGAAGGATTTGATCAGCGTTTACTTAGGAGAAGAGTGTTTATGATGAAGAAAACGAATAATATTCTAGCTATTGCATTGCTGGTTAATGCTTGTTTTGCTTGTTTTGCTTGGGCTGAAAGCGGTCAAGTTGAGGAGCGGGTAAACATTGTTGTACACAGAAGCCCAAGCTGTAGTTGTTGCGGAAAGTGGGTGGAACATTTAAAACAAAACAACTTCAATGTAAATGATGTTGTTTCAGACGATGTGCAGGCCATAAAAATAAATACGGCATTACTCAGGAAATGGCCTCATGCCATACTGCCATCGTTAACGGCTATGTCGTTGAAGGACATGCACCCGCTAGCGACATTAGGGCGCTTTTGAAAAATAAACCTAGCGTTGTGGGAATAGCTGTTCCGGGTATGCCTAGCGGCACTCCAGGAATGGAAATGGGCAGCAAAAAGATGCCTATCAAGTGATTAGTTTTGATAAAAAAACCAGCGCCAGGTATTTAACAGCTATCAGGCCGAGTGATGGTCCTTGTCGGCGATGTAGTGGGCGGCGCCAAAACCATTCTGGCGTTGTACGAGCCATCTGATGACGACTGGATTTGCCCTAAAAAACGCTGTATGCCAGTTCAAAATATATAACGTTTACCGAACTGCTAAAATCCTTTTGAGAAAGCACATAAAAACAAAGAAATGTTGAATCTTGTTCTAAAATTTCCACTTGTCTCAGTCAAAGCTTGATCCACAATTTGTGTTTCTCTCGGTTGCCAAAGGGATTGTCAGTTAATTAGCCGATGTAGCTCAGTTGGTAGAGCAACTGATTCGTAATCAGTAGGTCGCGGGTTCGACTCCCGCCATTGGCTCCATATAAATCAATCACTTACTAGAAACAAAATGACTTTTGTTTTTTCTGGGGTAACGCTGGGGTAACATTGCGTGAAAATATAAAGCGTTTCTGGGCAACATTGCCGCCAGAAACAGGCTTTCACAAGACACAAAAAAGCCGCATGGTTAGCGGCTTGAATTGGTGATTGATCTATCCCACAGGCTCTGGCTTGTTTTTGCCCTTCATGGAAGGCGTTGACGATAGCTTCAATGATGTGTAGGTTTTGCAATACGGCTAACCAATCATCCTCATAAACAGCCCGACATACGCCTTAACCAATTCCTCATCATTGCACTTTTCAGGCGTATGCTCATTGTCACATTGGGCAAATTTCTTTACTGCCAGCACATCAATATTCATCTTGGCGCAAACATCAGCCAGGGCAACCTCCATTGCCAGCAGCCTGTCCAAAAATACAAAAGCGGCCTTTTGGTCGGCTTCATTGCCGCACTCATTGTACTTGCTGTTCACCACCTCCATATAAGTACGAGTTTTCCAGTAGATCATCGCGTAATAGGAGGCAAGGTTGGTCAAGCCCGATAAACGCCACCTAAAATCCCAATGCGTACATCGGTAGTCTTTGCGTTCGACACTCTCAACAATCACATTCAATTCGGCATCGTCGTTACGCGCAATGGCTTCAAAAGCCAATGCCGCTTGTTCAGTGGGCGTTAGTTTGTTGTAGAGCTTATCCACTTGCGCGGCCTTCACGTTCTAGCCTCTAATTGTCTTTCGATACGCTTAAGCCTGTCTGTCAGTTCTTCTAAATCAATTAGCTTACCTTGATTAGATAAGGCCGTGATTAATTGGCTGCCGATGTCCGGTGGTATTTCCCCTGCCAGAGTTGCCCGGATAACCTCGCTGCCTTGCTCAACCAATCCGCCATTAACAGGCAAGGATATTGGTAAGGCTTGATGTTTTAACGGTGGGCATACCCGATCTAGCAACACTTTAGCCGCTGGTACATCACCCTCTTTGGCTTTGGCTATCAGTGCATTGATAATATCGGGTAAATCATCAGCGATTGATTTTCTAATCAAGGTGGCGGGGGTCTTGTTCTTCGGTCTGCCGTTGGGATTGCCGCTTTCCCCAGGCTTGAATTTTGTGATTTCCATCTGTTATAAACCTGCTTTTATCAGGGATTTTGATAGTGGTAGTTTTCAATTATTTCCGATTTGAAACCGTTGGATAACTATTAAGCCGCTACAAGTCTTTATATTTTTCTTGAAAATCACCGCCATTAAGCCTATATTTATAACTGCTCATCTACCATTGAGTAGAAAGAGGTGGCCGTATCGTCCGGCCTAACAATAGACGACCAACCTCTTTTACTCCCCATCTAAAACCATTCGCACCCATCAAGTTCCTTGATTTGTTTGTCTTTATAGAGACAATAACGACGTTCATAATCTGTACACTTACCTTTATCAGACAAATAAAAACTGGTCACCAAAAAAGAACTGCTACGACCAAGTTTTTGCAAAATAACCACAAAATCATGTTCATGCGCCCATAAATAAAGACGAATATTCCGTTTAGCATTGTTTTCTCGATGATAAAACAACCTGATTGAGGGATGATCGTGGTTAACCAAAACCTGTTTAACCCACTCAATCCGTTCAGAACGTGCATAATCTGTGCAACGCCCTTCGCTTATCCAAACCCAGCGATTTCCTTGCCGCACCTGCCGCTTATTTTCACGGGTGGTCAAATGCCAAAAAACCAGTTCCTTACCATCATCTAAACGGTCACTTCTAGGGTTGATGTAAACCGTCTGACTCAAATAGGTTTTATTTGCCACAAAATCACGATGGAAAAAGGTGTACAAAAAATCGATAATTTTACTGGCATCAACTTTTCCCAACTGCAAAGGTTCACTCAGCATATTGTTCCTCTGGGCGAGAAACGGAAAATATTAAACTTTTGTTCCCAAGGCGGCGTACCCATATCTAAACGATGGCATAGCTTTAACACAAGGTAATCAACCAGCTCATTTTTCACCTTACTTTCATGGGCAATATCAGTGCGATTACTGTATGACAGCGCACCAATCAGCAAATCACATAACTGGATCAATTGTGATTCATGAGAGCGAATAATATAAGTCGCTATATTAACTTGTCCGAAATTAGCGTTGTGCAAAACTTCCATCAATTTCTTAGCCTTGTCCCTACCTTGCGTATCCATATAGTCAAGATAAATATTGTAATGATTTCGGGGTTCTAAAAAATCCCGCAAGGTGTAATAAAACATCTTGTAGTAAAAATTATTATGTGAACCTTGATTAAATTGTTCGTGGTTCAAAGCCTTCTTGTTAAGCACCACGGTAGCTTTAAAGCGCAATGCCTCTGTTTCCAAAAACAGATCAATCAAGGCTTTGTAAAAACCGATTTGCTTAAAATGCAGCTGTGTCCATTTCAACTCATTTTTATAGCTATGTTGGTAACGTAAGGCTTTAATTTGACGATTAATTTTCTCGACACTTTCTTCAGGACAACAAATCGTACCCAGTACCATCACATTAGAACTGTCATGCTCAAGATGACAGCTTTCATCGCAGAATAATTTATAAGAATATGATGTTGCAAAATTTTCTGACATATATGGATTCGGATTAATTATGTTTCAGATGATTGTTCCAACAAACTTGCCTGTAAACCAATCATCAAATTAGATTCCCAATTCTCATAACGCCCATCCTTCACCGCGTTAAAAAAATGCGAATAATCTTCGGGACTCAAAAAATAAAAGAAGTACGTCCAATTCCCGCCATCTTCCTGCAATTTCCGGTTTAATTCAGCAAAATGCTTTTTGCCTTCGCGCAGTTTGGCTTTGTTTTTATTGGAATCATCACCGTCCGCCTTAATCTCTACAACTAACACCTCTTGCTTCCCCGCAACCTTGATAAAAAAATCAGGGTTGAAGTTTTCAGACTTAACGTGTGTTTTGGCGGTTGTTTCCGGCTTGTAAGAATACGGAAAAGCATAAAAGCCCTTATCGGGGCTTTTTAACACCGAATCGAACAAACTAATATTTTGAAAAACGTGTTTGGCGAATTTTGTTTCCGGCTCGGAAGACGTGACGATGAAATTAGTCGGTGACTTAAAATCGGTTTGGCTGATGGGATGCAAGTTACTTAACAAATACGCATCTTCGTCCTTAACATAGTCATGGTTAACGGCAATTTCACGTACTTTCATAAAACCCTTCCAGAGCGGCTTTTCATCGCCGGATAAACCAGCCTCCTGATTCTCCAAATAAAAAACATGCGTAGCGTTTTTTAATCCGTCTTCGGAAAAGGATTGCCGGTTTAACTTGCGTATATCTGCATCAATCAAATTATTCGGCTTCATTTCATAACGCGGCGATACCTTGCCTAAATCCCTAAACATCGGCCCAAAGGCGGACTGGGTTTTTAAAAGATTTTCATGGGAGATAAAGTCCGTCTCTTGATTGGTACGTGACAAATTATTTTGAATCAAATCAGCAATGTGTTGGCTGCTCCAACGGGCAGATAAATCCTCATCTTTATCTTTTAAAAACAGTTTAATGCGCTTGACAGCCTCATCAATCGTAAAAATATTGCGATTCTCAATCAAGGTGGTTACTTTGGCGGAGCGGTTATAAGTTGTTATTTCTTCATAACTACGTGACTGCGGCGAATAATCGATGGTTTCCGGCTCACTGGCTGCTTTTAACTTGATTTCTTCGGTTTGCTGGATAACTTGATAATCCAGATTATGCAGGTCAAACACGAATTGTTGCTGTGCTTCCGAATAACCCCAAGACAGCCGATTTTCAATTTCCAGCACGTCACGGTACAAATCGGCAATATCGGATGTCCAGCGTTCGTGATTATTGATTTTAACCAACGCATTGCCAGCCAAACCCGGCGGCATCCGCAAGCCACGTCCCAGCACTTGCGAAATTAACAGCTTGGAATTAAATGCCCTATTCTCATGCGGGACAATCTGAAACACATTTTTCACATCCCAACCTTCCGTCAACATACTGACCGAAACAATCCATTCCACGGGGTTCTGGGCATCATCCACCGTTTTTAACAACTGCACATTATCGCGGCGAACTTTATCCGCTTTATCAACCAGGGCTTTCACACGAACGCCATCGTTACCACTGGGAATACCGGACGCAACCCAAATCACCTTTTTCTCTGCTTGTGGTCGAGTGAGGTTTTCTTTGCCCGCAATAAAATCAACCAACACATTCCAGACTTCCACACATGAGGCAATTTTTTCCGTGACAATAATGCTGATAGGCTTCAGTTTATTGCCGTAAGTTTGCTGATTCAGCACATGGTTCTGATAAGTTTCTTCAAAGCCGCAATCAACACCAATTAATCGTTCCTCCGCATAATCGACTTGCTTAACTACCCGCGCCTCAATCGCTTTTTTCAGGCTATAGCGATAAACCACATCAGGAAAATAGCTGTCGCCAATATACGGTGTACCCGTAAAGTTGACGATAAAATGAAAGCCAAACTCAGGGTTTTTCAGAAACTCAAGCCAGCGTTTAGTTGCCTGATCTACGCCACTGAAAATATGATGCGCCTCGTCATTCAAAACCAGGGTACGACCGCCCTTGCCCGTAAAACTGTCACGTATGGATGAACCCGTACGGTCATAAACAGCATGAATATTTTCCACGCAAATATCACCCGCTAAAATCGGGTCATTCGCACTCTTAATGCCCGGATTAAGATAAACTGCATCCAGTTCTTGCAGAATTGACGTTAAATTGGGATCAGCGCTTAATTGCAAAAACTTATCTTTTAAGCCTTCTTCTATGGTCAACGTCGGGCATAACACCAACACCTTATCGACCAAACCTTCCGCCAGCATTACTCTTGCCAGCCCGTAAATCGCGTAACTTTTGCCCGTACCCGTCGCCAAATCGACACTCACAGATTTTTTATCGGCCAAGGCAAAGCTGCTTAAATAACTCACCTTACGCACTTAAGCGTTTGAAGCTCGTCGAAAGCCAGCCGGACGGCTTTCAAATACAATTTAGCCCTGAGAGCAAAATGATTGAGCTTGTGTTTGATTGAAAGGCAC
>NZ_JBKKBJ010000218.1:0-5644 GCF_046714055.1 Methyloglobulus sp. | reverse complement strand
GGTGTTAGTATGGGATGACGGCCTGTCGTTTCGTACCATCATCAGAAAATCCACCCAATTATTTTTGGTGCTGAGCATTTTCCCGGCAATGCACTATCTGAGGTTAAGCAAATTTGACCTGGGCTTTTCAGCCAGGCCCGTATTTACGAAACAGCTATTACAAGGAGTTGGCTTGGGTTTTATTACCTTACTGCCTGTTTTCATCGTGCTTTACCTGCTCGGCGTTAATATTATTGATGAATCCCAGCCTTGGACACTGCCCTGGGTAAGCAAAAAGCTGGTCATTGAATTATTGCTCGCGCTGCTCATTTCATTGTTTGAAGAACCTATTTTCAGGGGGATACTGCTCACTGGGCTAAACAGGAAAATGTCCGTCAGGGCAGCGATTTTAATCAGTGCATTTTATTATGCCACCCTGCATTTTTTGGACAGCAAAACCCAAATACCAACACAAGAACTTAACGTATTCAGTGGGTTTAAATTGCTGGGAGAGGCCTTTACGCATTTGCTAAATCCTGAAATCCTGTCGGCATTTTTTGCCTTATTTGCTGTCGGTGTGTTTTTGGGCGTACTAAGAACCCAGGTTAAAGCCAGCTTAGGCCTATGTATCGGCTGCCATGCCTGTTGGGTGTGGCAGATTAAATTGAGCAAAAGCTTATTCAATACCAATACCAGTTCCGATCATCTCTATCTGGTCAGCAGTTACGATGGCGTTATTGGGCCGTTGGTGACAATGTGGTTAGTTTTGGCGATTGCCGGTTATTTTTTGTATAAGCGGCTAAATTATTGGAATTTTTAGTGCCTTGGTTGATTCTGCTTATGTTAGACTAATAGGATATCGTTAAACTATCAAGATTGGAGTTAAACATGCTTACCATGAATGTTTTAAGCAAAGGCCAAATTGTTATTCCGGCAGAAATACGCCACCGTTACGGGATTAAGCCCGGCACTCCAGTTGAGATACGCGAAGTGGGAGACCATCTCGAATTATATCTATTGCCGTCGGATCCTATTGTAGCTTTTCGCGGTTCTTTGAAAACGACTGATTCCTTGGCTAAGCACCTGATTGAAGAACATCGGCAAGATGTTGCCCAAAGTGTCAGAGGTTAAACGGGTTTACGTACTCGATGCCTGCGCCCTCTTGCGTCTGGCGCAGGATGAACCGGGAGCAGAGCATGTCGCCGAGATTTTGGCCTGTGCCGCCAGTGGCAATGCACGGGTATTGCTACATCAAATTAATTTCGGCGAAGTGGTTTACCGTATCGGCAAACAATTCGGTTGGCCGCTCGCTGAACGCAAACGGGGTGAAATTTCATTATTGCCCATTGAAATTGCTGCCTTTACAGAAGATATCTTTTGGCAAGCGGTAAAGCTGAAGGCGGTTTATCCGATGTCTTACGCCGATTGCTTTTCCGCAGCCTTGGCGATCAAAGAACAAGCGGTCTTATTGACCAGCGACCCTGAATTTGAGGTTTTAGGTAGTGCTGTGCCTCGTATGGCGGTTTAGGCCGCATGGCAACTTGCTAAAAGTTCTTCCAAATTAGCAAGGATTGTCAACTAAACAAAGGCAACGTCATACCGGCATGGGCTGCCGATATTCAGGCAGGGATGTAAGCTATGCAAGCCATCCTTGGTCTTTTGCGAAATGTGTAGCTTGAGCCGCACAATGCCATCTCGACAAAGACAGTACCAGCGGGATCGTAACGAACGATTTTTATGTTAGCGCTTATGGATAACATGCCCCGTCCGGCTCTTTGGGAATTCAAAAATAGGAGCAACATCAAAACGTTTGGTACGGGATTACAAACCCCATTCCCGCAGTTGATACGGCTTTTTATTGCTGGCTATTGGAAATCCGGCTTGAATAACCGAGAATAATGGTCACTGTTGTCTGCCCCATACTTTTCATAATGATTAAAATTGCCTTAATTGCCGTTTTTCTGATGATTATTTTCAGCTTGGGTTCGGCACTGTATCATCTCGTCAAGCATAAAGAAGATGCCTCGTCCCAAAAAACGGCCAGGGCATTGACATTTCGCATCGGCTTATCCGTCCTGCTATTTATATTCGTTTTTATCTTGGTGGCGACAGGGATTGTCAAGCCTCACGGCATTGGTAGCAGGATACATTCTCAAAAATCCACGGTTACTGAAAGTATAAAATAGAATCTTAAAGGGAACTCTGTACAAAGTTAATTTCGCTCATGGTTCGACAAGCTCACCACGAACGGAATTACTTTTTTACCCTAATCTAAGGATAACAATTGATGATTGTTTGTAGTGCTTAGCGGGGGACGCTAGAGCGTCCAAGACTGCATTCCCACGCTCCAGCGTGGGAATGATGAAGAAAATTACATTAAGTACACAAAGATAAACAATCCCAACCACACCACGTCAACAAAGTGCCAGTACCAGGCGGCGGCTTCAAATGCAAAATGGTTTTCCGGTTTGAAATGGCCTTTCCAGCTCCGAAACAGCACAACGCTCAAAATAATGGCACCAACGCAAACATGAAATCCGTGGAAACCTGTCAACATGAAAAAGGTAGAACCGTAAATACCCGTGCCTAAGGTCAAGCCCATTTCTGTGTAGGCTTCATGATATTCGAATGCTTGAAAACTGACGAACAAAAAACCCAAACAAACCGTAGCAATCAAGCCCTTTATAAGCTGGTCGCGGTTTTTTGCCAACAAGCCATGATGCGCCCAGGTGCAGGTAACGCCGCTAGACAGCAGCAATAAGGTATTCACGAAAGGCAATCCCCAAGCTCCCATCGGCTCAAATTCACCATTCGTTTTGCCTTCGACAAGTTTACCGCCCAGGTGCTTAGGCCCATTGGTGGGCCAGATTGCTTCATACGCTGGATTGAGCAATTCTTTCGTTGCTGCGCCAGTGCCTTCACCACCCAACCAAGGCACGGATAAATTACGTGTATACCAAAGCGTACCAAAAAAAACCGCGAAAAACATCACTTCCGAGAAAATGAACCACATCATTCCCATTCGGAAAGAAATACCGACCTGGGTATTGTAAGTGCCTGATTCGCTTTCGCTTGCTTGAAGAGTAAACCATCCCGCCACCATGATAATGAAAATGGCAAACCCTAGCAGCATGAAGTTCACTCCGCTAGGTGACCCATTCAGATAACTGGCGAATCCAGCAAACATACAAAACAAACCAGCAGTGACGAGTACCGGCCAAGTTGCCTTATGCGGGATGTAATAACCATGCGATGTAGACATATTCTTCCTCTTATCTTTGCACTGCGGCTTTAGTATTATCAAAAAACGTATAAGAAAGCGTGAATGTTTTAAAGTCTTTTGGCAAATCCGGCTTAACCACGAAGCGCATGGGCATGACTTTCGCTTCACCCGCCTTAAACGTTTGCTGTTTAAAACAAAAACACTCTATTTTATTAAAATATTTTGCCACTGCACCCGGCGAAAAACTGGGGATTGCCTGGGCTACCATGACCTTATCGGTCTTATTCTCCGCATAAAAATTCACCGTATGGTATTCGCCAGGGTGAATTCTTAAAAGCTTGGTTTCTGTACGGAATTCCATCGGCGTTGATGCGTTCAGCGTGGTCAAGAATTCGACATTAATCTCCCTAGTCGTATCAACCTTATACGGGATTTCTTCTACAGCAACTGATTCCGCTTTGCCGTTAAGCCCGGTCAAATCACACAATACATCGTAAAGCGGCACCAAGGCATAACCGAAACCGAACATGCCGATTACGACCAAGACCAAAACCTGGACGAGCCGGGTATTTTTTTGCTTTAGGTTTAGGGCATCATCCATTAAAAACAGCTCTTATCGCTTTGGCAATCTGTTCTATGACGGCTGAGGGCATTGCATATATGTAAAAGCTAAGTGCCAATAGCCCTAGTATGGATGCGGTCAGCCAGTTTTTGGTTTTTAAATTCATTACTATATCTACAAGCTATCATTCAGCAGTTTCATGCTGATACTCAGTAGGCACAATAACTGGCGGTTCGGTAAAGGTGTGATAAGGGGGTGGAGATGGCAATGTCCATTCCAAACCTTGTGTCCCGCCACCACCGTATTGCAATGCGCCTTCCCACACTTCTTTAGTCGCTTTTTCGCCAGTTCCGCCTCTTATGGTGTCTATGACAATATAAAGGAACAACAACTGGCTAAAGCCAAAAATAAAGCCGCCAATGCTTGAAATCATATTCCAGTCGGTGAACTGCACGGCATAATCAGGAATTCTCCTCGGCATACCGGCCAAACCCAAAAAATGCTGCGGGAAAAAAAGGATATTTACCGAAATGGCCGACAGCCAGAAATGCAGTTGACCAATTTTTTCATTGTACATATTGCCCGTCCACTTGGGCAGCCAATAATAACCGCCAGCCATAATCATAAATATCGCTGAAGGCACTAAAACGTAATGGAAGTGGGCAACAATAAAATAGGTATCGTGATACTGCAAGTCTGAGGGGGCAATAGCCATCATCAAGCCGGTAAATCCACCCAGCGTAAACAGCACCACAAAAGAAATGGCAAATAGCATGGGGGTTTCAAACGTCATGGCACCTTTCCACATGGTCGCCGTCCAGTTGAACACTTTTACGGCAGTGGGAATAGCGATAATCATGGTTGAATACATGAAAAACAGCTGCCCGGCAAGCGGCATACCTACGGAGAACATGTGATGCGCCCAGACGATGAACGACAGGAAGGCAATAGCGGCTGTAGCGTAAACCATTGAGCTATAACCGAACAACGGTTTTCTGGCAAACACGGGGATAATGGTCGAAGCCAAACCAAAAGTAGGCAAAATCAAGACGTACACTTCCGGGTGGCCAAAAAACCAGAAAATATGCTGGTAAAGTACCGGATCGCCACCGCCCGCCGCATCAAAGAAACTGGTTTCAAAAAACTTGTCGGTCAGCAGCATGGTGACCGCACCGGCAAAAACCGGCATTACTGCAATCAACAAAAAAGCAGTGACTACCCAAGTCCAGACGAACATCGGCATCCGCATCAACGTCATACCGGGCGCACGCATATTGAAGATGGTCGCAATAATATTGATCGCACCCAAAATGGACGATATCCCCAGCAAATGCACTGAGAAGATGGCAAAAGGCAACGCCGCCCCCGTTTGCAACACCAGAGGCGGGTACATCGTCCAGCCAGCCGCAGGCGCGCCACCCTCCATGAACAGGGTGCTGGACAGCAACACAATACCGGCAACCAACATCCAGAAGCTCATATTGTTCATGCGCGGCAAAGCCATGTCCGGCGCACCAATCATCATTGGAATCATCCAGTTAGCTAAGCCGACGAATGCAGGCATCACAGCACCAAAAATCATGACCAGCGCGTGCATGGTGGTCATGGAATTGAAGAACTGTGGCTCAACGAAAGACAAACCGGGCTGGAACAGTTCTGCCCGAATAATCAAAGCCATTGCCCCACCCACGAAAAACATGGCCAAAGCAAACACTAGGTAAAGCGTACCGATATCCTTATGGTTGGTGGTGACAATCCATCTCAGGACACCTTTGGCTGGGCCATGATCATGGTGTTCGTGGTCATGGTGTTCGTCATGTTCAGCTACAACAGCAGACATATCAATTCCTCATTCATTCTAAATTAATCAGCACAGAACT
>NZ_JBKKBJ010000217.1:0-10350 GCF_046714055.1 Methyloglobulus sp. | reverse complement strand
GGCATTGCTAATTATATATAGATACTGTATAAGTTTTGGGTCATTAACATGCACCGGGAGGTTGCGATGGATTGTCCAAAATGCGGGAAGCAGGCGAGTTGCAAAGACGGCCAAGTGAATGGGCGGCAGCGCTATTTATGCAAAGATTGCCATCCTCGTTATACCGTCGCACAACGTTCCGGCACTGGGGACAAGGCCGTGAAGCGCCAAGCCTTGGAACTTTATCTGGAAGGCCTTGGATTCAGGTCTATTGGCCGTGTGCTAGGGTTCAGCAATGTCACGATTTTGAACTGGGTCAGGGCCTTTGGCGAACAGTTGGCTGCCATAAAAAGCGATCGGCCTGTCCAAGTGGTTGAACTGGACGAAATGCACAGCTATGTCGGTTCAAAAAAAACTATTGCTGGATATGGATTGCTGTTGATAGACATGGGAAACGGTTCCTCGACTGCGTACTGGGCCCCAGGGGAACTGCCACGGGGGAAAAGCTCTGGCAATCCATAGCGGACGTGGCGGTTGGGCGGGTGATGACGGATCACTGGCAACCCTACGAGGCGTTTGTCCCCAAGGGACGGCATACGCAATCCAAGGCAGAAACCTTCACTGTTGAAGGGCATAACAGCTTGTTCAGGCATTTTCTTGCCAGGTTGCGCCGCAAATCAAAATGCTACAGTAAATGCCAAAAAATGCTGGAATACTCTGTTAGGCTACTGATGGCAAAATGGAATAATATGCTAGCTATATTAAATTAGCAATTCCATATTTTTAGCCTATGCAGTCCAAATGTCAACAGAACCTAACCTTGCCATCAGGCAAACATTGCGCGTAAGCTCAAGATTTTAACGCTAAAAATAGCGTTTGTTAGCGTTTTCATTGATAATGCGAAAATCAAGATTTAACCATTAGCGCAGCTTTCATCATGACACCAACTCAGACTTCTGATCCTGCCTTATATTGGAGCGAAGCCCTGGCCGAAGAATTGCTCAATTTTTTGACCAAACGGCTTAAATGTTCCGAAGTTGCCGCTGAAATCACCCATGAAACATTCTTGCGTATCCATGAAAACGCAGAGAGCAATCCCCCCAATAATGCCCGTGCCATGGCCTATCGGATTGCCGTCAACCTGGCGAATGATTACCAACGCAAAATAAAGGTCAGGAGCCGATTTAATGCGGAAATAGCACCTGGCTTCAGTGCAGATTCATACCCAAGCGAAATTCCGGGGCCTGAACAAATCGTCATGGCGCAGCAACGGCTACAAGCCCTGCAAGGTGCGCTGGATGAACTGGACGCCGAATGCCGCACCGCGTTTTTGCTGCAAAGCATCGACGGCCTTACCCACCACAAAATTGCGGCACGGCTGGGCATATCGCGGGTCAAAGTGCATCGGCATTTAATGAAGGCGTTAGCGCATTTGGCCCTGCGCGTGGATCACGGGCATTGATTGCCGTATTGAATTAGGCTCTATATGGGTTTTGAGGTCTTTTTACATTATGAGCTTCGATATATAGCAATCCTTCAAAATACCCGTCATTCCGGCAGGGATTGCCGAAATGACGGGACTATTTATGGTCGCTATGCTTATTATTGGTAGTCGTTTGATAAGACCTCAAAACCCATATAGAGCCTTGAATTATTTTGAGCGTTTTTTACCCTTGAAACGTCTTATTCAGTAACCGCTTACATTTATCTCATTAATGCCTTTTCCGACGGACACCGCCAAACTGCCTGAACTGATGCAACAAGCCATTGAATGGCTGGTGCTCCTGCGTTCAGGGGAGATCAGCGAAGCCGAAACCCAGGCCTTTGCCGATTGGCTGTCGCAAGATATTTATCATGCCCAAGCCTTTGCCAAAGCCGAAGATTTGCTCAACGATGCGGCCATCGCCGCACAAAACCCACGGGTCACTGCACCCGCCATAGCCGATACTAGGGAAACTAACCCTAACAAACAAACCATTCCATTAACAAAACCAGCACAAGCCACTCGGCAACAGTCATCAGCCGGCTATTTCCGTTGGCTGGCAGTCCCGTTGTCATTGGCGGCAGCGTGGCTGTTTGCAGTGGCGTTAATTCTGCCGGAACAGTCTCATGTTTTTGACGACTACCTCAGCGATTACCGCACCGGCACTGGCGAATTACGGGACATCCAGCTTGCCGATGGCAGCCACTTATTGCTCAATACCAACACCGCCGTCTCCGTGGATTACACCGAATCCTTACGGCACATTACCTTGCGCCACGGCCAGGCACAATTTACCGTTGCCAAGGACACCAACCGCCCGTTTGAAGTCGCGTCGGGCGGCCTCGCTATCTGTGCCTTGGGTACGGTTTTCGAAGTATATAATCCAGGTTCAGGTGAAATGAGCATTACCGTCCAGGAACATGCCGTTGCCGCCAAACTACAGAAGGCCGAAAACATCCAGGTTGAAATCAAAGAAGGCCAGCGCCTCCGCTATGATTATAAAGGTCACTTAACCATACCGGAAACGGTCAATCTTGCCCAAGCCAGCGCCTGGAAACAACTCAAGTTATTTATGAATGACTGGCCTCTCGCCGAATTGATTGCCGAACTGGATCGTTACCGCACAGGCCGCATCTTTATTTCCGATCCGAGCCTAAAAAACCTGCGTATCACCGGCGCATTTTCCCTGGACAATCCTGATGAGACGCTCGCCAAGGTCAGAACAGTGCTGGCCTTGCAAGAAACTCGGCTGGGTTCGTGGTGGGTGTTGTTGCATCGTTAAAACTTGACCGTTCAGAGATAATTTCGCTGGCTTTATCGCACCACGCCAAAACCTTATCGGTTTCGGGTTCATCAATATAACGTTTTACGAACGCCGAACTATCAAAAAAACCGTAACTATTCAGTGTGGTGATCAGTTCCTTCCCCCTCCGGGAGAAGGTTAGGATGAGGGGATCAAAATCAAAGTGGTTTGCCTTGTTTTGGTTTCCCCTCACCCAACCCTCTCCCTCTGGAGAGGGCTTATTTTCAGTGCTTAAAATTTTTAGCGCTTAATTCGCACTTAAATATTCAATATCAACGCAGCCAACCTACCTAAGCGTGGTTGCCACCGGGAAAGCCCCTAACTTCTTTTCGTTCTCAAACGTATACAGCGTTTCCGCCCAGACATTTTGCGCTTGCCTCGCAATCAGGCAATCGGATAAATCCACACCCACATAGTCAAGGTAATCCAATAACGCATTATTCAAGGCCGCCCAATCATCAAACTGAAACTTGGTATGGCTCGCAAGCTCGTGGATGACAGAATAAACCGCCTGCCTTCCGCAGCCAAAAACGCCCTCCAAAACCCATTCGATTTCTGCGATGACGATTGCCGGGACAAAGACCTTATCGACTTGATTAATCAGGGTTTCGGCAGCCTCATTCTGCCACTTCGGGTTATGGCTATCGACGGGTTTAAGCAAGTACCGGAGCAGGACGTTAGTATCAACCGCGATCATTACGGGACTTCTAAAAATTCAAAAAACTCCTTCCCCCTTCGGGAGAAGGTCGGGATGAGGGGATTAAAATCAATCATTTACATCCATCACCCTAGCCCTCTCCCAGTGGGAGAGGGTATTTTTAGAGGTTCCCATTAGCTAAAATTTTATCCGCTGCGCGTATTTTGATCGCTTTTTTCATGCCTTCCGAAGACGGGAATTCGTTGCCTTTAAGCAAATGATTAAACTTTCCAGCTATATTGCCGGAATTCATCTTGACAATATAAGCCACCCCATCCCGCGCGAATACCTCCACATAATCGCCCGGCTGTAAGGCCATTGCCTGGCAAACCGCTTGTGGGAGCGTCACTTGCCTTTTCGTGGTCACTTTATGCATTCTGATTCTCGTTGCATTACTAATGGCTAAATAGTAATACGCTAGTCGGTACCCGTCAACATCATGCCGAAGTAAAAAATATTTTCACCCAAACCGTGCAATTTTGGCCCCTCAAACGTTGTATAGGAAGGAGACCTATAAAAAACAAGGTAGTGGTTACATTTGGCTGTTGATTATTAGGCCGTCATTCCGGCAGGGATTGCCGGAATCCAGTTTACAGGGATGTAAAGTATTTTTAGGCCAGTTCAAACACAACCACTACCAAAAACAGGAGAAACCATGACTAACACGCCAAAGCGCAGCAACAAATCAGGTTGGCAAAACAACGGACGGGGATTTTGCCCGTTATCTACCAAGCGCATGAACACCCTGCCCATCATGGCACTGCTGTTATTGTTCCTAGGCGGAACAGCAAGCGCGGGCGATGCCGCCCGGCAGTACCATATCCCGGCGCAGTCGCTCAATAATGCCCTGTTGCAATTTGCCGCCGACACCAACCTGGAACTGATAGTCAAAGCCGACGAGCTGCGTGGCTTCAAAGCGAGCGGACTGGACGGCAACCTAAGCCCGTCACAAGCGCTAACCCGGTTGCTGTAAGGCAGCGGCATGAGCTACCGTTTTGTCGATGCCAAGACTGTGACGGTGGAACAGCCGGCTGGCGATTTTAGTAAAACGGCTGGTGTTGAGGAAAAGCCGGAAGTGCAAAATTCCGCCCAAAGCACAGATACCATTATATTGGCACCGATGACGGTGGTTGGTGAAACCGAAAGCCCTAATTTGACAACACCATCGATAGCAGAATCTAGGCAAAGACTAATCCGCGTTCCCGGCGCTACAACCGTCATTGACGGAGAACGCATTAAAGAAGGTGCACCGCTGACGGTAAGCGATGCACTGGCGAACACTGCGGGTGTTTGGGGGATAGCGGTGCCGGGGCCACCAGCGGCTCGCGCATTTCCATCCGGGGCTCCGACATCAATTCGTTCATTTCGCCGATGCGGGGTTTAAAAATTCTTCGCGACGGGCTGCCCTATACCAACGCTAATGGATTTACCGATACAGAATCGCTTAATTTTTATGCAGTTGATCATATTAATGTTTACCGAGGCGCCAGCGCTCTCGAATATGGCTCCAGTAATTTGGGTGGCGCCATCGATTTCATCACACCCACCGGTTATACGGCTGATCGGCTTAAGGTAGGCATGACTTACGGCACTAACGGCTATGTAAGGCCTTCCATCAGTGCAGGCGGTGTTTTGGGAAAAGGCTTTGATGCCTTTGGGTCGTTCTCCTATATTGATACCAACACCACCCGCGAACTCAACGATCAGGAGCAAATTTTCGGTTATGGCAATATTGGCTATCGTTGGAACGAGAATCATGAAACCCGGTTTTCCGTTGACATCCAAAATCATAACTACCTGGCTGCAAATCCGATAACGAAACAACAAGTCAGCGATAATCCTCAGCAAAATCCTGATGGGACTACGCTGCCACAGGGTTTCCCCGTTTATCGCGTCGATTTACGTCATTCGGTAAAATTGGCCGACGGGGATCGTTTTGACATTGGCGCTTATTATTTCGACAAAGACTTTACCTTCTCCTTTCCTTTCGGTTTCTTTCGAGATTCCTGGCAGGATGCCGGTTTTTCGTGGCGACATGAGATCAACGGAGGCTTGTTTGGCTTGAAGAATAAAGTGGTTTGGGGCGGGCTCAACCAATGGATGTGGATTAAAGACCGCAATTTTGCAGCCGCTGCAACGCCAGGAGGTGGCTTCCAGAGAGGTGTCTTATTGAATCAAGAGCGGGACAACTGGACTAACGTGGAAGCCTATCTGGAAGATCAATTAAGTCTCACTGATACCTTCACCTTGGTTGTTGGCGGACAAATCAACTATCGCAAGGTAGACTACGAGCGGGTGATAGGCTTTGTGCCTAGCCCGGCTAGGCCAAGCAATCAGGCTGATCAGGACTTTTTTAACTTCAATCCCAAGCTTGGCTTTACTTGGCAAGCCACGGAAGAGGCGCAACTGTATGGCAACTTAAGTCGCAGTGCAGAGCCACCGCCTCTAGGAAATTTATCGGATGTGTTTCTAAAGCCTGCTCGCACCAGCCAAACAGCCAGCACCGTGGAAATTGGTACCCGTGGCCAAACTGACTGGCTGAAATGGGACTTTGCTTTTTATCACGCCTGGTTGAATGATGAAATCCTTGTCATCCCTACACCTCCTTTTGGTAGCGGCGACTTTACAACGGCCAACGCTGGAAAAACCCAGCATACCGGCATTGAATTGGCTCTTGAAAGTACAGTACCGCTAGATGTCATTACATCGGGCGACCAAATCAGGCTAAGTGGCAATTACACCTGGAATAACTTCCATTTCGATAGTGATAAGCGGTTAGGCGATAATCGTTTGCCCGGTATTCCTGAACATATTGCGCGTGTTGAGGCACTCTATCAGCATCCAAGTGGTTTCTACATTGGGCCAAACGCACAGATCGCCAGCTTAAATTGGGTGGATTTTACTAATACCTTAGCCGCCAGACCTTATGCTTTATTGAATGCCAGAATGGGTTGGGACGATGGCAAGCATTGGAAAGTATTCGTAGACGGACGTAATCTTACCAACGAGTATTACACGGCTTCAGTTTTTATTACCGGCAATGCCAATGGTTTGGATGCCGCCCAGTTCAACCCCGGAGCTACGCGTTCAGTGTTTGGTGGCTTCGAGTATCGATACTGAGACAACCCGTAAGACAGCCGCGTAGCCGGGTACGACCGTACGGCGGATGATTTGTACGGCCATACGGCGGTTAAATTGTAGGGTGATGATCCGTGGTTCAGGACATTATGACGATCATGATTTATAAACAGAAAAGAGTTTTTAAATTTCGTTCAAAGATAGCTTTGTCGGTTGTGGCAAGCTGGCCTAAGTGAGACAAAATCAAGCTATTATCCAATGTAAACAGTTTAAGGCGAATAATTGACGACGCAGGCAAACCGGCGGCGGTTAGGTTTTCAATGGCTGTATCCAATGGCCAGTCGGAATGTTTTGCGCTGGTAATCATGGCCATGACGCTATGGCCAATGTAGGCATTAAATGCCTTGTCATCGGATAACACTAAAGCGGGGCGGGTCTTGGTAGATTGCCTGTCAGTAAACGGAAAGGGTACTTTAACGATGTCGTAGCGGTTATAAGTCACGGTACGCTTCATCATCTTCGGCACTATTCCACTCTGACAATGTTCCGTTAACCGCTGCCAAATAATCAATGTCCAAGGGCACTAAACGACGTACCCATATGCGACCATCCGGTTCAGTTTCCCATGCTAATGTATCGCCGGTTGTAAGATGCAATTTCCTACGTACATCGACTGGTACGGTGACTTGTCCTTTGCTGCTAATTTTTGCGAGTTGCGACATAGCGCCCCCAAATCATGTAAAGAGTCCTTACTTTAGGATAAACTTACTGAAATGACAAGTTTTTACGTCAACCTAACATCGTAACAACCATTAACCAACATTGGCGAAAGCACCCTCATAGATTTGGTCAGCAGCCGCAAAAAAACAGCGGTCATCAAAGCCTTATACCGCTTCAAAGAACCCAAGAAAATCAGATATGTCACGATGGACATGTGGCAGCCTTACAGGGATGCCGTGAATAGGGTTTTGCCTAATGCCATCATCGTCATCGATAGGTTCCACGTCGTCAAAATGGCGAATGAAGCGGTGGAGAAGGACTGCAAAAACCTTAGAAGTCAAATGACCAACGGAGAAGTCAAGCAGCTTAAAAAAGACCGTTTCTTGATGCTGAGACGACGGAGTGGCCTGGATGCAACCCAAGAGTTCCTATTGTCAGGTTGGACAGAGAACTATCCCGTACTGCACGATTTGTATCACGTCAAAGAACGCTTATGATATTTGGGACAGCAACATGAGCAGGGCAGAGGCAGAATCAGCTTATCTGAATTGGAAAGATTCGGTTCCTGTCAGCATCCGTGTTGTATTGCCGACCTGGAGAGGGCAATAGAAAACTGGCACAAAGAGGTATTTAACTACTTCGACCACCGGGTCACCAATGCCTACACTGAATCATCTGTAAACAATCACATTAAATCAATTGCAAGACAGGGGCGCGGTTACAGCTTTGAGGTTTTAAGAGCCAGAACCTTATTCACCAATGCCAAACATAAACTGAAAACAATCGTTCAAGGCTGGAATCCGTGAGGAAAAAATAGGCTATGGCTTGCCAAATAATGATGATTTTTTAAACTTTGGTGTGATAATTCCACACGACACTGAAAAATGAATTTTTCAGAAATTCTACACGGTTTTGCGAATACCCGAATTTAATAATAAATTTTCAACCTATTGATTTCATGATAAGTTGAATTTCAGTTTTGTTAGTTATGCCTTTGCTTCGCAAAGTGCTTACCAGGAGAGAATCGTTAATCCACCTAAGTTTACTATGGACAAAGATAAACCTGATGAAAATAACACGTCCCAAACCTTAGATCAGGCGAGGCAGAAAAAGCGTGGCTATAGTGATTTTTTCGCTTGGCCGGTAGACCGGCAGCTTGAGGAATGGGCAATCGTGGATTCCTTAAAAGAATCGCTGGAGAAAGCCAACGCGGGTTTTTTTAATTCCTTGGTTGCGCGAGGCCGGGGCAATGATCCGCCGGATTGCGAAGCGGCGTTATACGAGGGCGGAAAGCTGGGTATTGAAGTGACAGAGCTGGTCGATCCTGTGGCTATTATGGCTTATAAGAACGGTGATACTAATCAACAAGCGGAATGGAGCGAGCATAAGCTTATAAACTCAATCACTCAACGGCTTGAAGTGAAGGATGTCTCAAAAAATATCAAGGGCGGCCCTTATGACCTTTATATGCTCGTCATTCATACGGATGAACCGATACTGAGCTTTGATTACGCTTATCCTTTATTATCGAAATTCCCGTTTCAGTTCTATTCGCTTATCGATCGGGCATTCTTGTTGATGTCCTACGACGAGAAGCACCAGTGTTGTCCATTCATCGAGTTGAATATCAAGGCCAGGACGTAAAAGTAAGTCGCAGTTTTCATAGGTGTAAACTGTTTATTGGAGGTAGAATGTAAGCCAGTAAACGCATCATCAACTCGTCATCAATGAATACCGACCCCTACTTTGTCAATAAGCGGTTTTTGAAAGAGCGGTTTAACCGTTTTTTGCCGAACTCGCAGGCTTTTTCGCTGGCGATTATCCTGCTGGTCAGTTTTGTCCTGATCTATTTCCTATCCGATTTATTGAAGCCCGTATACGTGTCCGTAGTCTTGGCTTATTTTCTGGAAGGCTTGGTTGCCAAGGTTGAAAGCATGAGGATACCAAGATTAGTTGCGGTTGGTCTTGTGTTTTCCGGGTTTATGGCCAGTTTGCTTTACCTGTTGTTTTATTTGATGCCGATCATCACGCAGCAAGCCGTTGAGCTAGTCCAACATATTCCTGCCTTCATCAGCAGGGTGCAAACTCAGATCATGCGCTTGCCGGAAATGTATCCGCAGTTTATTAATGAAAATAAAATCCAGGAAATCATGTTCACCATCCAAAAGGAATTGCTGGTTTACGGCCAAAATGTGCTGACCGTTTCCGCAGCATCCGTAGTGGGTTTGGTCAGTGCCTTGGTGTATCTGTTTCTAGTGCCGATGATGGTGTTTTTCTTCCTGAAAGATAAAAATATCCTGGTTGGCTGGGTCTTGCAGTATTTGCCAAGGGACAGGCATCTGAGCGTACGGGTTTGGGAAGAGATTGAAATACAAATCGCCAATTATGTACGCGGTAAGTTTGCCGAAGTTTTCATTTTGTGGGTGGTCAGCTATGTGGCTTACCAAGCAATGGGGCTGAATTACGCCATGTTGCTTTCGGTGTTGATGGGTTTGTCAGTGATTATCCCTTATATCGGCGCGACCCTGGTGACATTCCCCGTGTTGCTGGTCGCCTATTTTCAATGGGGCTTGGATGGCGATAATTTCATGTATGTTGTCATTGCCTATTCGATTATCCAGGCCTTGGATGGCGTTCTTTTGGTTCCGGTATTGTTTTCTGAGGCAGTCAATTTACATGCTATCGCCATTATTATGGCTATTTTGTTTTTTGGCGGCCTATGGGGATTTTGGGGCGTGTTTTTGGCTATCCCCCTCGCCACGGTTGTCAAAGCCGTGTTGACGGCTTGGCCGCAGATTGATGGGCATGCGGCTTGATAGCCCCGTAGTAGGCTTCGTTTTGGCGCATACGCTATACTATTGCGCCCTATAAATTATAGTATAATAGGTTCATAAGTTAATGATATTCTTTATACAAAAGGGATAAAAGGTTAATCGGGTTAATAACAGTCTTAATAGGAGAGGGCGTGCTTATCCGGTTGTCACAGACACCTACTAGATATAGTGGGTCAGGATTTTTTGGCGTAAAGCTCGGCGTAGGTGGGGGCAGTGACCTCACCCGCGATGCCGAGCAGAGAACGGAAGGCATTGA
>NZ_JBKKBJ010000216.1:0-13383 GCF_046714055.1 Methyloglobulus sp. | reverse complement strand
CATAGTGTTCACCTTATTTCTAAAAATCAAAGCTCTGTGACGTCAGAGCGAGTGTATTGCAATCGTCGTTACCCAAAGATGGTCTGGAAGCCCGTCGATGCTGTTGCTGTGCTGTTAGGCCTAACGTGATATATACGACAACTGGTGTCTTATAAAGACTGTAAATTGTCGTATAATCACAGTAAATTAAAATTATCCGCTTATTTATTGTGGCTTGAGTATAAGTCAACACGACAGACTATGCAAACAATTACGACACCAATGCAACCAAAGAAATTGCTCGATAAAGTCCGCGACAAGCACGGTAGCACGGTAGGGCGGATTAGACGCGCAAACCGTACAAACTTAATAAATGTAAGGATTTCCCGTGCGTCGTAATCCGCCCTTGTATGATTAACCCGTAAGTCGGAAGCGGCGTTAGCCGTGTTCCGACGTATTAGGCGGAACACCTAACGGTTTCCACCCCTACATAACTCAACCCTTCAACGCCTTCAATACCGCCTGCATGGTGGCATTAGCATCACCAAATAACATCCGGGTATTGTCTTTCACAAACAAGGGATTGCCTACACCGGCATAGCCGGAGGCCATACTGCGCTTGAGTACGATGGTGGTTTCGCCTTTCCAGCATCCCAATACTGGCATTCCGGCAATGGGGCTGTTAGGGTCATCCAGCGCAGAGGGATTGACGATGTCGTTGGCGCCGATCACGATAGAGACATCCACCTTATCCCAATCCTCATTGATTTCGTCCATTTCGTAGACGATATCGTAAGGCACTTTGGCTTCAGCCAGTAAGACGTTCATGTGCCCCGGCATACGGCCCGCGACGGGGTGGATACCAAAACCCACTTTTTTGCCTTTATCCCTCAAGAATTTGGTGATTTCATTGACGGTGTGCTGTGCTTGTGCAACCGCCATACCGTAACCGGGAATAATCATGACGTTTTTGGCATCCATGAGTAAACGGGCAGCTTCTTCGGCATCAATCGGTTGGACTTCGCCCTCGACCACGGCAGCATCGCCACCCGAAGCCGTACCAAAGCCGCCTGCAATCACGCTAAGGAAATGGCGGTTCATGGCACGGCACATGATGTAACTCAAGATCGCCCCGCTGCTGCCGACGAGCGCCCCGGTCACAATCAGCAGATCATTGTTTAACATGAATCCAGTCGCCGCCGCTGCCCAACCGGAGTAGCTGTTCAGCATGGACACTACCACGGGCATATCCGCACCGCCAATCGCCATCACCATGTGTACGCCGAATGCCAAGGCAACGAGGGTCATAAGCAATAAGGGGAAAGTGCCGCCGCCCGTTTCAGCTTGGCTTAAGAACATCGTGCACAGAAAAATTGCCGAAACCAATAAGCCCAAGTTCAGCCAGTGCCGACCGGGTAACAACATGGGTTTGCCACTGATTTTTTCGCTGAGCTTGCCGAATGCAATCACAGAGCCGGAGAAGGTGACTGCGCCGATAAAGATACCCAGGTAAATTTCGACTTCATGGATGGTTTTTTCCACGCCGCTGACCGTGCTAGTGCTATCCATGAAGTTGGCAAAACCGACTAACACAGCCGCCATACCGACTAGGCTGTGCATGATGGCAACCAATTCCGGCATTTGTGTCATTTGGACTTTTAATGCCGCTTTTGTGCCTATTGCCCCGCCAATCAGCAGGGCCAAAACCAGGATGATATAAGAATTGACCGCACCGCTAAAGGACGTGGCTACAATCGCAATCGCCATGCCCAACATGCCGAAATAATTGCCGCGCCCGGACGTTTCCTGGTGGCTTAATCCGCTTAAGCTTAGAATGAACAGGATGGTGGCGACGATGTAAGACATCGTGACTAAACTTTGAGACATCATTTTCCCCTTATTATTTTCTGAACATTTCTAACATGCGCCGGGTAACCAGAAAGCCACCCGCGATATTGATAGAGGCGATTAAAATAGCCAGCCCCGCGAGGATCGTAATAAAAAAGCCCGGCGTGGAAATTTGCACCAAGGCACCAATCACTATAATGCCGCTGATCGCATTGGTTACGCTCATCAGCGGCGTGTGCAAGGACGGGGTGACGTTCCAGATCACCTGATAACCGATGAAACAGGCCAATACGAACACCGTGAAATGCGACATAAAGGCGGTCGGCGCTACCGAACCGATACCGAACAACGCCGCACCGCCCAGTAGCAAAGGCAGGAATTGTTTGACAGGTTCGGGCAGGATTGACTTTTTAGCAGGTTTAATGACAGCCTTGGCTTCTGTTTTTGCAGCGGGGGCAACCGTTAGTGTAGGCGGCGGTGGGGGCCAGGTGATTTTGCCTTCCTTGATGACAGTCGTACCCCGGATCACTTCGTCTTCCATGTTGACGTTGATAACGCCATTTTTTTCAGGACACAAATCGGTCAGTAGATGCCTTATATTGGTAGCGTAAAGTTGGCTGGACTGGTTGGCAAGTCGGCTAGGCAGATTGGTGTACCCGATTATAGTAACGTCATGTTTGACAACGACCTTATCTTTCTCGGTCAATTCACAATTGCCGCCTTGTTCAGCCGCCAAATCAACGATGACACTGCCGGGCTTCATGGATAAAACCATCGCCTGGGTGATTAGTTTTGGGGCAGGCTTCCCAGGAATGAGCGCCGTTGTCACAATAATGTCCACTTCCATCGCCTGTTTGGCAAACAAGGCCATTTCCGCTTCAATGAACTCTTTGGACATGGTTTTGGCATAACCGCCCGTGCCTGAGCCTTCCTCTTTGAAATCGAGCATCAGGAATTCGGCATCCATGCTTTCGATTTGCTCTTTGACTTCAGGGCGGGTGTCGAAGGAACGCACGATAGCGCCCATGCTTTTCGCAGCGCCAATTGCCGCTAATCCGGCAACCCCGGCGCCAATGACCAAGACTTTGGCAGGCGGGATTTTACCGGCGGCGGTGATCTGACCGGTAAAAAATCGGCCAAAATGTTGGGCCGCTTCGATGATAGCGCGGTATCCGGCGATATTCGCCATTGAGCTGAGGGCATCGAGTTTTTGCGCCCTGGATATCCGTGGTACGCTGTCCATCGCCAATACGGTTGCATCTTTAGCAGCCAGTCGTTTCATCAGCTCTTCATTTTGTGCAGGCCAGATAAAACTGATCAAACAACCACCTTTAGACAACAGCTCAATTTCGTCGAGCGCCAGTTCGGGGTGACGTTCGGGCGCACGAACTTTCATGACGATATCCGCTTTTTTCCACAATGTTTTGGCATTGTTTACAATTTCAACGCCCGCTTCTTTGTAGGCTTCATCTGAAATATTCGCAGCAAGCCCCGCACCGCTTTCGAGCAGGACGGAAAAACCCAGCTTGATAATTTGTTCTGCGGCCTCCGGCGTTGTGGCTACGCGCTTTTCACCGGGGTGAATTTCTTTGGGTACACCAATTTTCATAAGGTTTCCTGTGAGTGATTTAGGGCATAATAAGGGGTGGCTTGTGGTTTATCGGTCAAAACTGCGTGAGCATAAAAGAATAAGCTCGGGTTTTCAATAAATTTATGACTTAGGTGCAAGGCAAAAGGAGCGAAACAACAACCTTTTAGCCTTTGGCCTTGTGCCTTTCGCCTTGCTCCATAAACGTTTGTTGCTTTAGCAAAGAGGCATTGGTAATTATTTAAAGATGTCGAAAAAAAATGAACCTTATCTACCTAAAGACTTTATCGAAACCGCAGAAGGACTGGTTTTTGCGGTTGTCCAGCAGGGTACAGAACGCTGTGGTGGGCAAGAGAAAGTACTGTGCTTTCTGCGTTACATTAAGCGCGATGCTGAACATAACAGGCAGTGGCATAAAGTTGCAACTGAGCCAGCAAACGAATATTTAAAAAGTAATTATCCCGAATATCTGCATTATTCTGCGATGTTGGATGCCCAACTCCATGCAGTAGATACCAGGCGTATCGTTCAACACCATAGCCCAGGGCAACGGTTACAGCAGATTCTATCTGGCCAATTCCGTGATAAGGTCGAACAGGATTTATATGACTTGTGCCTATTATTCCAACAAAACGGCCTGGACTTATCAAAAGCCGGAGTGACCGGTTCTATCTTGATAGGGGCGCAGAAACAAAATTCGGATATAGACTTGGTGTTTTATGATCGGGAACAGTTCCACCAAGCACGGGCAATTACTGCTGAATTTATCGAGCAATATCAATTGGGTGCGTTGAGCGATAAGGAATGGCAAGAATCTTATGCGCGACGTTCGTGTGCCTTAACTTTACAAGAATATGTTTGGCATGAGCGCCGTAAATTCAACAAAGCGCTCATTAACGGAAGAAAATTTGACCTTAATTTTATTGACGGACAGGTTAATGCGGAACTTATTGTTTATCATAAATACGGCGAAATTACTGTTCAGTGCAAAATTATCGAAGACAAGTACGGATTCGATTATCCAGCAATATTTAAAATCGATCATGAAAATATCGGATTGGTTGTCTGTTTTACTGCAACGTATACAGGCCAAGCGTTTGTGGGAGAAACGGTAGAGATTGCCGGATTATTGGAACAGTCAGAAAATGGAATTATTAGGCTTGTCGTAGGCTCCAGCCGGGAAGCACCGGACGAGTATATAAAGGTCGTTCAATGCTGAGATTAACCGACTTTTCTGCATTTATCTTTGATATGGACGGTCTGGTTTTGGATACCGAACCGAGCTACTTTGCTGCTTGGCAACAAGCGGTTAAGGCAATGGGTTATAAGTTAGCACCGGATTCTTTCAAAATTTTGTCCGGTTATCATTATCATCAAGTCGAAGCGCAGTTACAGACTTGGTTAGGGCAAGATTTTAATTTGCATGCTTTTAAACAGTTAGGTACTGACTGTTGGCGAAACCATGTCCGTGAACACGGCATAGCAGTCAAAACAGGCGTTGTGACTTTGCTTGATTATGCCGAGCAACAAGGGATTCCGGTTTGCTTGGCAACCAATAGTTGGGCGGTTTACGCGCGACATTGTCTCGCTATTGCTGGGCTTTCTGGGCGATTCCCTTTGCTTGTCACGGGCGATGATGTAGATCGGGTCAAGCCGGAGCCTGACATTTTCCTGAAAGCAGCCGAGCGGATGCTGGTTGATATTCGTCAGTGTATGGTATTTGAAGATTCACATACGGGTATTGTCGCTGCATCTGCGGCGGGCGCTTATTCGGTGTACGTTCCTTCGACATTCCCCGTCAATCCCTTAACGGTTGAAATGTGCGATTGCATGTTGGATGACCTGTCACAAGTCTTTGAAACCTTACCCCCCACGTGCCTATCAGGATATAATTGCCCATAAACCAGCGATTAAAAATCCAGTAACTTAATGTCTTCCTTTACCAGAATATCTGTCAGCGCACCCGCAAGATTACACATGGGCTTTATTGACCTGAGCGGGTCGTTGGGCCGACATTTTGGCAGTATCGGTATTGCCCTGAACGAAATAAACACATGGTTGACCTTATCCAAAGCAGGCCAGCGTCGCATTACCGGGCCTTCCGCACAACGAGCCGATCGGTGTTTGACCCAGTTATGTGATGCGTTAAACGTATCCGATCAGCTTAATATAACCATTGAATCGGCAATTCCTGAGCATGTGGGTTTGGGTTCAGGAACCCAAATGGCCTTGGCAATCGGTTCGGCATTAAACGCCTATTACGGCTTAGGGCTGACCGTGCGCGATATTGCCTCGGTAATGGATAGGGGCTTACGTTCCGGCATAGGCATCGGTGTGTTTGAACATGGCGGCTTGGTCGTTGATGGCGGACGTGGCGAAAAAACCATTACCCCACCTGTGCTTGTCCACCTTCATGTGCCATCAGACTGGCGCTTTATCCTGGTTTTCGACCGGCGTGGACAAGGCTTGCATGGCAAGCAGGAAATCGCGGCATTTGAGTCATTGCCGCCTTTCACGCAGCATGAAGCAGAGCATTTGTGTTACCTTATTATGATGCAAGGGTTGCCAGCCGTTGCTGAACATGACCTTAAGCAATTCGGTCACGTCATTTCGCAATTACAACAAGCAGTCGGCAAACACTTTTCCCCAGCCCAAGGCGGTATCTATGCCAGCAAGGAAGTCGCCAAAGCGATGGCTTGGCTAACACAGCAATCTGCGGTTGCAGTCGGTCAAACATCCTGGGGGCCGACGGGTTTCTGTGCTGTTGAAAGCGCTGACTTGGCCGAAGAAATCGTCCAACAAGCTAGAGCCCAATTTGAAGATTTGGTTAATTTAGATTTTGCGGTGGTGAGTGCAAATAACCAGAAAGGAACTTCCCGATTGGTGTTATCAGACGGTTAAGAGCCGTTTCAAATGGCTAATACTGGATTGTCATATTATTACTGACTATTTTCTAAGCGCGTCATTCCGGCATGGATTGCCGGAATCCAGATCCAGGGATGGATTTGAGATTGCCCCATGGCACTGGATACCCGCTTCCAGGCGGGTATGACGAGCTTGAATGTTAATCCGATAAAGTAGAGCTTAATTTCAGCATAAATAGCTTTCCTATTTACTGGCTAGTGTGTTGGCTGACCGAATAAAAGGCATGTTTTGTGACTAAACACCCAACGCCCACGATGCTAAATGAACATCAGCCACTACAAAAGACCAAATCCACCCAGGCTATCATTTTCCTTGTCGGGGTTCTGGCGCTAGTGGGCATTGGGCTTTTCCACACATTACCGCCCACGCCATCCTCATTTTCTGCACCTACGTCGGCTTTTTCTTCAGTCCGCGCCATGTTACATGTGCGACAAATCGGATCGCAACCACATCCGACAGGTAGCCGTGAGAATGCTGAAGTGCGCCAGTATTTGGTTGCCCAGTTAAAAGGATTGGGTCTTGCGCCGGAAATACAATCGGCGCTGGTGGTCTATCCTCAAAAAAAACACGCAGGACGAATTCATAACGTACTGGTGCGGATTCCGGGGACAAAACCGGGTAAGGCATTGCTGCTGGTCGCGCATTACGATTCCGTACACACAGGGTCTGGAGCCGCAGACGACGGCGCATCGGTCGCGGCAATCCTGGAAACGCTGCGGGCCATAAAAACGCAGCCCGCATTACAAAACGACTTGCTTACTATTTTTACCGATAGCGAGGAGACGGGATTGCTTGGAGCAGAAGCGTTTGTCCGCCAACATCCTTGGGCAAAAAATATCGGTCTGGCTCTGAATTTTGAGTATCGTGGCAATCGCGGCGCTTTTATGATGTTTGAAACCAGCCAGGGCAATGGAAAACTCATCGAGGGACTGGCAACTGCCGCACCCTTTTTATTGGCTAATTCCATGATGTATGAGGTTTACAAACGCTTACCCAATGATACCGATATGTCCGTCTTTATACAGGCAGGCATTCCGGGGATGAATTTCGCGGCGATTGAAGGCCACACGCATTACCACACCCAACTTGACCGTCCTGAATTGCTAGATCAAGGCAGTTTGCAACACGAGGGAGACATCATGCTTGCCTTGGTCAAGTATTTTGGCAATCTCCCTTTAAACGACCTGAAATCTACAGATCGTGTCTATTTTGATGTACCCGGATTAGGATTGCTCAATTATCCGGTGGGTTGGGTTATGCCGCTTAACGGCATTGTACTGCTGCTGTTTGCTACGGCAATAACGCTGGGTTTGAGAACGAAAACCGTGCGGGTAGGTCGGGTAGTATCAGGGGCTATCGTATTCCTATTTATCTTATTTGGTTTGGCAATGGCTAGCCATTTTTTATGGTTGAGTATCTGCCAATTACATCCTGAATATGAATCGTTTGTTCAGGGCGACACCTATAACAGTCATTGGTATTTGCTGGCTTTCGTTTTCCTGAACATTGGATTGTTTCGTATTTTGCAAGCATATCTATACAAATGGTTACGGCTCATAGAATTTATCCTCGGGGTCATGGCTTGCTGGTTGCTATTGCTAGTGGTGAGTAGTCTTTGGCTGCCAGGGGCGAGTTTCCTGTTCTTCTGGCCTTTGGTGGCAATGATTCTGGTTGTGGGGATATTATTTATAAACCCCTTCTCTCTTCGGGAGAAGGTTGGGATGAGGGGTTTAGAGTCAATTTTCCCTCACCCTAGCCCTCTCCCAGGGGGAGAGGGGACTTTCCAAGGTTCGCCGATAGTGATTTTTCTGGGAAGTATTCCCGGCATCCTGCTATTCACGCCACTTATAAGAGGGTTATTTATCGGCTTAACACCGCAAATGATCGGTGTGGTGATTGTTCCCCTGGTATTGTTATTAGGCCTGTTAACTCCTCTCTTGGAGATGATAGGGCAACGAAAATATTTGATAGGATTATCATTACTATTAGGCGCTGTAGCATTGGCAATAGGTTCATTCACTTCCGGTTTTGATGCCAATCATCCACGCCAAAATACCTTGTTTTACGTGCTCAGCAGTTCAGGACAGCGAGCCTTTTGGCTGTCTACGGATAAACAACTTGATGAATGGACCTCGGCTTTTTTTGCTAGCCCCCAGGCAAAACAACATCTGCCTGAGTTATTTGGCGACAATTTTCCTGCAATGTGGGCAGCACCAGTTCCCATGTTAGCTTTGCAATCGCCGACGATAGAAACGCTGGAAGACAGTGCCCTATCTGATAAAAATTCTGATAAGCGAAAGATTAGGATACGGGTTAAATCACCAAGGCACGCACCTAAATTAAAAGTTACTGTCGAAGGGGCTGATGTGCTTCATTCAACAGTTGCCGGGCAGCTATTTTCGGAGTCTCTGCAACCCCATTGGAGCCTTGATAGTGTTGGTTTAATCGACGAAGACCTAATTATCGAATTCATGGTCAAAGCTGGCATACCCTTCAAAGTAAAGGCTATCGATTTTTCTTATGGACTTCCTGCCACAACCCTAAATCCTAGGACATCATTCATAATCAGCAAACCCTCTGAATTCAGTGATACTACCGCTGTTGTTAACTTTATTTACTATAGATAGCGCTAAAGCCCAAAAAGCAAAGCCGGACGGCGCGTTACACTATTGATTCTATTGATTACAATGTCATTGCTAGGTCGGCCCCCAATCACGAGGTTTACAAAGGCCATCCAGTTGTACAAAATACGGCGTATGTAATATCGCCGCGATTTTACCGAAGGTGCAACCTATTTTTTTACCGTCGTAACATTTCGTCGCGCCCGTTTTTTAAATACCGAAGATGCCATAGCGCGTTTGCGTACCGCGTTTAAGGAGGAAAGGGTGCGCCGTCCATTACAATCCCGTCAAACATGGTTATGTGGCGCGTCCAGCGGATTGGGCGTATAGCAGCATCCACCGACACATACGCCAAGGTATTTTACCCACAACATGGGGAAGCGATACCATTGCCATACCCGACAATATGGGTCATGAATAGCAGCGAATTGTAAATTGGATTACGGTTGGGTTGGATTGGGTTGATGAGTTGCGGTAGGTTGGATTAACAGCTTCATCGTTAACCCAACATTTCGGAGCCCAAAAAAGTTTGGTTGGCGATCAAACCAACATGATCGTCATGACATAGTCAATGTTGGGTTGCGAAAAGCATGCAACCCAACCTACTACTTCGGTCTGGAGCCGAGCAACAGCGAGATCGTCATTCACGACCTGGCGACCTTGACCTCGGTGCGGATCACCAACGACACCAACCCGGACGAGAGCCCCTCCGTTTCTCCTGACGGGAACGTCGTCACCTGGGAGCACTGCAACTCGTCGCTGAGCAACTGCGACATCTGGCAGGCAGCGAAGGTTGGAGCGGTCTGGAACGTGGGCGTGACGAACGACTCGCCCAACGCCGAACACTACCCCGACACCAACGGCACGCTGGTGGTCTACGACTCCTTCCGCGCGGGGAACGCGGACCTCTTCTGGCGCCCAGTCGCCGGTGGCGCCGAAGTGCAGCTCCAGATGTCGACCCACGAAGGCAACCCGAGCATCGCGGGCAACTTCATCGCCTTCGAAAGCAGCCTTACGCTCGGCGGAACGAGCGACATCTTCGTTTACGACCTAGCTTCGAACCAGCTGTACCAGATCACCAACACCCCCCTGGTCACCGAGCACCGCAACGACATCACAGTGCTGGGCAGCGGCTACGTTCGCGTCGTCTGGGCGAGCAACGAAGACGGCAACAGCTCGCGAAACGTCAAGGGCGCAACGTTCTCGCTACAGGCTAGCGACAATGAACCGCCCGTTTTCACCCCACCCGTCAATATCATTGTCAATGCAACGATGCCAACCGGTGCGGTGGTCAACTACACCGTTCAAGTTACGGACAATACCGGCGTCACGTCCCTGGTCTGTACGCCTGTTTCGGGCAGCGTATTCCATTGGCACAACCGTGGTGCAATGCGCGGCGGGCGATGCTGCCGGCAACGCAGCCAGCGCCAGCTTCACCGTGAAGGTCAAAGGTGCGCCGGAACAGATCGTGGACTTGGTGCAGCTCGCGAAAGGCATGGCGCTGCCGACGCCCCTTAAAACAAAACTGTTGGCAGCATTGCAAACCGCCCTGGCCAATCCCCGGAACAAGCCCTTGGCCTGCGGGGTGCTCAGCCTCTTCATTCAATACGTTCAAGCGCAGCCACCGAGCGTGATCCCGCCTGCAAAAAAGGCTCAGATGATAGCGGACGCAACCAGGATCAAAGCGGTGCTCGGGTGTTCTTAGCCAACGCGGTAAGACGCAAAATGTAGGGCGATCTACGTAGTGACCCAACAAATAGGAGATATAAGGGATTTGTTGGGTTGGCGATGCCAACCCAACCTACAATATTTATTCTAGCGCTCCATCCCAGCAATATTTATTCTGCCCAGTTTTTTGCCCTGGCAACAGCTTTCTGCCAATAGTTTTTGAGCAAATCAACCTGTTCAGATGGCAAATTAGGTTTAAATGTCTGGTTAACACGCAATGATTTGTTGAGTTCATCAATTTTCCAAAAACCCACGGCGAGACCCGCTAGATAAGCCGCACCCAGGGCGGTGGTTTCCAGGTTATCGGGCCGGGCGACGTTGATGTTGGATATGTCCGCCTGAAATTGCACCATGAGGTTGTTGTTGGCTGCGCCGCCGTCTATCCGTAATTGGGTAATGGGTTCGCCGCAGTCTAAGGCCATGGTCTGCAAGAGTTCATCGACTTGGAAAGCAATGCTTTCCAGCGCTGCCCGAGCCAGATGTGCGCGGGTCGTGCCACGGGTAATACCGAAGATAGCGCCACGGGCATGGGGATCCCAATGTGGTGCGCCGAGCCCAGTCAGCGCGGGGACAAAATAAACGCCGCCGTTATCGCTGACGCTGCTGGCTAGCGCTTCGGAATCCGACGCTTGTTTGAATACCATCAAACCATCCCGTAACCATTGCATGACCGCGCCGCCCATAAACACGCTGCCTTCAAGGGCGTAGGTGACATCATCACCGATTTGCCAGGCGATGGTGGTAAGTAAGCGGTGTTTTGAGACCACTTTTTTGCGCCCGGTATTCATCATTAAAAACGACCCCGTGCCATAAGTGCATTTCGCCATGCCGGGTTGATGGCAAAGCTGGCCGAATAAGGCGGCTTGCTGATCGCCAGCAATGGCTGCAATGGGTATGCCCAAACCTATTTCGGGATGCTGGGTTAATCCATAGACTTCGGTGGATGTTTTTACGGTGGGGAGCAGGGCAGGGGGGATATCGAATAATGCCAGTAATTCCTCATCCCATCGAAGTTGTTCGATGTTGTATAACAGGGTACGGGAAGCGTTAGAGACATCGGTAATATGCAATTCGCCTTGGCTAAGGTTCCAAACCAGCCACGAATCAATGGTGCCAAAAGCCAGTTCACCGCGTTCGGCTTTAGTTCTGGCACCTTCGACGTTATCCAGCAGCCATTTTATCTTGGTCGCTGAAAAATAGGCATCAAGCAATAGTCCGGTTTTGGCCTGGACCGTCGGTTCAAAACCCGCATCCTTAAGCCGAGTACATTCGTCGGCAGTCCGTCTGTCTTGCCAGACGATGGCATTGTAAATAGGTTTGCCCGTTTTTCGTTCCCAAATTACCGTGGTTTCCCGTTGGTTGGTGATACCAATACCGGCAATATCGGACGGTTTCAAGCCTTGTTGTTGCAGCGCTTGCTTAATGACACTAGCCTGGGTTTGCCAAATCTCTTCGGCATGGTGTTCGACCCAGCCAGGGTGCGGATACCATTGTTTGAATTCTTGCTGGGCAACGGCAACAGGCTGGGTTTCTTGGTCATAAAGAATGCAACGCGAACTGCTGGTGCCTTGGTCTATTGCTAGTATGTATTTCATATTCGCTCTTTATGAATGTTCGTCCTTATAAGTAAAAATGAATAACCGATTTAAAATCTGAATTAAAGGACTTGATTAGCAACTGAAGCAAAAAAGTACGTCATACCCGCCGGGAAGCGGGTATCCAGTGCCATGGACGGCAAGCTCCGAGCCCTCTATGGAGTCTGGATACCGGCAATCCCTGCCGGAATGACGGCTTTTAAAAACAGTTGCACGCTATTACTTAGTATGGATTGTTATCACAGATATTATTGTTTATCGTATTTGATATCCAAGGTAAGGCGCAATAGCAAATAATTCTGTCATAGTCAAAGTCAGCCTTCAAACATCAAGGGTTGATGACGTATGTTTCCGTATAGGTATTGCCTTTTTTACAGACATCCCGCGCCGTTGGGCTTTCACATGAAGTGTCGGTAATCTCGGCTTTTAAGATACCGGCTTCATCGGGGACAAAGTAAAACCGGAAATTGGGATCGGAGCTGATCGCTATATCCGTTTTTGCGGTCAAAATCGGTTTATCGTTAAAAGACACTTTCATTTGTTCAACGAAATGCGATTTTTTGATGAACCGTGACACTTGATCCATTTGCATACCGCTTAGATTGGGGTGGCTAATCAATAGCTGAACCAGTGTTGGCTCTTTGGTTTTAATGCCCCCATCCAAGCGAAATTTCATTTTACCCAGGCGCAGCATGGCCGCATCAAGATCGACCCCCACTGGCGCAGAGCAACCGCCACTGGCTTTAACATATTTCTTTGACATATACAACTTGCCATCATTCATTTCGGCAATGGCACGGATATAGCTGTAGGTGTTGACCCGAATTCGCATGGCAAGATCGGCCTTGCCGCTGTGAGGGCTGAATTCAAATTCGCCAACGAAAGGGAAGGGGTTTTTATCGACTAACACCAGGATTTTTTTGATATGGCTATCGTTTGACTGTTTGACCTTGCTGATGATTTTTAACGGAACCGAAGGGAGTCGCTATTTTTGCGAAAGCTTGTTTTGGGCATCCCAGCCCAAGCAAGCGGCAAAAACTTAACGCGACCGCCAATGCCTGCGGCTGCCCCAGCCGTCCTGCTTCCCTCGTTTTATACC
>NZ_JBKKBJ010000215.1:0-3871 GCF_046714055.1 Methyloglobulus sp. | reverse complement strand
TAAAAAGTTCGCATTTCTCGTTTTTTTATCCCGTTATTCAACTCGAAAAAATAGCGAGGGCCATTAAATCAAGCGTTTCGTCTACTTGCAGTTTCTAAAGTAGCTGAGTCTTATACGTAATCAGGTAAAGTTATAGCATTGATTTCTTTAGGTCAACTTCAGTTTTTCTGTGTTTTTTCTGCTGCGTTCGTTACCGTACAGAATGCGTCCGTCTTACCCTGTATGCTCCCTCCTTAGAGGAAAGTGATGCTAGGTAAAAAATAGTGCATGTAGCTGACCTTCAACCTGAAGAGACAATAAAAAATGAATAAACAGAACTTATATGGCATGACCGATACTGCCCTAGCGGGATGCCATATCTCTTTGCCCTCTTATGTTTCCATGCAAGAAGGTGGTGTGAACCCAATCTCTGCGCAATTGCAATTGCAGCAACCACTTGAGGAGTTGGTCGAACTCAAGCAAGTGCTTGCTAGCAGTCAACAGCAGTTGGAAGTTGCGCAACAACAAATTGAAACACTTGAACAAACCAATGAACGGTTCAGGCAGAAACTGATACGACTTGCAAAGAAGTGTATGCAGGCACGTCATTTAGCGTATCACGACAAGCTTACCGGGTTGCCCAATCGCAGCTTGCTGCTAGATCGGCTCAAGCAGGAAATGGTACAGTCTGCACGGCAACATAAGCAGGTGGCTCTGCTATTTATCGACCTGGACAAATTCAAAAGCGTCAATGATAGGTTTGGTCATCTGGCGGGGGATAAACTCTTGCAACAAGTGGCGGATCGTTTAGCCGCCTGTGTCCGCTATAGTGATACAGTCTGCCGCTATGGTGGCGATGAATTTGTGGTCATGCTAACAGATGTCGATGCTAAAGAAAGTGCGGCGGCAATGAAGAAGAAAATTCGCGCTCGCCTGTCTGCGTCTTATCTGCTAGACAGCCATGTTATTGAGATAACCGCGAGCATCGGCGTCGCCATCTATAATGCTGGTAGGCAAAATTGTAATGAATTGATCAAGCAGGCCGATATTGCCATGTATCTCGCCAAGGTTGCATAACAACCTACTAATCCAATTTCTTCAAATGGTCACGCAGAATTAGCATTCAGTTAGCTCAGTGGTGTTGAGTGACGGAGACGATACCATTTCCAGACAGGGTCTAAATCCTTCGCGGCGAAGCGAATAACAGTACGCGAGGGGTAACGATAGCGGCCTTATCAGGCTGATGAAATGCACTGTTTTCGCTGAAACCTGTCCAAAATCCTTAAATCTACATATCTATAAATTTACAGCTTAAAATGTTGCCATCACTCATTTTTTGGTAATTCTTTCGACAGCCAATATGTGCGCCACCGTACCGACCGCAGCTAATTTTTTGACTAAGTTATCCATACGGTTTTTAACGGAACCTTAGCCTCGTCCCAAGCTTAATTTTTGGTCGAGATGAATTATTTATTCTTAATCCAGTTTCTTTATGTACCTTAGGAGAATTCCATGCATCAATCAACCCACAATGAACAGTCCATGCAAGCCTGTATAGAGGCGTGTAGCCATTGCCATCAGGTCTGCCTACAAACCGCCATGAACCACTGCCTTAACGTCGGTGGAAAGCATGTTGAAGCAGGCCACTTCCGCCTTATGATGAGCTGCGCCGAGATCTGCCAGACATCGGCCAATTTTCAGCTCAGTAGTTCACATTTTCATCGTCGTATTTGCGAGGTCTGCGCCGAAGTCTGCGAGGCATGTGCAGAGGATTGCGAAAAGGTCGGCGGTATGGATGAATGCGTCGAGGCCTGTAGAGCCTGCGCCGAAAGTTGTCGGCAAATGGCGAGTAGTCAGCACTAAGCATGTAGCCGTATTCTATTCGGATTCTATGATGATCTACCCAGGACGATGGTTGTTAGCGGTGGTAGCGATAGTGCTAACGTCGTGTGGCGAGGTGGCACAATTGCCGGTAGCAGCGGGCATCGGCGCTAATCCCCAATTGCCGCCACCCAACCCGACGTTGATTCCCACGGTAAACATCGCGCAGGCTGTGGGCTGGCCTGCGAATGGAAAACCGGTGGCAGCTCTAGGGATGACCGTAAACGCCTTTGCCGACGGACTCGATCACCCTCGCTGGCTTTATGTGTTGCCCAACGGCGACGTATTAGTCGCCGAAACCAACGCGCCACCCAAGCCCGAGGATCGACAAGGCATCATAGGCTGGATCATGAACTGGTTGATGAGCAAGGCTGGCGCAGGCGTACCCAGTGCTAACCGCATCACCCTGCTGCGCGATACCGACGGCGACGGTGTGGCAGAAAAGCGGACGGTGTTCATCGAAGGATTAAACTCGCCTTTCGGTATGGCGCTTATAGGCAACGATTTTTACGTGGCCAACTCGGATGCGGTGGTAAGGTTTCCCTATACCGAAGGTGAAACCCGGATCGCTCAACCGGGGGTCATGGTAATAGACCTGCCAGCTGGACTAATCAATCACCACTGGACCAAGAATCTCCTGGCCAGCCGGGACGGATCACGACTCTATGTGACTGTGGGATCGAACAGTAATGTAGCCGAAAACGGCATGGATCAAGAGATTGGTCGGGCCGCCATCTGGGAGGTGGATCCTAAGCGCGGTAGCTACCGCATCTACGCATCCGGTCTGCGCAATCCCAACGGACTAGCCTGGGAGCCAGATGGCGGAGCACTTTGGACTGTGGTCAACGAACGTGACGAAATCGGCAGTGATCTGGTTCCGGATTACCTGACTTCGGTATCCGACGGTAGCTTTTTCGGCTGGCCTTACAGCTACTTTGGCCAGCATGTGGACGAACGTGTGCAGCCTCAACGACCTGACTTGGTTGCCAAGGCAAGGATGCCGGATTATGCACTCGGGTCGCACACCGCTTCTCTCGGACTGGCTTATTCCAAGAGTGTCGCATGGCCAGCCCCATTCGACAACGGAGTTTTCATTGGTCAGCACGGTTCGTGGAACCGTGAACCACGCAGTGGCTACCGGGTAATTTTTGTGCCTTTCAAGGGAGGCAAGCCTTTCGGGAAACCGATCAATGTATTGACTGGCTTTGTTAACGAAGATGGCGAAGCACAAGGGAGACCCGTGGGCGTTGCGCTAGACAAACAAGCGGCGTTGTTGGTTGCCGATGATGTAGGCAATATGGTTTGGCGCGTGACGGCTTCGATCAAGCCCCAAACTCAAACAACCAAGGAAATTCTACCATGAATACGATCACCACCAAAGACGGCACTGAAATCTACGATAAGGATTGGGGCTCGGGACAACCCGTTGTCTTCAGCCACGGCTGGCCGCTCAACGCCGATGCCTGGGAAAGCCAGATGGTCTATCTGGCTTCCAACGGCTATCGCTGTATCGCCCATGATCGTCGCGGACATGGCCGTTCGAGTCAGCCCTGGAACGGCAACGAGATGGACACCTACGCCGACGACCTGTCGGAGCTTATAGAAACTCTAGCACTGAACGGTGCCACCTTGGTCAGTCACTCTACTGGAGGAGGAGAAGTGGCTCGCTACATCGGTCGCCACGGCAACAAACGCGTCGCCAAGGTCGTGCTGATAGGTTCGGTGTCGCCGCTGATGGTCAAGACGGACGGCAATCCCGACGGCCTGCCGATAGAGACGTTCGATGACATCCGTGACGCGTTCTGGTTTCAGGGCATGCAGGGCGGTCTCAAGAACGAGCTTGACTGTATCAAGGCGTTTTCCGAGACTGACTTCACTGCAGACTGATCTTGCCCCGCTTTCACGGACACCCCGCTAAGCGACTTTATTGGCCTCAAACGCAACTGGGCTCATATAGCCCAATCTGGGGTGTAGCCGTTTGCGGTTGTAACACACTCCAATATATTCGAAC
>NZ_JBKKBJ010000214.1:0-5436 GCF_046714055.1 Methyloglobulus sp. | reverse complement strand
CTCGGGAAGTGACTTCGGGAACGGCAAACCATCCCGCCCAAGCACGTCGATAACCATGATTGCACCAGCTGTACAGATGCCCAGCATTCTACCGGTAGTGGCTGTCTGTGACAACCGGATAAGCACGCTTTATAGTATATAACACGAATTTGATATCTAACCACAACGACCAGTTCCTTATATAGTTGAGATCGAATTGTATCCGGCCTTCCATTTTGTCCAGGGAGTCAGTTTCGCCACTGTAGCTGTTGATTTGAGCTAACCCGGTAATTCCAGGTTTCACTTTGTGCCTGAGCATGTAACCTTTAACTTGACCTCTATAAAATTCATTATGGGCGACAGCATGGGGCCTTGGCCCTATGACAGACATCCTACCCAGTAATACATTAAAAAATTGCGGTAGTTCATCCTGGGATGTACGTCTCAGGAAGCCGCCCAATTGGGTGACTCTTGGATCGTTTTTCTTGGCCTGCGCAACGCTGTCCACATCCTCGCAGACGGTCATCGTCCTAAATTTCCATACAATGATCTCTTCCCCCTGAAACCGTAGCGGCGTTGTTTAAAAAGCACGGACCCAGGAGAAGTCAATCGGATTGAAATTGCAATCACCAATAAAGGAATGGCTATGATTGTTAACACGACACTACTAAAAACAATATCGAAAATTCTCTTCATTGCACCGTCAATCCCATAAAAATGGGTATCGTGGATACTTATGACAGGTATTCCTTTGATGTTAATCAGGCTGGATCTGAGTAAATCAAATGCAAACAAATCTGGCACGTAATGGACAGATGCGGTTTTATCCGATAATTGTTCAAGAATTTTCTTAATGCGTAGTTCGGCCCGTAGAGGCAAGGTAATGTAAACAAGGTCGATAGCACCTTCTTTGGCAAGCTTAATGAGATGGCCTATATCACCCGCTAATTTGGTCGGATCAAATTGATAGTTGTCCTTAGTGAGGCGCTTCCGGTCATCAAAAAAACCGAGAAAGTCCATAGCCATAGCACCTTCTTCAAAGAAGATTTTTTCCAATTCTGAACCGAGCATCGTGATGCCGACAATTGCAACCCGATGCTGGTTTTTGCTCAATTTTCTGGCCAGATTCGCCACGCTACGGACAATAACGTGCCAGGAAATGATTTCGATGGGGACGGATAGACTCCAGATCCAAAAATATTGCTTGTAAATAGGATCTATCAGCGTAAAAATTCCATCAACGAACATCAATACAAACATCACATAAAACCAGGAAACCGCAATAAGCCTGGTCTCGGTCAATGTAGACATGGATCGGGCACCGCAGTATAGTTCGTTATACGAAGTAAATACACCAAAGCCAACGACAGAAATCAACAGCCACCAGGTATGTTTGTTGTCCCACTGCACAGATGCCAGTTCGAGAATAGACCACAAGGTCAGTCCGATGACGATAACATCCTATAGCCTAACCAATACGGCGAGTTTGCTGCTATACGGACGAATAGCTCGGATAGTCTGGGGGCTCATCATATTTTTAACTTTATTGGGCAAATAATATTAGTGGGGTTGGTCGATAAGGTCGAGATTTCACTAACCGTGAGATAAACCCAATTACATAAAAGAGTGTTGTGACCACAACTAAAAAAATCAATACTATGAGAAACGATAAGTAGCTACAAACCATATGCAATCTTGGTTAATACATCAAGGTATTCCGTTGGGAACAGGAGGTTCTACGCGGGCACTCACAAAAATCGATTGGTCGGACAGGTCATTGTTTTTTTTTAGTGCTTCCAGTAGAACTGCGTCGTGACCATAAATATCCTGATAAAACGCAAGATTATTGTTTTGGTCGATAAATGATGTGGTGTAAAAGAACAGGACAGGTATGGGCTGCTGTAAAATAACACGCCGTGTAATCGGGCTTTTCATGGCTTTTTTTATGGTGTCAGAATCCCACTTACCCTGATTTCTTAAGGCGAATTCGGTCAATGCTATTGGATTTTCAACACGTACGCAACCGTGGCTAAAATCCCTGCGCGATTTGCTAAACAAGGAATTCGCGGGCGTGTCGTGTAAGTACACGTCGTCCTTATTAGGAAAAATAAATTTTACTTTACCTAAGCTATTTTTGTTCCCGGGACGCTGCCTAACCCTTAAAACGCCTCTCTTGAGTTTTTCAATCGTGTCGTTGTTTACGGAAACAGGCGTGGCTGAATGTCCAGAGCTGGGAACGATCTCCATGTTTTGGGAAAACAGATAATCCGGATTTCGGATCAGCTTAGGCAAGATTTCTCCTTTTAAGATGTTCGCAGGGACATTCCAATAAGGCATAAATTCAATAAAACTCATTTGCGCCATCAATACAGGCGTTTGATTTTTCAGCGCTTTACCAACAACAACCCGCATATTTATGATGTTGGGATCAGTATCATTGATGTCATCGATCGCCCATAGCTGGAATGCTGGAATATTGACAATAATTGAGCGCCCGACATTAAGCTCAGGAAGCCAGCGCAACCTTTCCATAGCCAGCTCAATCTGCGTTATCCGCTGTGCCAAGGGTTCGTTAATCGCAGTGGCGGTAGCTGGCCCTATAGTCCCATCAGCGGCCAAGCCGTGACGGATCTGGAATTTTTTTACGCCTTCTACGATATTATCGGTGTATTTCGGGTTTTTTTCGGCGCTATTGATGGTAGCACTTTCGGGTAAATCGCCAACACCGGCCAAAAATATGTTCAGTTCCGCCAGCTGAGGATGGTGTTCTCCAGGCCGTAGTTTACCTTTAACGATAAACTTGAATGATGGCGACTTTGCTGTAATGAGACGATAAGTCGCTAATGCAGATTTTAGCTTTTGGTATTGTTGTAGCTTTGGTTCTACCAGGAGAGGTAGTTGGGAAATCGTGTTCAGTGACATGCTGTCTTTGATCAATACTGGAAAGTCAGTCAGTTTTTTTTCCCGCAACTGTAAGTTGAAGTTTATTCCATGAGGATTTACCCGGCCATAATGGATGTCGTGCAAGAAACGTAACACCGCTATACTGAGCGCTGTATCATAGAGTGCTAGTTCTTTGTAGGCAGTGGGTGTGAGAGTTAGGGCAAGATTAAATTTTTTTCGCAGCATTTCTGCATCATAATTCTCCTGGATTAATCCCTGAGATGATGCGTTTGCAAGAAGTTCAAGGGCATCAGCCGTATTTTTAGCTGTTGTGGCATCATCGCCCAGCCATAGCAATTTGTAATTAGCGCGTTTATAGAGTGCATCCAGATCTTCGATCCGATTAGAAAAATTAGCTTGCTTCAGGTAAGGGTGTCGCCTTGCCGTAATGATGGCGTTGATTTCTTTGCTGACACTGGGTTCCTGTAACGCTGATCCATCGGCAAAAAGGTGTTGCAAAGGTAGGGTTGCCAAAAACAATATCAACCATTTGGATGCGAAAAATTTTGCTTGTTGGATCATAAGGATGGCTTCCTTGAGGAAATAATTGGCCAATATTAAGTGTTCGCCATAACACCGCTATAATTCAGGATAATTATACTCAACTACTTGCCATAGCACACAAAATTCAATGTTGAGTTGGTACTGTCGGTGCTAAAGCGTTGTCGACGGCATAAACATGTACTTAATACAGCTTAGGCAACGATACTCCCCATCCAGCTTGTAGCAGATATTGATAAACGGAAATATATATGGTCAATAAACCCCGAATACCCTGTGATAGTCCTTTCCCCACGGCGAAACAGGATGCTACGAACGTATCGTATGGGTATGGTACAGCGCAGAGCAGTTCTCCCTCTTATCGACTGGCTTACGATGATTTTGATTTTATTATGCGTGATGAGTTACGCCCGGTGCGGTTACAGCTTGAATTGCTTAAGCCGGAGTTAACGCAGGCGGAACACAATATTCAAGCAACCGTCGTTATTTTTGGTAGCGCCCGTATCCCTGATTACCACGATGCGCAACAAGCAATGCTGTATGCGGAACAGGCGCTGAGTGTGCAACCCGATGGATGACGCAAAGCTGAGACAAAACGTGGCTGATGCCCGACAAGTTTTGAAAAAATGCCATTACTATGAAGAGGCTCGGAGTTTAGGCAGGATAATTACTGTGGAGGAAAAAAACTGGAGCAGTCAATTGTCGTAGTGACCGGCGGTGGGCCGGGAATTATGGAGGCAGCGAACAGGGGTGCGGCGGATGTGGATGGGAAAAGTATAGGGCTGAACATTGTATTGCCCGGCGAGCAGAAGCCCAACCCTTACATTACACCGGAACTTTGTTTTCAATTTCATTATTTTGCCATCCGTAAAATGCATTTTTTGATGCGGGCAATCGCCCTGGTTGCCTTTCCAGGCGGCTTTGGGACGTTGGATGAGCTTTTTGAAACCCTAGCATTAATTTAAACACGAAAAGTGCGCAAAGTTCCAGTTATCCTGTTCGGGCAGAACTACTGGGATAGGACAATCAATTTTGATGCGCTGGTTGAGGAAGGCGCAATTTCACAGTGCGGCCGCGAACTGCTCCAATACGCTGAATCCGCTGATGAAGCATGGGTCATTATTCTGGAGAATTACACTAATGGCAATAACCACAAAGGCAATTAAAACCTATGAAGTTTATTGATTTATCATATTTTTCAATGCGTAACGTACATCTAAGCATGGTTAAACTCCTCTGCTTGTTGATGTTGCTTGCAGCGGGACTGGTTGATGCACAGGCCGAAAAGGTTAGGGCAAGCAGTGTCTCAGAAAATACAGGTTCTGAAATTACCCAAAACCAGCTCAAGACCAAAATTGAAGCCCTCAACACCCAGCAGGGGATTGATGAGGCTATGAAGGCTCAATTGCTAATGTTTTATCAATCAGCCCAGGGAAATTTGGCCAATATTGAATCGGTTACTGCAAAAACGACTGATTTTGATGGAGCAATCAAGCAGGCTCCAGAGAAAACAAAAAAACTGCAACGGGAAATTGAACAAGCGCAGCAAAAGATCACTAAGCAAAGGTCTGAGGACTTCAGTAAGATTTCAGGCGAAGAGTTGGAACAACGATTGATTTTTGAAAAAGAAAAAATTAGCGCCCTGGATGAGCAAATCAAGAAATTCGAAAAAGAGCTGATTTTGCAAAATGAACGGCCGCAGCTGATTCGCCAAGAAACTATTGAAGCTCAAAGGGAGATTGAAACAGCACAGAAGAAACTGGAAACGCCCCAATCTGGGACAGCATCAAAGCTTGAAACAGAGGCCAAGCAAATACAGCTAAACACCCTGATTGATTCGCGTAGCGCTGAACTAAAAATGTTGACGGTTGAAGCGAATAGCAACCTTGTCCGGGTCGAATTGTTAAAATCTAAGCTGCAATTATTGAATATCCAGAAAGAACTGCTGAGTCCGGCCATTATCGCCATCGAAAATCTCGTTAACGAGCGGAAACAGCAGGAAGCGATCCATTT
>NZ_JBKKBJ010000213.1:0-14844 GCF_046714055.1 Methyloglobulus sp. | reverse complement strand
GTTTCAACGGTGACGGCCTCATCCACGCTGGTCAGGACACTGCCTTGACCGGGTTTGGCACCACACTTGAGATCCTCTACGGAGTCCCGTTTTTTCCATTTGTGGGCCGTTTTGGGGTTGATGTTATGCGGTTCCGCTAACTCGCGGATGCCCGCTTCAGACGCTTGTATTTTTGCTCTTGTAGCGTGCGTGGTCGTGGCTGTTCCGTGTAATACTTGTCCCATCGCTTCTCCTCTTTAAGTTGGTGATAAACCAGACCACTTAATAGTGGGACTAAACACTTAACCTGTAAACTTTCCAGCATGAGCGCTGACACAAAGGCTGGACATAGTCTAACGAGTTACCTAAACCTTGGAAATGCGGCAAATTGTCGCACCTTTGGCAATTGCACTTATGAGTTGAATGTAAGTGAAATTTTTCACAGACAAATAAATTTACTCCTGATAAATTACATATACGCATAAGACATTGCTTATCTTCTGTAATGTTGGCGGCAGGGCATAGGCGATTTCGATTAAGATGATGTTTGGTTTCGTGTAAGAACTATTGATGCGGCCTTGTGAAGTCTTAACTCCCGTTCGCCTTGAGCCTGTCGAAAGGCGTGCGTGCTTCGACAAGCTCAGCACGAACGGTTTCAAACATTTAAAGGCCGAATCTATAATAAGGCCTATGTTTTGTTCCAGTAATTTCATTAAGGAGTAACACATGCCACTGAACGCCTTTATCGTTAGGCCTTTTGGGGTAAAAGAGTTGATCGTCAGTTCTTCTAACCTGCCCGAGAGGCTTAAAACCCACCATATCAATGAAGAAAGTGTCCTGAGTGGCCTGACGCAAATCGGTGAGACTGCAAATTGGAAAGTTGCCATCAATTTCGATAAAGTCCACGAGCTATTGGTGGCTCCGGCGTTAAGTCGGTTGAACATACGTGGCGAAACGGCCAGCGCCGTGTTGGTCGCGGGCAATATACGTGAGGATATGTTCCATCGGCTTATCACCGCCGACTTGGTTATCGCCGATTTATCTATGCACAACGCCAATGTGTTTTATGAATTGGGCATTAGGCAAGCATTTCGCGATAAGTATACATTCCTTATCCGCAGCAACTTAAGCGAATACCCGTTTGACCTTAAGACTGACCGATACTTTGACTATGATTTGGTCGATTTGCTTGAGCATAGCGAACAAACCATAGAAAAGCTGACCGAAGGATTGCGCGGAACGATCATGTCCAATAAGGCCGACAGCCCTGTGTTTAAGCTGTTGCCGAAATTGGAAGCTGAGGATAGGTCGCGGTTTATTTCTGTGCCGGAAGAGTTTCGTGAGGAGGTGGAACGTGCGCGTTATCTTCGCTTGCCAGAACACTTAAGCATACTGGCCGTTGAATGTGCAGATAGCCTTTGGGAAGCGGAAGGGCTGCGCGAGGTCGGGCGCGCGCAGTTTGAAGCGAATTTTATCGACGATGCCAAGGCGACATGGGAGCTGATCGTAAACCGCTACCCTGACGATATTGAGGCGAACACAACTCTATCTACCATCTATCAGCGCCGTAATGATGCGCCACGTTCAGAACAAGCGCTAGCGCGGGTTTCGCGTATGGGTACGTTGACAGCGAACCGGCAATCGCAGCTTCGTTCTTTAAATGGCCGAAACCTGAAAGAAGCCTGGATTAAGCAATGGAATACAATAAATCTAGACATCGAACGGCAGACCAAGGCACTCAGTTCACCCTTATTGCAACGGGCTTATGAAGCATTCGAGGAGTCTTTTAAAGCTGATCTCAATAATGCTTATGCTGGCTTGAATGCCTTGACCTTACTGGTCATACAAACGGAACTGGCCATAAAATTATCCGATGTATGGCGGCGTATCCAACCCTGTCCGATTGATGCTGAAACCGAACAGGCGCAACGCTATGACCGCATAGGTCAGTTGATAGCGACGCTTGAATTAGCCGTTGAGGCGGAACGTGACCGATTGCGCCGTGAAGCCACAATTGATCCGTGGTTTAATTTATTGGCTGCGTCGGTGGCCTGTATCATTTCCAATCAACCAGAATACGTGGCACAGCTTTACGCAGATGCCCGTCATTTTGCGCCAGTCGATTCTGAGTTCTCGATGTGTCGCGCGCTTACTGTTTACCAGCAGCTTCAAATTCGTGGGGGCGTAGCGCAAAATAAGTTAGTGGTCGAGACGATACCTGTCGTGAACGGTGCCCGCATTGTGGGTACGATTGGCGATAACGTGACTCGTGCGATGGAAATGCTTCAGTGCGCCGATATTAAAAAGACTCGGTCTACGGCTCGCAGACGACTCCTTATGTTTGCGGGCCTACGCCTAAATATCCAGCCCGATTCCCAGGCGAAGCGCATCGGTTTTCGCAAGGAATGCGTCAATGAAGCTAAAGACTTGATTAGGAAAGCGATTGAAGAAGAAGTGGGGCTGAAGCATGACACGGCGAATGGGCAAAATGAGATTGCCTTTGGGATGGCTGCTGGCGCGCACGGTGGCGATTTGCTGTTCCACGAAGCTTGCCACGAACTTAACATGCCCACGCGCTTATGCCTTGCCTTACCAAAGGCAGGGTACGTGGGACGCTATGTTGCACCAGCAGGGCCAGAATGGGTGGACAAGTTTTCTAAAGTCTATCGCCGAGTTGACGAAATGCGCAACGAGCCACAAGCCAAGCAGGACGACAATATCCAAACCTGGGCGATCAATTGTTTCACGGATTCCAACGAATTGCCGCGTTGGCTACAAGGCCGGCCGCACTACAATGTAGGACGACGTAATAACTTGTGGATGTTGCAGCATGCCATAGTCGCAGCCAATCAGCTAGGGGAAAATACTGAAATCACCTTGCTGGTGCTTTACGACGACAAGAGCGAACTCGGTATTGGCGGAATTAGTCATTTAGTCGAGCAAGCCGTTATGTCCGGCATTAAGGTTAAAAAAATCTATCTGACGGACTGGCAAGATAATAGAACGCCTTTGCCAGCATTGGTGCTTCCGTTCGATAATGTCCATAAAGACGAGATGCCGTCAGGTAATAAGTTTGAGTTGGTATCTGATAAGAAAAGTCCCGGACGTGGTAACAACGCAGCAGGTCAAGCAAAGTTAGAAAACACGGTATCTTAGGTAAACTTTGAACAAGGGCCATAGGGCGGATTAGCCGCGCAAATGCACGGCCTATCCGTTTTGATTGCATTATGGGCGCGGCGTAATCCGCCCTATGCGGTGTCCTTCGATATGGCGGAATACGACGCGCGGAAAATCCTTACTTTTCTGAAAGTTAAACGGTTTGCGCGTCTCGGCAACCGCTCCGTGCGTTGCCCTACCTCCTGCATCCATGCAGTCGTAATCCGCATACTAACAATCAAAAAATTATTTCTTCGGCTCAAACAATATATGCGCCATTTTCTTGGCCTTGGTCTTCAAGTAACCGAGATTGTCTTTATGGGCGACGACTTCAATCGGAATACGTTTAACGACATTAATGCCCAATTTTTTTAAGGCATCTATTTTTTTGGGGTTATTGGTGATGAGTTGTATGGACTTGACCTGTAAACTTTCCAACATTAGGGCGGCAACATTGTATTCGCGCTCATCAGCCAGATGACCCAGATGGATATTGGCATCGACGGTATCGAGCCCCTTATCCTGCAAATTATACGCTTGCAGCTTTTTCAGTAGGCCGATACCGCGCCCTTCCTGGCGTAGATAGATCAAAATTCCCGTATTGGCCTCATTAATCATTTGCATCGCCATAGCTAGCTGTTCGCCGCAATCGCAGCGCCTTGACCCTAACACATCTCCAGTAAAACATTCCGAATGGATACGCACCGGGATGTTCTCCCTATTGGCAACGTCGCCTTTGACCAGGGCGATATGCTCCTTGTCGTCGATGTCGTTACTGTAATAGTGCAGGATGAATTCGCCGTACCGGGTGGGGATGGGCGTTTGTACTAAATCGTCTAGGTGTGGCTTCACGGATAGGGCTAGTCTGAAAATTCTTTGTTATTTTACCTAATTTGACAGGCAACCTTGGCTATTTTTTGTGTTGGGTGTGTTTAAAAATCAGTCAGCTTTGATGTTCCCGCGCTGCGTAGGGGCAGGCCTTGTGCCTGCCCGGATAACCACAAGAGGTTGCCCGGATAAGCTCGGGAATTGCCTGGGCAACCACAAGGGTTGCCCAGGCAATGCCATGCGTGGGTAGTCATTTTATTGCCTCAATCAGTATAATAATATCAGCATATTACAATACGCACTTGGTTCCCATCAATGAGAATGCCTGATGCTGCTGGCAAAATAGTTTTCGGTAAGCTTACTTTCAATGGGCCTGCTTGAACTTTATACTTTACGCGCAGGACTAAAGATTGCGGTTTATGATTGAAGGACACTTATGAAACTCCCAATTACTGGCGGCTGTTTGTGCGGTAAGGTCAGATACGAGATTTCTGCAAAACCTGTCAGTACGGCGTTGTGCCATTGCCGAACTTGCCAAAAGGCCGTGGGAGCGCCCCATTTTGCCGCGCTTTTCGTGCCTGCTTCTGCCCTTACCATTACCGGTGACCACAAGGAGTATGCCAGCATTGCTGCCAGCGGCAACACCATGTACCGTGGTTTTTGCCCAGAGTGCGGAACGTCATTATTCGGAAGGAATAGCGCCTTTACCCAGATCAGGCCGGTATCCGCTGTCACGCTCGACGATCCCAGCATTTATAAGCCGGAAAAGGATATATGGGTGGCAGATGCCCAGCCTTGGGATGTCATGAATCCTGAGTTACCAAAATTTGAGGGTAATTCCTGGAAGTAAGTTATCATTCGTAATAACTGATTCGATACCCCGGACACTTTATGCGCGCTGAACTCAGTACTATCAATATTGCACCCACTTCAACCCACAAGTATTCAGTCATCTGGTTACATGGCTTGGGTGCGGACGGCCGCGATTTTGAAAGCATTGTACCCAGTTTGCATTTAAGGGCTGAGGCCAATACCCACTTTATTTTTCCAAATGCCCCTATCCAGTCCGTCACCATCAATCACCACATGAAAATGAGGGCGTGGTTCGATATTCTGGCTATTTCTTTAGAAGAACATACCGTCGATATTACCGGTATTTATCAATCAGCAGACCTTGTTGCCCCACTTATTCAAAAGGAAATTGACAAAGGCATACCGGCGGAAAATATTATGCTGGCCGGATTTTCCCAAGGCGGGACAATTGCCCTGCATGTCGGCCTTAGGTATCCGCAAAAATTGGCCGGCATTTTAGCCCTTTCAACCTATCTGCCTACCATAGAACAGCTAAGCAACGAAGGTTCCAGCACTGGCAAAACGAACCCTGTGTTTATGGCACATGGCATTCTCGATGCCGTTGTCGCTATTGAGGCGGGAAAATCAACGTTTGATAAGCTATCAACATTGGGATATAACATCGAATGGCATGATTATTTGATGGAACATTCCGTTTGTGCCGAAGAAATCAGTCACATTTCGGTTTTTATGAATTCGATTTTTGTTTAGTTCCCGCTAAGGAAACACTGACAAGTTCCATCCTGGATTTTTCAGCGGTCACTAAAGGTAAACGCTGTTTACTTTTGGTTAACAAAATTAATCAGTTCCCCAAAAGCACGGTTGATTAAAGATCATCTCACTACCACCAACAACCTGTTAGATGCTTACCAATAACCCTTTCGCCAAACGGCTGTTTAGCAGTTTTCTGGATCTGGCCCCGATTCTTGCCGTGGTCTTGGTTTTTCAGATTCTGGTTATCCGGCAGCCTGTGCCTGATGTTGCCAATTTAATGATCGGCACGCTCTTTGTCGTTCTTGGTCTCACCCTGTTTATTCAGGGGCTGGAACAAAGCCTGTTCCCGCTTGGTGAATCGATGGCATACGCTTTTGCCCGCAAAGGCAGTTTGCTCTGGCTACTGGCCTTTGCATTTTGCCTGGGTTTTGGCGCTGCGGTTGCCGAACCGGCGCTGATAGCCGTTGCCGAAAAAGCCGCAAACATAGCCAGTACCGGCAATATCATTGAACAAACCCAAATAGCCCGGGATAGCTATGCATTAGGATTACGTATTACCGTCGCCCTGTCCGTTGGATTTGCTATTTTAATCGGTGTCTTAAGAATTATCCGTGGCTGGCCTGTGTATTACCCTGTTTTCTGCGCTTATGGCTGCGTGGCCGTCATGACACCCTTTGCACCTGCGGAGATCATTGGCATAGCGTATGATTCAGGCGGCATCGCCACCTCGACCATTACCGTGCCGCTGGTGACTGCCCTTGGCGTGGGCCTTGCCACTGCCATTAAAGGCCGCAACCCGATGACAGACGGCTTCGGGCTAGTCGTCTTTGCGTCATTGACACCAATGGTTTTTGTCATGGCTTTCGGGATGCTTATATGATTGAATGGACTATCCGTTTCGCACTGAAACTTCTGGAAACCTGTAGGGATATTTTGCCTATTGCCGCTACCATCACCGGTTTTCAGCTATTGGTCATTCGTAGGCCCCTACCCCATCTCAAAAAAACGCTGATAGGTTTTTTATATGTTTTACTGGGCATTGCTTTTTTTCTGGAAGGCCTGAATATGGCCTTATTCCCGCTTGGGAGCTTGATGGCATCCCAGTTGACCACCCCTGAATTTTTAGGCATTAATCCACTCGCCCAAGCCGTATCCTGGCAAACTTATTCCTGGGCCTATGTGTTTGCTGCCAGCATCGGTTTTGCCACTGCGTTGGCCGAACCCGCCTTACTTGCTGTTGCGGTTAGAGCCGAGCAAATTTCCGGTGGCGCTATCCGTTCCTGGGGGTTGCGCATTGCGGTTGCCATCGGTGTCGGTTTTGGCTTAGCCCTGGGGACTTTCCGGATTGTCACGGGGACAGGGCTTTATTACTTTATTGTCGCAGGTTACGTTGTCGTGCTGATACAAACCCTGTTTGCACCTAAAATGATTATTGGCCTGGCTTATGATTCTGGCGGAGTGACAACATCCATGGTAACCGTACCGCTGGTCACGGCACTGGGATTGGGCCTAGCTCAAGTCATACCCGGCCGCAACCCGGTGTTGGATGGTTTTGGCTTGATTGCCTTTGCCAGCCTGTTTCCCATTATTGCCGTGCTGGCCTACGCACAAATTGCCCACTGGCTGAATAAACAAAATCTTCCATCAAAACATTAGGGGACGCTATGCACTTTAAATTAATCATTGCCTTCGTCGAAGATGACAAGACCGATCTGGTACTGGATACCGCCCGTGCTAACGGCGCAAAAGGCGCAACCGTCATCAACCATGCCCGTGGCGAAGGCATCAAGCAATCGAAAACATTTTTTGGCCTGACCTTGGACACTCAACGCGACGTGTTGTTATTTTTGGTTGAGGAACGTCTCTGTCGGCATATTCTGGAAACAATAGCCAAAGCGGGAGAATTTGACAGCAAACCCGGCACGGGCATCGCTTTTCAAATTGATGTTGAAGATGCTATCGGCGTCATGCACCAGGTTGAAGAATTAACCCATGAACTTGAGGACAAATTATGATCGAAAACCGCACTGTCATCCGTGTGAAGGATGTCATGAAAACCGATTTCGGCACGATAGACGGCATTGCCACCATCGATGATGCGCTAAAAAAAATGAAATCCCTCAAGACAGCCGTCCTGGTTGTCAACAAACGCCATGAGGATGATGAATATGGCTTGATTACCTCTGGGGATATTGCCCGGCATGTATTGGCGAAAGACCGTGCGCCGAATCGGGTCAATGTCTATGAAATCATGAGCAAACCCGTGATCTCAGTCCATCCTGAGATGGACATCCGCTATTGTTCGCGTTTGTTCGCCGATTATAACCTCATACGTGCCCCGGTTATCGAGAACCGCACGGTGGTCGGGATCGTCAGTCCGAATTCGTTGGTGTTGGATGGCTTGTACAAAATCATTCAATAAATGGCATCTAGCGAAAAATATCAGTACAATAGCGCCCGACCAGAAATGGGATGTTGAGAAGGTACTGCCGCTATAAATGGTTGCCCGGTTATCAATGTTGTCGTTCTGTGTTAACCGTCAGTTTTTAATTTAGGAGTTTTCGATATGGCCACAGGCACTGTAAAGTGGTTTAACAACACCAAAGGTTTTGGATTTATTGCCCCTTCTGAAGGTGGTGAAGATGTTTTTGTCCATCATTCCGTAATACAAGGCGCAGGTTTCAAGACCTTGACTGAAGGTCAGTCCGTCAGTTTTGAAATTGAAACTGGGCCAAAGGGCTTAACCGCAGTGGATGTAGTGCCTAAATAAGCGGCATCCCGAATAAAAAAGGGCTTTGTGGGTAATCACAAAGTCCTTTTATTATTGATTCGACCCCATAATGTTTGAAACCATTCGGGCTGAACTTGTCGAAGCTTACTTGCCTTTCGATAGGCTCAAGACGAACGGAGTTAATACTTCACAAGGCCGAATCAATAATCCCAATTCATCTTGAACTTTATTTCAGCGGTCTACCTTGGGCATCTTTGTCGATATGCCCACCTAAAATCAAAATTGCCTCAACAAACCCCCAGAGGATAGCATAGCCGGGTAAACCGGCAACCACTATAAGCAAAGTGTTTACGATTATTTGGGTAACGGCAATGCGATAATAGCCCAGGTAAAACCGATGCCCACCTACATAACCGAAAAGAAATGCCAAAAAAACCGCAAGGTATTTGCGTTTGACTGCTCCCCCTTTGTCTAGCGTAGCGGCATAGAGATTAATGTTGCAAGGCTTTACACCCCTGATATCAAACTTAACCTGGTCGCCTTGCTCGGGTGACGCACCTGCAATCCAGTCCTTGATCTCGAACTGAAAAACCTCTCTACCATTGCTTATCGATCCTGCCTGTGTTTCAGGATCGTAATCTTTTATGACTCCTATCACTTTTATTCGCCTTATCTTTAAACTGGAGCCCTTTTGCTTTTATTGATTAGACTCCACGGCACGGCACACCCCACCTTACAACAGATGGGCATCAATTATCCTTTAGCCTCACCGCCAGTACATCGCATTTGGCGTGATGGAGTACGCCATTAGCGGTTGACCCTAGCAAAAGCGCCAAACCATGCCGCCCGTGAGAACCGACTACGATTAAATCTACCTGGTTTTCCTCAGCAATCCGGGTTATTTCCAGTTTTGGACTCCCCAACCCCACCCAAAGCCGGTCTTCTTCTACCCCTAATTTATTAGCGAGACCGGACAGTTGTTTTTTCGCCGCATCAATCATTTCACCCGTCAGATCCACGTCTAAAGCAGTATCCAGGCCGTAACCCGTATCAGGAATAGGCATGTTATCCACCACATGAATAATGCTGAGCGCCGCTTGATAGGTCTCTGCCAGCGCTTTTGCCCTGTCGGCAACGATCTCTACCGGTTCAAAATCAACCGCTAATAATATATGTTTATAACCCTCCATGATGCCTCCTATTTTCACGCCCCATGATCGGCTCGGAATGAAAAAATATCATACGACCAGAATCTGCTAAGCACAACAACTCAAAGCATATACCGAAACCTTAACCACTTCTTGCCGTTACCTGCCAGTATATCGCAAACACTTACTTGTAAAAGTTTTGATTTAAACTGAGATTGCAGATGGCTAATTCACCACTCACGCAGTTGGCAATATTTGAAACTATTGTCCAATACGCTGTTATCCACGCTCAAGGTGTCGCCCTTTAAGTTCACTCGGGCTGGCTTCGCCGTATACACCGCAGCCTGTATAAGCCTCCCGGTGCAAAAATCGGTTTACGCTATCGTGTTAAATCGCTATCACTTCCCCCCAAGCGTCGGCATCTCGCCTGGTTGGGTTCGCCCAATAGGAACCCTATGTACATTGGCAAGGTGCAATGGGCTGTTGGGGGACGCGTTATTTCTCTTATCAAGGGTTGGCCTTCCGGTGGCTGCGGTATTTTTAATCTCCATAGTTTATATTGCCTATCAATGCGTAACTCCTAAACAGCGGATGAAAATTCCATAATTAACGATGACATAGCCTTCTTTTTAGCCGCCCTGATCCGGCGCATTGCCACGGCAATCAAGAGTAGCCCAGTGATGGTTATCTAACCCGGAGGCCAGCCCAATTGACGTCCACCCAAAAGATGCAAATGTAGATGGTAAACAGCCTGGCCGCCATTACTGTTGCAATTGAATACCGTCCGGTAACCGTCTTCAGCCAACCCTTCTTGTTTAGCCAGCTCGACGGCTGCCTGTAATATCTGCCCTCCCAACTGGGCATCATCAAGATCATTCAAGGTTGAAATATGGCTTTTGGGAATTACGAGGATATGGACAGGAGCTTGCGGGTTAATGTCCCTGAACGCCAAAATATGGTCGTTTTCGAAAACAACATCCGGTTTTATGTCTCCGGCAACCATTTTGCAAAACAGGCAATCAGTCATACATTTTCCTCAATTTTACAAACTATTAAACCATTCATCTCTTATTTCAACTGACTCGATTAATTTTGTTTCTACACCGAGCCTTAATTCTTTCAATTTCTCACAAAGCGTTTCACCATCTATTAAGTCGATAGGCGGTGCGCCATCTCGAGTCGCTTCTTTAATGGCTTCTCTAGTGAATGTTCCTGTTGTTATTACAAGCCCTTTGTCTGCCCGGCCTTGCATAGCGCCTCTAAAGTCCCTTATTTGGCTGGGTGTTACAGAACCTTTATAACGCTTGCATTGAAAGTTGACATGGAAACTTAAAAGGCCGCTTACCCTAACAATTCCTTTTCCATCAATTCCACCGTCACCCACTTTTCCAGTTACTTCAACTTGGAAGAAACCACTTTCCCTTAATAACCGCTGTGCGAGTCGTTCAAATGCTGCGGGTGTTATGTCATAAAGCGTATTAAGTAATTTTTCTTTCCATTCTTCGGTGTTATCAACCTCTTCAGTGATTTCTTGCTCTATTTTTTCTGACGAGGTTTTGATTTTTGGTGGCAGTGTTGATTTGTTTTGATCCCTGACCGCTTTAACAATTTCTACGTGGTCAAGTTTAGTTACATCAATATCTGCCTTTGATAATGCCCAAATACCCCGTGATGAGTTTTCAAGCAACCCAAAATTTTTAAGATAATTTCTAGTCCATGTAAGCCGATATTCAATTTCACTCATTGTTCCTTTGTCGCCATGAGGAATTTGTAGCATGTCATCCGATATTGCAGCAATCGCATAAACCTTGCTATTGATTTCTTTTATTGAACCTGAGCCACCCAGTTCTTGAATTGCCTTAACTGTAGGAATAATAAGTTTATCAAAAGAAGGCAAGGCATTATTTGTTTTCTTTCTTGCCATTTATTATTACGTTCCTAATAACCAATCAACAGTCAAAAAACCACTAATATCAGCCTAACGTTTTGCTTTAGGTTAAATTCAAGTGGGAAAAAAGCAACGGTTGAATTCTGCGGGTCATCGTCATAACGTGTTTCTCCCATTAAAAGCATGGGCCAAAGTACCGCTGTCAATGAACTCTAACTCACCTCCCATCGGCACGCCGTGGGCGATTCGGCTGGCTTGGACTTGATGTTTTCTTGCCAACTCACCAATAAAATAGGCGGTCGCTTCGCCTTCCACGGTTGAATTGGTGGCCAGGATCAACTCCTTAATTGTCCCAGATGACATGCGTTGCTCCAACATGTCAAGACCCAGCTCATCCGGGCCAATGCCATCCAAGGGTGACAACCTGCCATGCAAGACAAAATAATGCCCGTTAAAAACGGTCGCCTGGTCAATAATCCAAACATCGGCAGGACTTTCAACGATGCAAACCACGCTACTGTCCCTAACCTTATCAGCGCAAACCTGGCAGATACTTTGCTCTGTGAGGGTACGGCACACCTGGCAATGGCCGATTTTTTCCAAGGCTTCGATCAGCGTTTCAGCCAGTATTTTTGCACCGTTGCGGTCTCGCTGTAGCAAATGAAAGGACATACGCTGGGCTGTTTTGGGGCCAACGCCCGGCAAACAGCATAAAGTTTGCGTTAACTGTCCAAGCAAGCCTTTTTTCAGCATTTTAAAAAGGCATTTGGAATCCGGGAGGTATCGGCAGACCGGCGGTAATCTTGGCCATTTTCTCTTTTTTCATTTTGCCCACTTTATTGACGGCATCGTTAATCGCCGCAGCCACCATGTCTTCGAGCATGTCCTTGTCTTCGCCGACCAGCGATGCGTCGATGGTAACCTTTCTGGCTTCACGTTTCCCGGTCATGACAATGGTCACCAAACCGCCGCCCGATTCTCCGAGCACTTGCTGCATTTCCAATTCTTCTTGCGCCCTTTTTAACTCTTCCTGTATTTTTTGGGCTTGCTGCATGATGTTGCCCAGTGCATTTTTCATATCTTAATCTCCTCTCTGTTACACAGGTTCTATAGTATCGGGCATTACCCTGGCATCAAAATGTTCTTTTAACGCCTGAATGTTGGCATCCGAATTAATGGCATCAACCGCTGCCTGTTGCCTGTCTTCTTTGTCTTTAGCCGATTGTACCGCAGGTGTCGCTATGGCTGCCCGTTCGATATTTATCACCAGTTTTAATGGTGTACCCCGATAATCTTGCAAAGCCTTTTGTAATTTTTTCTCCCGGATGGGTGACAGCAAATGTTTATGGCTGGCATCCAGGAGCAATTTACAGGCATCATCATCAAACCTTTCCAATACGCAGTTGTTGGCTAATTCCCTGGTTAGGCTCTCAAGCTTCATGATTGCGATCATGTCTATCCAACTGTGATTACGGTTTCCTTCTCCTGAATATTCCTGGGCAATTTTTTCAGCAACAACCCCAAGTGGTTTTATCTGTTCAACTTGCATAATCGATTGATGTTTAGTTGTTGAATTTTGTTGTGCCGGTTGCTTCGGTTCTATCCGCATAGGTTCTGCGGCAACAGGCTTAAAGGTCAACATGCGTAGCATGACCATCTCAAAACCCATGCGGGAATCAGGGGCCAAGTCCAGATCTTTTTGCCCAAGCAAACTGATTTGATAATAAAGCTGCACATCCTCCGGCGTTAAGCGGCGGGATAAGGCCGCAATCATTTCACGATCAAACTCATGATCAACTGCGCCAGGTATGTGTTGAACCAAGGCAATACGATGCAAAACCTGCAAAACCTGCTGTAGCACCGAGCTGAAATCAGCTTGAATATTGGCTATCTCACCTATTTTGTTAAGGATGGCCCTTGCATCTGAGTCAGCCAATGCGTTGAGCATGTCCTCAACGGGTCGCTGGGCCACTGTGCCTAGCATGGCGTTAACATCGTCCGCAGTCACCTTGCCAGCGCCAAACACAATCGCTTGATCGAGCAAGCTCAAGCCGTCCCGCATGCTGCCATCGGCGGCCCGTGCCAATAATTGCAAGGCCAGCGGTTCCGATTCGATCTGTTCCAGCCTGAGAATGTCTTCCATCTGGGCAAAAATCTGCCCTGGCAACAAGCGCTTGAGATTGAATTGTAGGCACCGGGACAAGACGGTAACCGGAATTTTCTGCGGGTCTGTAGTCGCCAACAGGAATTTTACGTGCGGGGGCGGCTCTTCCAGCGTCTTTAACAAGGCATTAAAACTATGTCCCGACAGCATATGGACTTCGTCGATCAGGTAAACCTTGTATCGTCCGAAATTGGGCGCATATTGGGCGTTATCAAGCAAATCGCGGGTATCTTCGACTTTGGTGCGGGACGCGGCATCCACTTCGATTAAATCCAGGAACCTGCCTTCGTCCAACTCACGACAGACAATACATTCGCCACAAGGATTAAAATCCCGTAGATTTTCGCAATTGATGGCTTTTGCCAGAATCCTGGCAATCGTCGTTTTACCTACGCCACGAGTTCCGGTGAATAGATAAGCATGGTGCAAGCGGTCGTGTTGCAAAGCGTTCATCAACGATTTGACAACATGATCCTGCCCAACGACTTCGGTGAAATTAGAAGGACGCCACTTTCTGGCGAGAACCTGGTAATTCATTGCAGGCTCATAAAGTAATGACACAGTGGGCGGCGACCATGCCAGCCGCATCCCGGCACACGAATCTGCTGCTACCGTTGCTCCCTTCCGGGCCTGGCGGGGTTTACAGCGTATCGTTGCGGGAAGACCAACACGATCACCATCAAAATTCTCAGCCGTACTGGGTACTGGCTCAAGGCTGTACATTATCGTTGAATCACTATAATATTACAACTTAATGATGGTGCGATTTCTGCACAGAACTAAATTGTAAGAATTTCTAGCCTTATTTACAGCGCCGCTCATCCCTGTCCGAGCATCAATTGAAATCCCGTTAACTTTAGTTTCTCCGCTGACTCAGGCTGTATTTCAGTATATCCAGTACGGCTAGAAACCCACAACGTCCAGCAAGTGACTTGTAATCTGGCAGGAAAGCCAGGCTTTTTTCTGTCAACAAAGCCAAAGAAAAGTGATTTTGTACTGTGGACTAGGTATTTATGCCAAAATATGAGTTCTTTCATCACTGAGCGGTTTCAAGGTTGAAGTGCAAATATCACGGCATGGTGCTGCTTAAAATCAAATGCATCTGGTGTGGGACCTGTAAGCTAGGTTGGCCTTTATGCACACTTTTAAGTATGCCAGCAACCTGCCCTGGCGAACAGCCCTGCCGCAAATAAAGCATCACTATACCCCAAAAGCGCATTCCCAACCTGCAAACGCCGTTCAACCCTTGGCTTGGCGGCATTCCCGTCGGCACACGCCCCCGCCCCCCGCCAACACCGCGCGATACCGGCCTGCAATCGGCGGCCTACCCCGATTGCGTTTTATCATGGGCTAATCCCAGCCGTTGCGGAATAACTCTCGCGTG
>NZ_JBKKBJ010000212.1:0-3330 GCF_046714055.1 Methyloglobulus sp. | reverse complement strand
GATTGGGATTCCTTATGCAGGAATGTTTTTTGACGTTTTAATAACTTTTGTTTCAAGCCCAACCGATTGGGATTCCTTATGCAGGTTAAAAGGAATTGTTCTACAAGTGATTACGATTGTTTCAAGCCCAACCGATTGGGATTCCTTATGCAGGTCTGCCCTTTGCAAGGCATTGAAAGTATTATAGCAAACAACCCTAAAATTCAGAACCCCCCTGCGTTTTTTTAATTTTCCTGAGTTATCCACAGGGGTTCTGAATGAATTTTGAAAAATTGCCATTTTGGCATGGAAAGGCAATCAAAATTTATGCTCGCGCATGATGGCCAACAAGCCGTTGACTAAGCCGTTATACCAACCAGGAATCTCGCTTACGCCAAGGAATGTTAATACATTTTGGGTCAAGGGTTGAGCGAGGAAAGTCATTGAACCGTTTTGGTTTCCCCAAAGCTTTCTGTCAATGTAAAGTTGCTTGGCCGCCATCATTTGTTGGTCAGCTAACCGGTTATGGGTCATCAAGTTGCGGTATTCGGCGGGCGACGGCAGACTCCCCCTGATGGCAGTTTTATAGTCAATGAGGTGGTCGTTAGAGTTAATCAGGCTCAACCAAATATCATCATACTCTTTAGCTGAAAATAATTTGTACTTAATGGGGGATATTTTTGTCAAGGGTGCCATGGGCTTATCCTTGCCTTTGGTAAATAAATCTTTCGGGATGTTCGGTTTTATGTTGGTCGTTATGCCTTGTTTTTTTGTGTAAACCACATCGCGATCAAGAATAACGGCGTCATAGTCTCCACCCCAGGTGTTCAATTGGTTTTCATACGCATCAAGCAAAACATTGTCGAAAAATGTGTTTGTCCAATGCATGGCTTCGGTCCACGCACTGGATCGCACGGCGGACTCTGCCCGTAGGGCGGGTAAGATACAGCGTTTTTTGCAGTTATTGATCTTCCCGATTACTTCAGCGAGGTCAACGTTTTTAATGTCTCTGGTATTGACATCAAATCCCCGGAATAAATTGGCCACCTTGCGGATCGGAATTATCCAGTCTTTATGTTGTTTATGCTCAACATGCCTAACCGAAGCTTCCGCTCCTAAAAAGTCGCCAACCGCAATCAATTTTGCAACGCTGGCACGCAAGTCAAAGCTTTGTTCGGGCGTGATGATACCGAGGTTAATAGAATTGATAATCGGTGTATGGTCGTCGTAATTTTCTGAAACTTCGGCTATTTCGCAGCGTCCGGCAAAATAAAAATAAGCGCTGTCGCGCATCAAGATTTTAGTGCCGGGAATGCCGCCAATGCCGCACAGCGCCGCGTGGCATTGTGGGTTTTTGTCGCTGAAATCTTTTAAGGTTTTGCAAAGCCTATTGATCGCATCGGGCGTTTTTTCCATGATTTCATCATTTTTCAGCAAATTAACCCATGACGAACGGTTTATGTCAGGTTGCTGTTGTTCATCAAATGTTAAATTTAACTGTCCTGCGATCCATTTTGCTAAAAGCGGTCCGCAAGCAAACGGTTCTTCTTCTGTAAATTTAGTTTTATTGTTTCTGTGGGTATTGAAAACGACTGAGGCGATTATTTTGCAGGCGTTTTCTTCCTGCTTTTTTTTATACTTCGCCATTATCCGGCTCAGTTTGACCGGGATGACAATAATCTTACCTTCTTCGTCTTTAGCCAGCTCAACTTTTATTATCTCGTTGGCTTTAGGCTTGGTGGAGGAACCTTCATTTTCATCGGTTTCGACAACGTTCTCTTTGTTACGGGTATCATTTTTAGGCATGGCTAATAAATTGCCTTGTTCGTCATGCACGATGTCAATGTTTTTGACGACTTTCAACCCCGGTACTAATTTGTAAATGTCGTCTACCTTGATATGTTTGATAATGTATTTGCCATCATAATCCAGCAGCCATTGATGGAATAAACGGGTGCTTTCCTTGTTCACTTCAACGGGATGGTATTTACCCTCAACCATTATTGCTGGTTTTAAGTCAGTCCGGCCTGCGGAGACGAAAAGAACGAGTTCTTGTGGCATAGTTTAATTCTCGAAGAAAGTTTATTGTTGGATGTGGCTCGTGCTAAGGATTTTAGCTTGGGTTAAAGTCTAATGGCTTTAACAGCTTACCAGAAAGTTGGCTGTTTGTTTCTGGTAATCGCCGATTTTTGATATGGTCCGTACGGATGGCGGAATGGTGCGCGAAAATATTGCCTTTTACATTGGGGTATTCCGAGCGTGTCCGGCCTGCATATTGGTGGACAGCGCACCATTGTTCCAGGTGATCTACTGAGGTTAACTGCCCAGCCAGCTTTTCCGCTAAGGCAGTTATGGCCTTGTCGCTATCTTTATACGCATTTAACACGGGAAGTTTGTCGGCGGCATTCGCCGTCAGTAACTGAATGGCATCGCATTTCAACTGGACGCTGCCAAAGCCTAAAGGTCGGGCGTGGCCGAGTTTGTGGGCGAACAGGGGCGGTTTTTTTTCAACTACGGTTTTGTCGGTATCAGGCAATTTTGCAATGATGTTGTTTAGTTCCTTATGGTAGTTGGCTTCCGGCTTGGCATCCTTCAGCTTTATCAATGTTGCTTTTAAGTATTTTTCTGGTTCCAGCGTGACCAACAACGCCCCTAATTCCCAAGGCCGTAAATCCTTAAACCGGAGCGTAAAGCGAAAATCCGTTGTTGGCTTGGAGACAAAACGGGCAAGCATGGCTAGATTGCCGTTGATGTGTTCGTCTGTAGTAGCTCTATAGCAGGAATCGTCTGTCTCGGCCTTGGGCTGGTGCAGGTAAAACTTGCGGCCTGCCAATGTTGAGGGGGTATCCCGTCCAGGCAAATCGCCATAGGTCAGCATTTGGCCGCCGTCTTTGCGGTCTGCTTTTAATCTGGCAGAAACAAAAGGGGTACTCAAGTTTTCAGGTTTGGGTTGCGTTAAATAATGTTCCACCGCGCTTGGCCTGGGTTGGCCTAATGGTTTTAAGGCCAACGCTTGGTCGCCGGTTAAAAAACGGCTATTATCGGTTGCCCCATCCTTTAAAACTTCAACGGCACTGTTGATGTGGATACGCCCAGCTAGCTGTTGAAAATCACCGATACCGATATTTGATGACCCATTTTGTTTAAGTGGATCGGTTACTCTATCCGAAGTGTAGCCAAACAGTAATCGCGTTGCGTTAAGTTGGTCAGGTTTTGGATTATTTTCATTGGCGGTTAACTCTGCCTTTAACGGGGTTAATATTGGACGCACATTGGGATTCCCGTTATTATTCCAGACAGTTCTGATGGTATTCGCATAACGCCAGCGGTAGTAGTAATTGTGGCCCATAC
>NZ_JBKKBJ010000211.1:0-7518 GCF_046714055.1 Methyloglobulus sp. | reverse complement strand
ATTATCATCCAATCGGCAGTTTTATTGCCCGTGCCAAACACGGTTTGGGTACGCGTTTCGCACAGTCCGCACTTTGTGCAACTGGCAACCTCGGTTTGCAAAATAGTCCAGCTTGTTTGCACGGATTCAGATGTTTCCAGTCCGACATTATCAACAACCGTCTCTGCACAAAAGGACAACCGTTGCCCAACATGCGCTGACCCCCTGGGAATCCAAACATCAATGCCCATCGCTTCCAGGTATTGCAACCGTATCGAATTATCCAAATGTATCTCCTGGGAATATAAGATCAGGACTGAGAAGGCAATTATACTTGTACTTCAAATTTCGACTTTTAGATTCTCCTCACCCCAACCCTCTCGGCAACTGCTCCTGCGTTGCCAAGCCACATGGATGTGGTGAATGTGGAAAATGCAGGAGCATTTTTCCACCTACCTTCTGCATCCATGCAGTCGTCCAGCAGGAGAGGGTGCCAAGGTGCCGAAATTTGTAATGCGCTGGGTATACAGTCACTGTCAGTGCCTAAAACCTCTACACAAAAAACTCAAAATCCACGCCTTTTGCCTTGTAACTTGCGCCTTGAACCTAACTCAAACATTCCCTTTCTGAGGATGCCGTCGCTGATCTGGACTGAGCAGCTTGTTTACCGCGTTAACATACGCTTTCGCAGAGGCGATCACGATATCAGTATCAGCGCCCAATCCGTTCACGATTCGGCCCGCCTTTTCAAGGCGAACTGTGACTTCGCCCTGGGCATCTGTGCCATTGGTGATGTTATTGACTGAGTAGAGTTCTAAAACAGCATTCGACATGACCAATTTTTCAATCGCCTTCAAACTGGCATCGACTGCACCGCCGCCTTCAGAGCTACCTGTCACTTCCTTGTTATCTATCCGCAAAGTAATTTTCGCATTCGGTATCTCACCGGTTTCTGAGCAGACCTTCAAGGCGACTAACTTGATGTGTTCATCTTCCGATTCAAACCCGACTTCCGAAATTAAGGCCTGTAAATCTTCATCAAAGATTTCATGTTTTTTATCAGCGAGTTGCTTGAAACGTGAGAATGCTTCGTTCAAGTCCTCTTCCGATTGAAATTCTACGCCCAATTCCGTCATCCGGCTTTTAAAGGCATTTCTGCCCGAATGCTTGCCTAACACCATGCGGTTAGCTGACCAACCTACGTCCTCAGCCCGCATAATTTCGTAAGTTTCCCTGCTTTTCAAGATCCCATCCTGGTGTATTCCGGCCTCATGGGCAAAGGCATTGGCGCCAACAATAGCCTTATTGGGTTGGACTGGAAAACCGGTGATGGAAGACACCAACTTTGAACACGTCAAAATCTCCCGCGTATCAACCCGTGTCTGGCAAGCAAACACATCATGCCGGGTACGCACCGCCATGACAATCTCCTCAAGCGAAGCATTTCCTGCCCGCTCTCCCAAGCCGTTGATGGTGCATTCAACTTGCCGTGCGCCATTCATCACCGCAGCCAAGGAATTCGCCACCGCTAGACCTAAGTCATTGTGGCAATGCACTGAAAAAATAGCTTTGTCCGAATTGGGTATGCGTTGGATCAGGTTGGCAATCGTCGCGCCAAATTGCTGGGGCACGCTGTAACCTACCGTATCGGGAATATTCAGGGTTGTCGCGCCTGCATCAATCACCGCCTCAAGAATCCTGCACAAAAAATCTTCTTCGGATCTGCCCGCATCTTCGGGGGAAAATTCAACATCGTCCGTAAATTGCCGGGCGCGTTTGACGGCTTTTACGGCGTACTCAATGACCTGCTCTGGCTGCATGTGCAATTTCATTTGCATGTGGATGGGCGAGGTGGCAATAAAGGTATGAATCCTAGCCCTGGCCGCACCTTTTAGCGCCGCACCAGCGCGGTCGATATCCTTATCCAGCGCCCTCGCTAACCCGCAAACAACGCTGTCTTTAATGACATTTGCCACGGCTAGCACCGCTTCAAAATCGCCAGGGCTCGCTGCCGGGAAACCCGCTTCTATCACATCAACTTTCAAGCGTTCCAACGCCCTGGCTATACGTACTTTTTCGGTACGCGTCATCGACGCGCCTGGACTTTGCTCACCATCCCGCAAGGTGGTGTCAAAAATAATCAAATGGTTTTTCATGTAAACTCCATCAATGGATGGCAATCAGCTACCGAGATAGCCGAGTAAAAAAAGAGGGTTGGTGTTGTGAAAAAAGAAATGGATGCCCGTCAGGGCAGGATTCTTAGAAGCAGGCACAAACAAGCGCACAACTTTGCTACTGAAAAGCTGTCTTGAAAATAATGGCTTTGGCCTTGTTTGGTGTATTGGGGAAACATGCGCGAAAATATAACTGAATAGTCTTCCAGCCACAAGCAGAATCTACAATTTGCGTCCTTGCAACCGGCGCTTACGCATGACTAGTGTAATAACAGGGCCAGAAATTGCATAAGCTAAAGATACGAAAAACAGCATGATCTCCGGTTGCGCCATCACAAAAGCAATACCCAGCATTACTGAAATCGCCACAAAAAAGGTCACCTTCCCTTTTAATTGCGCTTCCTTAAAACTGGAATAACGGAAATTACTCACCATTAATAAACCCGTACAAATCGTCAGCACTAAGGCTGGGTATTTGACCACGCTTATATCATAGCCATGTTCAAGCGACATCCAGATAAATCCTGCAAGAACAGCCGCTGCCGCTGGGCTGGGCAAACCCTGAAAATATCGTTTATCGTCGGTGCCAACTTGGGCATTAAACCGCGCTAACCGCAACGCGCCTCCTGCCATGTGGACAAAAGCCGCAAACAATCCTGCTTTGCCGAAGCTAGCAAAAGCCCAGAGATACATCACCAAGGCAGGTGCCGCCCCAAACGAAATCATGTCAGACAGGCTATCGTACTGGACGCCGAACTCACTCTGGGTATTCGTCAGCCGGGCGACACGACCATCCAGCCCATCCAGTATCATCGCTATAAAAATAGCTATAACGGCCGTCTCGTAGCGGCCGCCGATAGCTGAAGTTATCGCATAGTAGCCGGAAAACAGCGCTCCTGTGGTCAACAAGTTAGGTAATAAATAGATACCACGACGGCGAATTGAGCGCTTTTCGGTTTTGTCCATTTTTATCAGGGCTTGCTTTTGTTCTGGAAGATTTAGGGTGAAATTATAATACAACGGGCGGATATTTCGCACCCAAGTTTAATAAGCGCTTGTGACAGGAACATTAATCGGGTCATTTTGTGGTCTAAAGGCGATGCAACAAAAGAAAAGATATCAATTTTTACTATGGTAAAATTCGCGCACCAAAACGTAGCGAAAACCGAATCTGGCAATCCGTAACCACCTCGATTCTTAAGTTTTTAACTCTGACACATAGAACTATCATGAATAAACCAAAAAAAGTCGCAATACTAACGGCAGGCGGATTGGCTCCGTGCCTCAACTCAGGTATCGGCAGTCTCATCGAGCGTTACAGCGAAATCGACCCGTCGATTGAAATTATTTGCTACCGCAGCGGCTATAAAGGCCTATTGCTTGGCGATTCCTACAAAGTAACGCCAGCCGTGCGGGAAAAAGCTGGCTTGTTACATAAATTCGGTGGTTCGATCATCGGAAACAGCCGCGTCAAGCTCACTAACGTAAAAGACTGCGTTAAACGGGGTCTCGTTCAGGAAGGCCAGGATCCGCAAAAAGTTGCAGCCGACCAGTTAGTCAAAGATGGCGTGGACATCCTGCACACCATCGGCGGTGACGACACCAATACCGCTGCCGCTGACCTTGCCGCATTCCTGGCAAACAACAACTATGGCTTGACCGTGATTGGCTTGCCTAAAACCGTTGATAACGACGTGTTTCCTATCAAACAATCGTTGGGCGCGTGGACAGCCGCCGAACAAGGCGCTCGTTATTTTTGGAATGTGGTTGCCGAAAATAATTCCAATCCGCGCATGTTGATTGTGCATGAAGTCATGGGACGCAGTTGCGGGTGGCTGACGGCGGCTACCGCCCAGGAATACCGAAAATTGCTAGATCGCACTGAATGGCTACCGGAATTGGGGCTGGATCGTGCCACTTATGAAGTCCACGGCGTATTTATCCCGGAAATGGCGATAGACTTGGCCGCAGAAGCAAAACGCTTACGTGCGGTCATGGATAAGGTGGACTGCGTGAACATCTTTGTTTCCGAAGGCGCGGGCGTTGAATCTATCGTGGCGGAAATGCAAGCCAAGGGACAAGAAGTACCCCGCGATGCCTTCGGTCACGTCAAACTGGATGCCGTCAATCCTGGCAAATGGTTTGGTGAACAGTTTGCCCAAATGCTCGGCGCGGAAAAAACCCTGGTGCAAAAATCCGGCTATTTCGCAAGGGCCGCCGCCTCCAATGTCGAAGACATCCGCCTCATCAAATCCTGCGCCGACCTTGCGGTCGAATGCGCTTTCCGCCGCGAATCCGGTGTGATCGGTCATGACGAAGATCGTGGCAATATCCTTAGAGCGATTGAGTTCCCGCGTATTAAGGGCGGTAAACCATTTAATATTGATGCCCCGTGGTTCAACCAAACATTGGCTGAAATCGGACAAACCAAGGGTGCTAGGGTAGCGGTTGGGCATTAAGCAACATCTTCTAAGGCGTGTTGGCTGGGGTGAAACATTAACCACTCACGGCTTTTGACCTTGGGATGGTTTAATAATCGGCATAAACTATGCTTTCCTCATAGCAACAATAAAGGACAATACATGAAAAAGTTTCGTATTTATGTTTTGGCAGCTTGTACGGCTTTTGCGCTAGTTTCGTTTCCCAATGCTTATGCGCATACCGCAGCGCAGAAATTTGGTAGGGGCTTGGCGGGAATGACCTGCGGTTTTCTTGAGATACCAGGCAATATTGTTAAGGAAACACAAGCTAAGGGAGCAATAGGTTTTCCGCTGGGCTTAGCGAAGGGTTTAGGTATGACAGTAACCCGTGAACTGGTCGGCGTTTATGAATTTGTTTCCGCGCCTTTTCCTGCCCCATCAGGTTTTCGCCCGATTTTAACGCCTGAGTATCCGTGGGATTATTTTCATTAAAACCATTGACTTTCTTCGCTGTTAAGTACGTTGGTACGAGACTGAGAATCCAGTTGTAGGGCGGATTAGACGCGCAAACTGTACAATTTTCATATAGGTACAGATTTATCGCGCGTCGTAATCCGCCATTTTAGTGACCACCGCATTCGGCGGATTACGCCGCGCCCAAAGGACAATCAAAACGGATAAGATCGTGGGTTTGCGCGGCTAATCCGCCCTACGGCCCTACGGCTCTCTTCGCCGCGCACCACGGAGCCAAACACGCGGATGTTGGCTGCGTGGTAATGCTTGGCAATATCCAGAATACTGGCTTTTTGCTGCTGTAACATTTCATATAATTCAGTCAAGTTATATCTCCTTGGTTATGACGGTTTGCTGACGCGAAACCGTCTTACAGCGTTGAAAAGATTGCGCGTCTCGGCAACCGCAACCGCTCCTGCGTTGCCCTACCTCCTTGCATCCATGCAGTCGTAATCCGCCACGCTACCAAGGGCGGAAACCATTAGGTGTTTCGCTTCATCCGTCGGAACACGGCTAACGCCGCTTCCGACTTACGGCCTTGAAAGCGCGTGTGAGTCGCCTAACGTAAAGCTAACCGGGCGCGGCACTGGGAAGCTAAAAAATGAAACCGCACTATAACCGCGCTCCGGTTGAGCGTTTTGTTAGGCAATTTTTTGATGTTGCAGAATAATTTTTGATAAAGCTCTCAGTGCTTCGTTGACTGATTTTGCATCGGGAAATATTTGTGCCACATCAGCTTCAAGCATAATTAGTTTCACACCCTCATGATATTGTTTGGCATATTTCCCACGGACTCCATTGCTCATTTTGGAAAAGTCATACTCATCAAGGAGTTCATCATTTAATTCATCACTATTTTCTGGATTCATAGAAACCTCGCTCTCGTTTCGTTGCCTGTCGAGCACTGATAATTCTGATACTTTCTCCACGTTGTGTATGAGAAATGACCAATATTCTATTGTTGCCAGAAAGACCGATAATGATATAACGCTCTTCCTGAATCGAATGCCCTGCATCAGGATAGGTAAAAGATAAATAATCCCCAAACACAGTGGAAGCCTCTTCAAAAGAAACTCCATGTTTCTTACTGTTAATCTGAGCCTTTTGAGGGTTCCATTCAAAGTCCATTGAAAAATCTCTTTCAAATCAAACTATAGATTAAATGCTTTGAGAGCCTAACATAAAGCTAACTAGGCGCTTTAAAATAAATAAAGAACCAAATTAACCGCGTTCCTTTTTGTTGAGTCAATTTTACCACAACCAGCTTAGAAAAATTTGTGTAACAATCAACCCCATGCGCTTCGTTTATGGCGGTTTGCCTATCGGCGAAACCGCCTTACAGCTTTACAGCTTTAGGCTGAAATGTCATTTTCGAGTTGCCTTAATCATAGCTTTCATGTTCGATGAAATAATCGCCCTCAAATGTTCGCTAGATGAGTAATATTGTACACGTAATGGGGCAATATCGAAGTGAAGAACAGTACCTTCCTTTGCAATCAACAAAATATCCATTGCTTCATTGCCAACTCCGTGGGCATACCCCAATTCATAATAAACATTGGGACGTTCATTCGTTAAGTCACAAACGACAAATTCTGAACGTTCAATAAGGTCTGTTATCTCTCGAATGATAAGGCCAGACCCCGTATTTTCGTCAACACGCTTAGCTCGTAGCTTTAGTTTCTTACACTCATCTTTAATCGCTGCGTAGGCATCTGCCAAATCTTGACCACGAAACGGCATGATGACAAAAACCAAGCCCTCTTCAAATTCTCCTTGGTCTTCTGGGTCGTAATCTGGTCGCCCGAATTCTCGATCCATAAATGTGTGGTCTCGCCCCATATAACCTTCTTTAGTTCATCCGCCTAACGCAAAGCTAAGGGGCGATTTGCCCGATGATGACGACAAGAGGAGCGAAAAATGACCGATAAACCACAAGATTTAAAGAACGCGCTGGGGCAAAGCGTCCCTTTGAGCGACGGGTTAGGGGGTTGATGCCGTGGATAAAGCAAAATATCTTTCGTCAATACAGGCTATTGGTTTAGCTTTGAACATGACGCACAATACGGTAACAACAGATATTGTTGGTGTTGAACCGACCGATACGCAATGGCGGATTGACCATTCTAAGGAAATTGAGCTTTTAGGCATGATTGAGAGTGCCATCAACATGGGTACTTGTCTCTTATGTGGTGGTCGTAATAAACGCCTTTAGAGCGTGCAGAAAGAAGGCCGTCAAATATTTGCTGCGGTACGCGGCAGAACGTATAGGTGTGACCTTGTTTGAACTTGATTTGCATTTGCTGAGCGGCGGCGACATAACCAACGGCACTTATAGCGCTGGAATTTACGCTGATCATTTCCATAGTGTTACCCCTAACGCAAAGCTAAGGGGCGATTTGCCCGATGATGACGACAAGAGGAGCGAAAAA
>NZ_JBKKBJ010000210.1:0-6271 GCF_046714055.1 Methyloglobulus sp. | reverse complement strand
GCCCATTTCAACAGCGCAGCAGGCGTGACCCCGGACAGTTTCGCCATAAAACCATAAGGACCCTTGCCAAGCGCACACAAAACCACTGCAAACGCACGCCGGATGGCCGCATTGGGCTTCTTCCTTCTGTCCCCGTCAACAAAATTACAACCGCAATCCTTGCACTGGTGACGCCGCTTCCCACGGACAATGCCGTTTTTAACAATCGCGCCCTCATTACCATGCTTGCAGACAATCATCAGAATGCTCCTTTTTTAGTGGCATCTTAATCATTATCTTTCTAATTTAGTAAATACTCTCAAGTTATTTTTCCAACAATTCTAATTTTCCTGTTTTTCCGTTCCAGTCATCAGCGTCCGGCAAAGGTTTCATCACTTCAGTGATGACAGGCCACTGTTTCGATAGTTGGGCATTCAATTCAATAAAGATTTCTTGTCCTTCGGGGACTTCATCTTCAGCAAAGATGGCATTAGCGGGACATTCAGGCTCGCATAAGGTGCAATCAATACACTCGTCAGGATCGATCACCAAAAAGTTGGGGCCTTGATGAAAGCAATCGACCGGACACACATCGACACAGTCTGTAAATTTACATTTAATACAGTTTTCGGTGACTACAAAAGTCATATATATTCGTTACCAGGAAAATTTTAAATAAAGGTCGTTACTGGGGCGATATTCTAGCAGAATCTGACTGCCTATAGAACAAAAGACTGGCGAATAATATAAGAGTATTTAGAACGTGGGGTTAAAAATGCTTATTGGTAAATATTTCAGCTATCTTAGGCTTGCCGAATTAAATAGCGATAAAAACGCATTTTTTACCCCATTGATTTTTCTATTTTTTGTGTTGGCAAGCGCAAGTTTTACTTCGTCTTTGAGTCTGCTGACCGCAAAGAGTTGTTCTCCCCTAGAAGGGGCCGATATTGCCCTCTCAAAATATTTTTGCGCTTCTTTGGGTTGGTTGTTTGCCAGTAAGAAGTCACCGTAAAAATAATTTGCATCAATGCCGTTCGGATTGATTTTTAATGCTTCCTGAAACATTTTTCTGCTTTTTCAGCATCACCAAACGCAATCGTCCAGTTGGGAGCCATGTAATAAAGTGTGGCTAGCGTTACATAGGCGGAACCGTTCGCTGTTTGTGGGTTTATTTTAATGGCTTTAAGTAATAAATCCCGTGATTTATGAATGGTTTTGAGTGCAGTAAAGCCATCTTGCTGCTCTGCATGCGTTGCTATTATTAAAGCTTGCCAAAAAATAGGGTCGGCTGCAATGGGAAATTGATCGGCCAGTTGCGTTGTCTTTTTTAGCAGGGCATCATAGGCTTCCCCCTGCCTGTATTTAGGCAAGGTGTAGTAAATTGATGCCCATTCCGACTCAATTGCCTGGACAGAAAGGGGTTATATCTTCTGCAAAGCACTGGATGGATAGTATCAATAATGCAACAAATGTTGTTATTTTCATACATCCACTATAAAACAATAATTGATATTATTCAATAGGTGTATGAAATATCTATTTATTGTTCCATTTTTTGTAGGGATTGGCGACCAGATTATTGTTGTAATAACGCAAATCGTGCGTGACTTCCGCGCCTAGCCAAGGTGGTTTCAGGAAAGTTTTTCCAATTTCTGGGAGTTCAATCTCGGCAATAATCAGGTCTTTGTTGTCGCCTTCAAACTCGTCAATTTCCCACATATTATGGTCATTAGGCACAAAATGCCGGGTTTTTTCTATTAACGGTTTACAACACAGGGTGTTAATGATTTCGTCAGCATCAGATAACGGAATTTCGTACTCGAACTCTAGCCTTTCCGTGCCTACGGTTGCGCTTTTAATATTCAGCCAGCCTTGATTGTCGGCAATCCGAATCCGTATTGAACTTGAAGGCTGCGAATTTAAGTAGCCTTGTTTGTACTTTATGGATTTTTGGACATGCCCTCGCCAATCATCGTTGGTAAGCAAAAATTTATGTTCAATTTCTATAGCCATAACAGTTGAGTTTTATTTTTTACACTGGATTTGGTCGCAATAAGGTGGGGTCTGGGTTTCGGAGCAACCGCATAAAGCTATGGGTCCTGTTTTTTCAGCAAAGAATTTAAACGATTTTTTTGTCGATTTTTCCCTGTGGGAATGATCGCATAACGGCATGGTTTGGCTATGGCCGCATGTACACCAGGAATAGCGCTCCCCCTCTTGTGCATCTACAAACAGGGGATTATTGGTTTTTGTTGTCATAAGATTGTATTGGCTGAATGATTGATTTTGCTGATTATAAGATAATTCCAACATGTGATGATATTCTATGAAGGTGGAGTGCAAACGGTCAGCCGCACATAACCACCTTTGGAAGCAGGAAAGGAGGCTCATGTAGCATCAAAACTAAGTCCTGCTTGACAGTTAAGGCTTGTCGTGTTTATTTTGTTGAAAGAATTCGAGGAGTGTTGCCATGCCAACAGTTTTGATTACCGGGGCCAATCGCGGCTTGGGCCTGGAATTTTGCCGTCAATATGCAGATAAGGGTTGGAATGTAATTGCCTGTTGCCGCAATCCAGGACAGGCTGGTGAGTTAAAGGCATTGGGCCAACGCAATGGCTCTGTGCAGGTTGAGGCGTTAGATGTGGCACATCCCGATCAAATCGATAGCTTGTCCAAAAAGTTGTTGGATACCAGCATTGATGTGTTGATCAATAATGCTGGCATCTATGGCGACCGTCACGGTTTCGGACAACTGGACTACCAAGCCTGGCTTAACACCTTGGTCATTAATACCCAGTCACCCATGAAGATGGCGGAAGCCTTTTTGCCGCAAATCAAACGCGGCAGCAAAAAGCTGATAGTTAACATAAGCAGCTTAATGGGGAGCATTTCCGATAACGGCAGCGGCGGCAGTATCCTTTACCGCTCAAGTAAGGCAGCATTAAATGCCGCGATGAAAAGCATCTCGATCGACTTAAGGGATCAGGGTGTCGGTGTGTTGATTTTTCATCCCGGCTGGGTAAAAACAGATATGGGCGGCGCGAATGCCTTAATTGATGCCAAGACCAGTGTAGGTGGTATGTGTGCGTTGATAGAAAACTTTACCCTGGCGCACTCTGGCGCTTTTATTAAATATGATGGCAAACCCATGCCTTGGTAGATATTAATGTTCAATAAACTCGTTTTTTCGATTGTTTTATTCACGCTCTGTTACCGACAGGTCTTAGCTGATACAGCAATACCGGACGCAATCAAAGTACCCGAAGGAAATAAGTTGCAATTGACAGTCCATGCCAAGGGCGATCAGATTTACCAGTGTGTACTCGATGCGGGTGTTTATACATGGAAATGGCAAGCGCCTGATGCCAAGTTGTTTGATAGCCAGACTCAAGCCTTGGTCGGAAGTCACGGCGCTGGGCCAAGCTGGGAGTACCGGGACGGTAGTAACGTAAAAGCTAAGGTCATCCAAAAAACCGATGCCCCGGACAAGAATTCTGCCCCTTGGTTGTTGCTTGAGGTCACAGGGCATAAAGGCGATGGTTTGCTGGCTCAGGCCAGTTATATTCAGCGCATCAATACCCAGGGCGGGGTGGCGCCTTCATTAGCTTGCGATGCTAATCATCTAGGCGCAGAGAAAAGGATACCTTATAGTGCGGACTATACTTTCTATAGCAAGGAGCTGCTTTAGTATTAAATTTAATGTAACTGATCAGTGTTTTCAAACCAACGGCTTTATTTCACCACAGAGAACACGAAGATATGGATAGTGTTGATATTTATGAACAAGGGCTGCTATATTGTGTTAGACCATTCACACCATAGCCTACAAAGAGCCTAAAAGACATGACCTACGATGAAATTGTAAAACTTTCCGAGCCGTTGAGCTATCGAGACAAATTCCGACTGGCACAGCTTCTAATTCAGTTGGCAAGGAAGGAAGAAGAGGAGGAATACCCTGAAGAGAGAGAAATTATAAACACATCTGGAGCAGAAGTCGTCCAGTATGTGGCGGAACGGTTGTAGAAACTGAAGCCAACAAAGAAAGTCACATTACTGAACGCAATTGGTGCGATGTTTCAGTTCCAAGGGGGCATCTCCGATGCAGATAAAGACCGCATTGTTTCCGAATTGCAGAAACAACGGCGAATCACTATTGAGCAAAATGGTCGAGTTTCTTATCCAGAATAGAAGCCAGCCTATCAAGCCCTTGGGTTCGCGTAGAAGTAGAGCTACGTAATAAATCCCGCGTCATACCTTGGGACGTGGTAACGAATCCTGGTCAATATCTAGCAGGTGCTTAACCTTGCCTTCAATTTCTTTCTGCTATCCAGAATCGAATCAAGACCATACAAAAAGGTGCCACCATAACCTATGATCGTGCAGTCGAATGGTTATCTACGGCGGGAGGAAAACTCATTAACGTCATGCTTCAAGTCCATATCGGCGATTGTGGCGAGGTTCTCTCCCAACTTGTCAGATCGGGCGTCCCCCGCCGACTAGAGCCATACAAGAATATCGGATTTGATAACCTGGAGGTTGCAACATGAAAAACCTACCTCATAATCACACAACATCGCCTACGGGTGAGGCGTTAGGTGGAGCAGTTGCGGAACCGAGCGTTGCGCCCGTAGGCGTATAACACCAAAACTAGAGAAACAAGGTTTTCCCGATTTTAACGCTGTTATTTCAGGTGCTTTTCGTGAACTATGCCCTTTTTGTGGTCTTATTATCACGAATCCAGAAAATTTCATCATTTCTTTCAGGCTTCAACCATCTGGCGAATATCTTAAGGTGCAGCTTTGTCGGAAATGTCGAGATAAGGAGCTATCACAATGCAAACTCTAACGCTCGAACAAGCCGCTGAATTATTACGGATGCACAAGGTAAAGCTACGCAATAAAGCCCATTCTGGCAATGTACCAGCCGCCAAGGTGGGTAAACGCTGGAATTGATCTTACAGATTGGTTACGGTTACAATACTCGCCGCTGGCGTTGCAGGGTGACAAACCAACGGAGGTAAAATTATATCGCTCTACAAACGTAAAGACAGTAATCAATGGTGGGTTAATATCAACGTCAACGGACGACGAATACAAAAAAGCACTGGGACTGATGACCGAAAATCCGCCGAAGAATACCATGACCGGCTGAAAGCCGATCTATGGGAACAAATACGGCTAGGGGTTAAACCTAGTTATTTTTGGCAAGATGCCGTTGTCCGATGGCTGAATGAGACGCAGCACGAGGCGTCGCGGGTTCACGACCTAAAGCATCTACGCTGGCTAGATCAGCATTTCAATGGATTAAGGCTAGATGAAGTAAATCGTGATCTTTTGGACAAAATAACTCAAGCGAAACTAGAAACAGGCGTTAGCAATGCCACGGTGAACCGAATGCTTGCTCTCGTTCGCTCTATCCTTCGCAAAGCATCGCTCGAATGGGAGTGGTTAGTCAAATCGCCAAAAGTCAGGATGTTGTCCGAACCGAATCGGCGTATACGCTGGATAACTAGGGATCAGGCGGATTGCTTACTTTCTGGATTGCATGGCCACGTAAAAGCAATGGTATGGTTTAGTTTGGAAACTGGCTTAAGGCAAGCCAAGGTAACGGGTTTGCGTTGGACACAGATAGATTTAACCCGCCGTTGTGCCTGGATACATCCAGACCAAGCCAAAGCGCGGAGGGCTATATCCGTGCCATTATCTAAACCTGCCGTAGTGATACTTCGTGAACAATTGGGCAAGCATTGGACGCATGTTTTCAGCTACAAAGGCAAGCCCATTGTCCAAGTGAATAGCAAGGCATGGCGTCAAGCGTTGCAGCTATCGGGGGTTGATAGTTTTAAGTGGCATGACTTACGGCATACCTGGGCAAGCTGACACGTACAAGCCGGTACGCCGTTACATGTATTGCAAGAGTTAAGCGGTTGGGAATCTGTCGATATGGTTCGCCGTTATGCCCACTTGTCCAGTGAGCATTTGCCGGCTATGTTGATCGGTTTTCGGCATTGCGTACTGTTGGGAGTGAGTCCGGCGGTTACGATTTAGCTACGGTCAATAAAATTTGTCTAATTAGAGCTAAGGCGTTGATTTTTGGCTCCCCCGGACGGGCTCGAACCGCCGACCTAGTGATTAACAGTCCCATAATATCAATAACTTACAATACTTCAAAACAGGCAACGATAGGTAAATCAATAGATTACGAAATATTGACTTTTGTCAGTTTTTGTGCGTTGTCGCCAATAGTTTTTAGAGATTGCCCCGTTAGTGTCCCAATTTTCACCAAGGGACAT
>NZ_JBKKBJ010000209.1:0-37668 GCF_046714055.1 Methyloglobulus sp. | reverse complement strand
TCGACCATGCCGTTAGTCCAGGGATGCTTGACCAGCGTCGTGCGATGTTCAATCTTCTGGTCTTGGCAGAGGTTGACAAACGGATGCACCTTGTCCTTGGGTTTCTTGGCTTCGACCAGCAGGTTGTAGCTGAACTCGATACCGTTGTCGGTCAGGATTTTCACGACCTTGGACGGGTACTGCGCCAGGGTTTGCCGCAGAAACCCGGCGGCGGTCTCCATGCGCTCGCTGCGAGACAGGAGTCGAGTAGTCCCCAGAAGCGATAGGGCTTGGCGTTTTCACGATGCGTTTTTTTGCGTAGTGAAAATGCAAAGCATTCCGACATCGCGTCGAGTCATTGCGTAACCAATGTTTGATACCCCTTGTTGGGTATAAAACGAGGGAAGCAGAGCCTGTCCTGAGCGTAGCCGTGAGGAACGGCTGGGGCAGCCGCAGGCATTGGCGGTCGCGTTAAGTTTTTGCCGCTTGCTTGGGCTGGGATGCCAAAAACAAGCTTTCGCAAAAATAGCGACTCCCTTCCGCTCATCCTGTGGAGTGGAAGCCACAGGTGCAGATTGCTGCGAACCACCGGACAGTTGCCCAACCGTATTCAGGACTATCCTGGGGTCTACACCCAAAAGCAATGCGACGATTGCCATTGCGGCAACCCCCAAGCCGCCGCCAACAAATCCCCTGCGTCCCACGCCCATGCTGCGGCGGTCTTCTATATTGTCACTTTCCCGTCCATCATCCTGGCGCATAACTAATACCTCTTGGTTATTGTTTGGGTTTGACCAAAGTTACATCATAAAAGTATTTTTGGGGTTAGGAAAATAAATCTTGTGGCTTGTACGATTATTGATTTTACAGAGACAGGTTGAGCTTAAGATTGCTGCTTAAGCGCCAATTTCGCTTCATCCCAGTAAGCATCAAGCTCGGAGAGTTGGCAATCTCTCAAGTCGCGGCCTGTTGTTGCGACTTGTTGTTCTATGTACTGAAAACGCCGGGAGAATTTTTTCGTGCTGTGTTTAAGCGCCAGCTCAGGGTTGACCTTCAAATGGCGGGCTAAATTTACAGTGACCAATAGCAGGTCACCAATTTCTTCTTCAATGTGAGTCTGATTACCGGATAGCCAGGCTTCCTTGACCTCATCAAGTTCTTCCTGCACCTTATCGAAAACGGGATCTACGGCTGTCCAGTCAAAGCCGAAGTTGGCTGCCCGATCCTGAATTTTTTCACATTCGAGGAGGGCTGGCAGACTGGCGGCCACCCCAGCCAGGACGCTGGATTGTGCGGGCGTCTTATTTTTTTCCTGGCGTTCGTCCGCCTTGGCTTGTTCCCAGGCCTGATGGCGTTCTTGGTCGCTGGCGTAGACGGCATCAGCAAACACATGAGGATGCCGTCGTACCAGTTTGCCGCAAATCGCTTCAGACACTTCATCAAAGGTGAAGTGTCCGCGTTCAGCAGCAATTTGCGCATGAAAAACGACTTGCAGTAACAGGTCGCCCAGCTCGGAACGCAAGTCTTCCATGTCGTTGCGTTCAATTGCATCAACCACTTCATAAGCTTCTTCGATGACGTAGGGAATAAGGCTGGCAAAATCCTGTTTGACATCCCAGGCGCAACCCTGTTCGGGGTTACGCAAACGCGCCATGATGTCTAGCAGTTGTTGGGTGTTTTTAAGCATCTTGATTTAAGCGCCTTGATTTAAGTATTGGCGCGATAATCAAAATGAAGTCCCGAAGTTTTCAAAATAACGGCGCTGGAAATCGTCCATATCGAAAGCATGGTTCTGGGTACCATTATGTTCAATTTTGATGGCGCCCATTAACGAGGCAATACGCCCAGTCGTATCCCAGTCCGATTCATTCATCAGTCCGTATAAAAGTCCGGCACGATAGGCATCCCCGCAACCGGTAGGATCCAGTATGGCTTTCGGTTTGGCGGCAGGAATGTCGATACAGCGTCCTTTTGTGTAGATTTTTGAGCCTTTTCCGCCCAAGGTGATGATTAAGGCTTCTACCCGCACCGCAATATCTTCAAGCGACAAGCCAGTCCGTTCCTGCATGAGTTCGGATTCATAGTCGTTTAAAGTTAACCAGGTCGCCTGATCCAGGAATTGTAGCAACTCCTCGCCATTAAACATGGGCATGCCTTGGCCGGGATCAAAAATAAAAGGGATGTCCAGTTCCTTGAATTGCTTGGCATGTAATTGCATACCTTCCTTGCCATCGGGCGAGACGATGCCTATCCTGATGTTTCCATCAATGGGTACGGAATTCAAATGCGACGAATTCATCGCCCCCGGATGGAATGCGGTAATCTGGTTGCCTTCTTCATCGGTGGTAATGTAGGCTTGACCGGTATAGCTGCTATCCAGCACCAGAATAAATTCGCTGGACAGACTGTTCTGCCCTAACCATTGTGCATACGGCTCAAAATCATGCCCGACCACCGCCATGATTAACGGCTGCTCACCCAACAATTTCAGGTTGTAGGCAATATTGCCCGCGCAACCGCCATACTCACGGCGCATGACCGGCACCAGAAACGAGACATTCAGGATGTGGACTTTTTCCGGCAGGATGTGGTGTTTGAACTTATCATGAAAGACCATGATGGTGTCATACGCCATAGAACCACAGATTAACGCACTCATTGTATGCCCCGTAAAAGTAAGATAGAACCCCAAGTTATTCCCGCCCATACGAGCGATAGCATCACGGCTGCGGAACCGATGTCTTTGGCCCTGCCTGACAGTTCATGATGTTCAAGGCTAACCCGGTCTACGACCGCCTCGACCGCTGAATTGAGCAGTTCAACCAGCAATACCAGTATCATGCTGCCTACTAAAAGTAGCTTTTCGATGATAGTCTCGCCCAACCACAAGCCCAGTGGTGTGGTCACCAAAAACAGCAGGACTTCCTGCCTGAACGCCGCTTCATGTTGCCAGGTTGCCTTGAATCCGTAATAAGAAAAAACGCAGGCGTTAAGTATACGCCGGATACCTGTTACATTTTGATTAGCCATTGTTGATTACAGTTGTTTTCGATAAAGAATGGATAGGGTGGGGGACGGCTTATTCAACAATCATGCGCTGGTATTCTTCGGCGTCCATCAGTTTGTCCAAGGCGGATAAATTATCTGCCTTGATACAAAAAAGCCAGGTTCCAAAAGCATCGTTATTGACGTGTTCAGGTTCATCAGCGACGGATTCATTGATTGCCACGACTACACCGGAAACCGGGCTGAATAAATCCGATGCTGTCTTAACGGATTCAACGACGGCGCATTGTTCGTTTTCTGACAGCTTACGCCCTAGTTCAGGTAATTCTATAAAAACCAGATCCCCTAATTCTTGTTGGGCAAAATCAGTGATTCCTACCCGAACGATATTATCCTTTTCCAGGCGTACCCATTCATGTGATGGCGCGTATTTTAAATCAGTCGGTAAATTCGTCATTTAAGCTCCCAATGGTGCCAGTTTTTATGCCCTTAATTGACCTTTGAGCAGATTGCAATTTAATTATTCATTGAGTTGGTAAGTAGGCATTATACTTTAAGCATCTCTTATTAACGACCCGTCTGTGACATGCTTTTGTCATACGGCAACAAAATACCGCTAAAAGTGGTTTTGATAATACTGGGCGGTTGCTCCTTAACAACCGTCAGTGCAGATGACGATGAATTAATAAAATCGAAAATGCAACTTATAGGCGGCCTAGCGACCGTGGTTATCGATAGCAAAACCCAAGCCGCATCAGGGCTAATGACCATGTTTGCTAGGCCCGTCCAACATCATGTTCAGTTTGGGGCCATTGGTAAAGCCACCAGTATCCAGCCTTTGCTGGCACTAAGGGAACGCTATCTGGTTACGCAGGCTGAACTTAACGGCGCTAAGGCCAGGCTTAAACAGGCAGGACAGAGCCTTAAAAGTCAGCAGGAATTATTTCGGCATGGCATAGCAGCCAAACGGTCTGTACAGGAGCGGGAAGCGCAGGGATCAGAGGATCAAGCGTTTGTTGATATCGGCAATGCCCGGCTTATGGCTATCGCGAATGAAGCCCGGCTTCTGTGGGGGAAAGCGTTAGCTGAATGGGTGCTGTCCGAAAAGACAAATAAGCTGACGGTGTTTTTATCGGGACGGCAACACCTGCTGCAAATTACTTTGCCCACGAACAAGCAATTGGCAAGCGAAGTTGATAGCATATTTATAGAACCTTATGGAAACCGTGGTAAGGCGCGTCCAGCCGTTTTAATTTCCCGCTCTACTCAGGCCGATCATACTATGCAGGGGGAAAGCTATTTTTTCAGGTCGGCGGTGACGGCCTTAGTATGGGCATGAAGGTATCGGCATGGATACCTCAGCCAACTCAGGGTCAGTCCGGGATCATTGTCCCGGAGTCGGCATTAGTTTGGTATATCGATCAAGTTTATGTTTACATCAAAATTGCCAAAGACACTTTCACCCGGCGACTTATCAAAGAGTTTTTAACTTTCCCTGAAGGGTATTTTATAAAAGATGGTATAAAAGCAGGTGAAGAAATCGTGACAATCGGTGGACAAATGCTGCTATCGGAGGAGTTACGGGGGCAAATACCGGATGAGGATTGATTTTTTCGAATTTGAGAGTTTATTGTTAACAATTGGACTATGTTTACTATTACCAAAGAAGTGTATTTTTGCTACGGGCATCGGTTAATGAATCATCCGGGCAAGTGCCGAAATTTGCATGGGCATAGTGTCAAAGCGGCGATATCCATTGAGCGGCAAACACTGAATGTGCAAGGCATGGTTTGCGATTTTGCCGACATAAAAGAATGTGTTGAAGCCTATATCGACCAGCACCTTGATCATAATTTCCTGCTGCATAAAGATGATCCCCTTATTCCTGCTTTAAGGGAAAACAACGAACGCTTTTGGGCGCTTGATGAACATCCCACTGCGGAAGTTCTCAGTAAGATGATTTTTCGGCATTTGAAGGAGACCGGTTTTAACGTGTCCCAGGTTGTGCTTTGGGAGACTGCCAGCGCTTACGCTTGCTACAGGGAAGGCTGACGTACTATTATGAGTTTTTTAAACCCTATCAATAAGTCCTTATGCTTGGAGCAAGTCTGTGCATCCAATTATCAGAAGATATTCCGGTTAATTCCTGACCTGTGTGCAGTCAAGGACAATGCCATCGGATTGGCCGCCAATAACACGACATTGCATTTGCAAATTATCGAACAGGCCACTTATACATTGACCATAGAATTAAGCCATTGCTTTAGCAAAAAACCGGATGAACTTCTGGAGCCTGCCGTAAGAATCCGAATTTACCTGGATGCTCAATTGGCTGAAGTGCTCAGCGATCATGCTAGGCCGAGCGTAACCCATGTGTTTAAGGATTTCGGATTGTGCCGTGAGATTATGAACTATAAATGGCGGCTCAATTTTTTTCTGCAAAAGTGGCTAGACCATTGCCTAACGAAAGGCTATCAATTCACTATCCAATCGATCCTGGCTAAGGAAATAGCATAAAATCACTTTGTTATAGCGAGCCAGCCAATTCAACTAGGGGCATGGGTTTATGGATTCCATAGCCTTGCGCATAATCTACGCCTATCTCCTTCAGGATTGCGTGGATCTTCATGTTTTCAACGTATTCTGCAATTGTTTCCAGTTCCAGGGAGTGGGCGATTTCATTCATGGAGTTGACCATGACCACGTCTGTCGGGCTGTTGGCGATGTCTTTGATGAAAGAGCCATCAATTTTTAGGTAATCGACATCCAGGCTTTTCAGGTACGAGTAGGAAGAATAGCCCGTACCAAAATCGTCCAAAGAAAATTTACAGCCGAACTGCTTAATTTCCTTAATAAATCGTTTGGTAAAAACCAAGCTGCCTGCGGCTATGGTTTCAGTGACTTCGAAGGTGATTTTTTCTGCCGGTACGCCTAATATCGACAACCGATCCTTGAGGAAGGCCAGGAATTCTTCGGAATTGAGAGATTGCCCGGACAAGTTGATTGCGAAACCACCAATTTTGTCGAAGCTCTCCCGGTTGTCCACGATCCATGCGAACACGCTTTCAACGACCCACCGGTCAATTTCCGGCATTCTTTGGCAGCGTTCAACCGCAGGAATAAAATTGTCAGGTGGGATAATATTGCCAACCTCATCCCTTACACCTAGCAGGATTTCATAATGGGAATGGTCATTTTGTTCCGGGTCTATGGGGGCAATCATCTGGCAGCGGGTAAACAGGCGCTTCTCGGAGAATATCCGGTCGATACGGCCGGCCCATTCATGAATGTCGGTTTGCGTCTTTAGGCTTTCGTCGTTTTCTTGATAAACACGGATGCGGTTATGCCCGGAACGTGTTGCGGAAATAATGGCCGAATCGGCTTTTTGCAGGAGTTCCTCTGTATTGTATACGCCTTCGCTAAAGGGCACCAAACCAATGCTGACACTGATCGTGTAGCTTTTATCATCCCAGACAAAGTTGGCTTTATTGACCAGATCCCGGATATTTTTAGCGGTTTCGTAGCCTTCATCAGAAGAACGGCTTTTCAACAGGATGCCGAAGGTTTTGTCGCCAAGCCGGGCCACTATGCCATTTTTTCCAAGTTCATTGCTGACTGATTGTGCCACCTGTAACAGCAGTTGATCGCCGCCAGTCGAGCCGCAAACATTTGTGATAACCCGAAAATCTTCTATTTCCAGGTAGCCGAGGACGTGCGTGCCGTTTAGATCGGCTATTTGCTCTTTGAGCAGGTTGATGAACCGCTTCCGGTTGGGCAAATTTGTAATCGGATCGTGGGAAACACTATGAACCAACTTTTCCTGCATTTGTTGCAACATGGTGGTCGTAGCCCGATCCATCAAAGGTTCATCGAGATTTTCAATTTGGGTTACGATCCCACTTTGAAGGAATTCTGCAAGTTTATTACGGGTGAGTTCCTGCCTTTTATAGCCGTCTTGATTGATAAAGACATAGACCTCAGGAATCTCACCAATCCATATCAGTTTTAGAGGCTCAAAAGACTCTTTTTCCAGAGAAAAAGTAAACCAATTCCCAGGTTCAAATTGGTCAACTTCAAGATGCCACCTATCTGATATGGATTGATTTGGCGTTTCCTTTGCCTTGGGTTCAATAAAAGCCTTAGTTATGGGTTTTCGGATCCGTGGGTTACCCGTGCCCAATAAGGTGGCCTTTAACTCATCCATGATTTTGCCATGGACAAAGACATTAGTGCAGACGGAACCTAATTGGCCGTTGATAGCTTCCAGCGCCATCTCAATGATGCTGAATTGTTCCTCAGGTAGTTTGTCCAGATCGGAGTACCAGGCCTGCAATTCGTCAAGCGCCTCAAGATTCCGTTGCCGTTTGGTAGCCTCGTCATTTAATTCTGAGATCACCAGGAGGTGTTGCCAACCGGAGTCCAGCAGGGCCTGGATAACGCTGGGTATCGTTTTGCCGGCTATCCGGTTATCTATTTCCTGCTGGATGTTATGCCTGGCCTTCTCGAGCTTTTGTTTGCCTTCGTAGATTTCGATAACCCGGCGGATATTCGCTTCCTTGGATCGGGTGATTTGTGTGGAAATTTCCTTCAGCTCTTCATTGGCCTTTGCGAAGATATCGGGATTGGTAATTGACCCTTGGGCAATTTTGGATACTAACTGATCCAGGACTTGCCTGATCTGGGTATTTTTTACGACCTTGTTTTGAGTGACCGCACTTTCTAAGGAAAACAACTGGTTCAAAAGGTTACGGGCTGGATGGGAGTTCGAATCGAGAAAATTAGGATCCTGAATGGTCAGGGCCATTAAAGGCAATTTGATGCTTTCCAGATAGGATTTAATGCCGGGTGTAAGTGCGACTTCATCCAAAAGCGCTTGAAAAAGCTGGTCACAGACATCCAACTTGGTTTTGTCCGCTGGGGAAAATGATTTAGCGCCAAAATACTCAGATGAAGCCATTGATTCTTCGAGCTGGCTTTGGAGCAGGGCGGATGTGTTTTGAGGCGGTTGTTGAGTGGCTTTAGTCGCTTGTAGCTTTGTCAGGGCAGCTAAAAGTTCATCGGCCGAATACTCAGGGCCGACAATTTGCCCGGATATTTCGTTGCCCGTTGGTTGGCCGAGGACAGCTGCGTCGGTTTGATTTGCAGCCAAACCCTGGTTGATAAGGTTGAACAGTTTGCTTGCAGTTTGGGTAACGGGCTGGCTATGGCTAACGCGTGGGGGCCTAGCTAAAGGATCTAGTGGAGCCGATGCACCAGGAATGTAAGGTGAGTCAGAATAGTGATAGGCATCGTTGTCGAACGTCGGCAACTGGTGTCCCAGTGTAAAAGTATCGGAAAAATCATCTTGTTTAGCGGTCGTTGGGTAATTTTTCTTCCAGACGATATCCTTGGCAATATCGCTGGGCGCACCATGCTCGGCCAAAATGGCATCAAAGGCTTTATACAAGGGCGATAAATGATCGGTTAAGGTAGCCTGAAAAGCCTTATAGAGCGATTTTTTCGTGGCGATGCTGTCTTCAATGCCCGCGACTTCCTTACGAAAACATTCGCACAACCTTTCTGGGTCGATAGGGTTTTTAATTAGATAGCGAGGGAAACACGTTACATAACTGAGTTTGAGTTCCAGTTGGTATAGCTGGCTTTTGTATTGGGTGTTGATTTTTCTGACTAAAGTGGAAAAATTTAGCCAATCTTCGAAAGCTTCTTTTTCAACCAGAGTAAGGGTGGAATTGGGATTGTCAGATCCGTTTGTTTGTTCGTCCTTATTGCCAGTAAAATCAACCTCAGCGGTCACTGCGCGGCAAAAATCGGCAATGAGCGAGTCTTTATTCAACCTCAAGACCGAGATTAAATTAGATTGCGCGGCTACGTCTTTGAAATTTTCGGCATATTCCGGATTTTTTTCAAATACATCTTCGGCATCTTCGAAAAATTCGCGCATGAACACAGGCAGGTTTTTGTTCAGCATGTCCTTGAATGCGTTTTTGAATTTTTCCTGATTGGATGAAGTCAGAAAAAATCTGGGATCTTTGGAATAGGCTGCAATGGAACCCACATTGGTCGGTTTTGTCAATGCGTTGAACATGGGGTCAGAAATATTATCGAAAGCCACACCGATGCCATCATCCGCCACTCGTGCGACTTGAGCGTCGATTTGGAAATATTCTTTCCCCAAGCCGGTATGTGCAGAAAAATAAATCTTGGCGTTTTTGCCCTTCTGCAAGCCTATTGCAGAGGGTTGTTTTAGTTTCAAAAACAGTCCTTGTTCACAAAAGTCAAGGATTGCACATTGGATCGAGGCGGTTTCCCCAATGGCTAGCACCGCTTCAACGTTTGTTTCGTGACGTTTATGGCGGCGTTTTTCTGTGATTTTATTGGGAGTTGGCATAAGGTCGTGCGATAGCTGCTACACGCATAATTAACTATATTGATTGTATCTTAAGTCTAGACGGAAAAATAAAAATTTGTAAATTCGCTGTGGGAGAACAAAAGCAAACTTTTGTTCAAATCCACTGCAAGAATTTACTGAAAAAACTCAAAAGTCAGAATCAGGAACAGTGCTTGAGAAATACTTTTTCAGGAAATTGCATGGTCATGCAATGCAGGCTGCCATATTGATGGACTAATGGCCGGCACGGTGTAGAGATAATTTTATGGTTAGCAAAACAGCCCGCTAGACGTTCTATGGCGACATTATCCATTGGGTCATCATAAACAGGAACAAGTACCGCATGGTTGATAATAAGAAAATTAGCGTAATTGGCCGGTAAACGTTGCCCTTCTTCGTCATATATCGGTTTTGGCAACGGCAGGTCAACCAACTGGTAGCGCTCTTTAGATGGTGTACGAAACGCCTGTAGTTGGGCTTCCATGCGTTTTAGGCTGTGGTAGTGCCGGTCATGAGCGTCCTCGCAACTGGTGTAGGCAATGGTAGTTGCCGAGCAGAAACGCGCCAGCGTGTCTATATGCGCATCGGTATCGTCACCGGCCAAGTTGTCCTGGTCTAGCCACAGTACGCGTTTAGCGCCTAAATGCACTAATAATTGCTGCTCAATATCATATTGGGTAAGGCCTTTGTTCCTGTTGGGATTTAGCAGGCATTGCTTGGTCGTCAAAAGGGTATCCATACCGTCGCTTTCGACGCTGCCGCCTTCCAGGATAAAGTCGATATCTTTGTGGCTGGCATCCTGGAATGGGCTATGCGGCAACAATTTATGGTTAAGCGCATTATCTTCATGATGCGGATATTTGTTGCCCCAGCCGTTGAAGCGAAAGTTAAGCAGTTGCGGCTGGTCGTCGATTTCCACAGTGAGAAATACGGTGTCCCTTACCCATATATCGTTAACGGTGGCTTGTATGTAATCAATGTTGTGGTCGCTAATCAGCAAGGATTTGATGTGTTGTTGATGGCTGTCATCGTGGCAAACGATAATCACAGATTGATATTGGGTAATCGTTTTGGCGATGAAAGCGTAGGTTTCTTCGACCGATTCAAGGCGGCCAGTGAAGTCCCCTGTCCTATGCGGCCATGCGATCAATACCGCAGATTGTTTTTCCCATTCGGCTGGAAAGCGGATCATTGGCGTTTGTTTCCTGTAGTCAACATTTCTCTGGCATGGGTGCGGGTGTTTTCGGTAATGATAATGCCGCCTAGCATTCGAGCTATTTCTTCAACGCGTTCTTCGTTATTAAGCAAGCGCACAGAAGACGAAGTGACATCGGTTTTATTATTTTTTTCCACATAAAGATGGGAATGGGCTTGCGCCGCGACTTGCGGCAAATGCGTCACGCAAATCACTTGTCGGCCTAGTCCGAGGTTACGCAGTTTTTGCCCGACAATTTCGGCGATGCCGCCGCCGATTCCAGAATCAACTTCATCAAAAATCATGGTCGGTGTGGTGTTATCGTTGGAGGTGGTGACCTGAATCGCCAGGCTGATCCGGGACAACTCGCCGCCGGAGGCGACTTTAGCCAAGGGCTTGGCAGGTAAGCCCGGATTGGCACAGACTAAAAATTCAATCTTGTCTTTGCCGTTAAGTTTGGGGTTAGTGTCCTCCAATGTTGAACAATCGACCAGGAATTCCCCTTGCGGCATCCCCAGTTCTTTAATCATGGCCGAAATCTGTTGCTGGAGTTTCTTTGCCTGTTGATGGCGGATTAATGTGAGTTCAGAAGCATGTTTTTGATACTGCTTGAGTAATTGCTCTGTTTGCAGGGTAAGGGTTGCCATGCGCTCGCCGCTGTGGGTGAGCCCATCCAGTTCACGCTCAAGATTTTCCGCCAGCTCAGGCAATTCTTCCGGGGCTACGTGATGTTTACGGCTAAATTTTTGGATTACGCCGATCTGGTTTTCCAGGCTCGCCATGCGTTGCGGATCGGCTTCCTGCGCTTTGATGAACCGGCGCAATTGCAGGGCGGCTTCTTCCGTTTGGATTTGCGCTTCTGAAAGCATGGCAGAGATCTCGTTTAATTCAGGCGCAAACCGGGCAATTTGGGTAATTTCACTGACACTCTGGCTGAGCAACTGGTTAACGGAAAGCTGGTCGTTCTCATACAAGCTGTCAACCTGCCGTTGCCCGATGGCGAGTATGTTTTCCAGATTAGCCAATTTACTGTGTTCTTCCGATAGCGCCGTGTAGTTATAATTGTGCAAATCAAGATGTTGCAATTCTTCAATCTGATAACGCAAGAATTCTTCCCGTTGCAATTGGTCGGCACTGGCCTTAGTCAGGTTTTCCAGTTCTTTATGGGCCTTATGCCATTGCCGGTAGCAATCATTTATTTTATCCAGTAATGGCTGGTTTTTAGCAAACGTGTCCAATAAACGACGTTGCTCGTCACTATTCAGCAAGGTCAAGTGAGCGTGTTGACCGTGAATTTGCACCAGTTTCTCACTGAGTTCCTGCAACATTTGCAGGGTAACCGGACGGTTATTGATAGTGGCTTTTGATCGGCCATCGTCCGAGACAACACGCCTGATCAGGCAGTGCTGACCATCATCCAGGTCATGGTCTTTTAGCCACTGTTGTGCCTGGTGTATGTCCGTCAAATCAAATTCCAGGTTGATCTCGGCACGTTTGCAATCGGGACGCACATAGCCTGAATCTGCCCGGTCGCCCAAGGCCAAACCCAATGCAGTCAGCAAAATAGATTTACCGGCCCCGGTTTCACCAGTCAGGACTGACATGCCTTTAGTAAGGTCTAGGTCTAGTGATTTGACCACAGCCAAGTCAATAATGTTAAGGTTTAATAACATCTTGATGTGTGGGATAGCCGCCGCTCCAGTTCAGTTTAGTCCTGAGTATCTGAAAAAAATCATGGCCTTCCGGGTGCAGGATGCGGACGGGTTTAGGATATTTTTTAATCAAAATTTTATCGCTAATCAATACGTCCGGGATTTCGATGTGATCGCAAGTCACTAAGGCATTGATCTGCTTGGTTTGGCAAAAACTGATTTCGATTTCGGCAGAATCATCAATCACGATAGGGCGGTTGGATAAGGTATGCGGGTTAAGCGGCACCAGTACCAGGGCATTCAGCGTAGGATGCAATATCGGGCCACCAGCCGATAGGGAATAAGCTGTCGAGCCGGTCGGCGTGGACACGATAAGGCCATCGGAACGCTGCGAATTTAAAAAGACATTGTCGATTTTGGTGACGATTTCAATCATGCTAGGCGTAACCCAGCGATGGATAGCCACCTCGTTTACCGCCGTTTCTTCATGAATGACCTGCTTACCCCGAATAACTTTGGTATGCAAAAGGCTACGTTTTTCCTCGACATATTGTCCTTGCAACATGCGATGCAATTTGTCAGGGAGTTCACTGGGGGAGATGTCCACCAGAAAGCCTAGCCGTCCCAGATTGATACCGATCACCGGCACATCATGGTCGGCAGTCACCCGGGCAGCAGACAGGAACGTGCCGTCACCGCCCACTGCGATCACCAGGTCGCAGCGTTGGCCCAGTTGCTCTGCTGGACAGGAAGCGACTGATTTATCACCAATATACCCAGCGCTTTCTGTAGCTATAATGACGGTGTAATGCAGCTTTAAATAACCGTATAGGACAGACAGCGTGTTGGCAATGCCGGGATCGCTCGGCTTACCCAGTATGCCTATGGTATTAAAAGGGGTCTGCATGGCTTGATATAACAACCGGAAAATTGCCCGATTATACAAAAAACTGGGCTAGGCATTCGGTTTTATTCGTTAGTGGTAACGTTGGCCAAAAGTCACGCTTGTATCTAAGGGCGTGTTTTAAAAGCTACTGCTCGTCCCGATTGCCGCGTCGTGCGGTGCCCGAAATCACCATGTACACTCCGTTTCTGCGCTCTGGGTTCCTAGCGCTCAGGCCGCTCGTGGCGCTTTAAAACACGTTCAGAATTCAGGCGCAAGTCAGTGTGAGGCTGTTGCTCCTTTGGTTACATTCTTTGGGCGCGTAGAACACAAGCTGCTAGGCTCCAGGCACATTAGCTTGGCAGCGTGTAATCCTTGAAAAGGCGCTTACCGGATTTCCACTTCCACACGCCGGTTACGAGGTTCATCGACATTGTCGGCAGTGGGGATAGCCGGATCGTTTTCGCCATAATAGCGAATATCCATGCACTGATTAGCAACGCCGTCGTTGGTTAAAGCCTTGGCGACAGTTTCGGCACGCTGCATGGAAATACCTTTGTTGGCGCTATTATCGCCGACGCGGTCACTGTGCCCGATCACGCTCATGTCGCAGGATTTCCGTGCTTCGATTGCTGCCTTGGCTTTGGCGAGTTCTGCATTGGCTTCAGCGAGTAGATCAGCGCTATCCATTGAAAAATAAAAACGGAAACGTTCTGGAGGTATCGGCTCATTGGTCAAGGTCTTGGCAAACATGTCGCGGATCTTGTCATCGCTTAACTGTACAGCTTGGGTGGGTGCTTGTTCCGCTTTAGTTGCCTCTGAGCTTTCATTGGCCTTGGTCAACAGCGTCGATCCACCTTCAGTCGTAAGCTCAACTTGTCCAACCTTACCGCCCGCATCGGGTACCAAAACGACGGTCGTACCCGAACACGCCGCCAAAAAACAGACGGCTAACACTAAAAATAGTTTCCTAATGATCATAATAGGCTCCACAAATCGAGTTGGATTAAAACGCAGTTATTCCACTTCAATCAAGATTTTTGTCCCGCGCAAACCCAGCGTTGCAGTTGGGGTTTTAAATTGCACAGACCCCGGGGAAATCCTGCCGATGGCACCTGACACAAAGGCAACCGAACCTTTGAGTACCCGTGATAAAAAGGAAACTTTATGCTCGGAGGGCTTAAACAAGAAGTCTTCAACAATTAATCTGCCCTCGGGGCCAAGGGTCAGTACGGCACCATCGTTAAAGATAATGCCAACGGCTCCACCGGAGTCAGTAACAATCGTGTCACCTTCAAAGATTTCCGCGCCTATTTCCAGATTTATTTCAGTCCCTTGTCGAATAACCGTAGCGACAGGCTGATATGTTTTCACCAAGCCTATACGGTCAGTCGCCATCGAGATTGGAGAAAACAGGAACAGGACACCTATTAAAATGAAATGGATGGTGGACTGGGTAAGATAATTTTTATCCCATAGAATCATAATAACACCCTGTGTAAGTGCGGATTCGGTGAAACTTGGCTTCGGCCAGTATAGGCTAAAATTTATGTTAAAGTTATAGAAAATGAGCATCAATATGATCTGTTTAGGTCGATTCGGCCTTTAACGTGATCCATTCAACGGCAACGCCCCAAACATCAGGGTTTGATGGTATATCAGGTCTAGCGGTATCCCTATTCCCTAACTGGCTTTTTTTCCAGTTTTCTTTGCAATGTTCGCCTGTGCATGTTCAGCGCCCTGGCCGCTGCCGAAATATTGCCGTCATGATGCAATAATACTTTTTGCAAGTGCTCCCATTCCAACCGCTTTGCTGACGGGGGATTCTTGTTAATGGAAACCCCCGGATCGCCTTCATTTTTGCTGAGTGCCTTTACGATTTCATCGGCATTGGTGGGCTTGGTCAAGTAATGGATTGCACCTAGCTTAATGGCTTCAACAGCGGTGGCAATACTGGCAAAGCCGGTCAACATCACACAAGCGGTATTGGCATCCAGCGAAATCAGCTTTTTTACGAGTTCCAGGCCGGAATCAAGGCCTATCCGTAAATCGATGACCGCATATTCCGGCAAATACTGTTCCGCCAGTGCCAGGCCTTTTTCGAGATTATAGGCAACCAATACTTCAAAACCCCGTCTTTCCAATGCGGCTTTCAGCACTTTACAGAAAACCTTATCATCGTCTACCAGAAGTAGAACGGGTTGGTCCAACTCCTCAGAGGCCACCATCGTTCTCCGTGTCCATCAATAACGGTAAGCTAATTTCGACACAGGCTCCACCCGTTTCCAGATTGTTGAGATCGATTTTACCGCCCAAGCGATGGATTGTGGAATACGCCAGGAATAAACCCACGCCTAAGCCTTTATTTTTGCTGGTTACTGGCTGTTTGCCTACAAATTTAACTATTTCAGCCGGAAAACCTGGGCCAAAGTCCCTAATTTTGAGCGATAATTCATTCATATTCCACCACGCATGAAATTCAATTCCGCGTTCAGGATCAGAAGCCTCAACTGCGTTATTTAAAATATTAATCAGTGCATGGGTCAATGTGCGTTCTGCGATTATTTTGGCATCAACCGCAACCGTAACATCAGGATCGATAATAAGTTGTAATTTTGTTGTCGGTTTGTGGCTACGCCATTGATAAAGCACGCTGTCAATGTAATCGGTTAACAGCATGACTTTACCGGATTCAGCACGCATTTCTCCGGCAGAGGCGGACATCATTGACAACGCTTCCTTGCACCGGTTAATCTGGTTTTGCAGAATCTGCATTTTTTCATTGAATTCCGGGAAATGACGAACCGGATAATCCTGTATCAACTCATGAACGACAATCGCGATGGTTCCCAGAGGGGTTCCCATATCGTGGGCTGCGCTGGCAGCGAGCGTGCCTAGTGCCACAACTCGCTCGTCCCTGAGTGCATTTTCACGGGCTTCGGCAAGGCTGCGTTCCCTATTTTTGAGCGTTTTTGCCAATTCAGCCACAAAAAATGCCACCAGCCCTGCACTAAACACAAAACCAAACCACATGCCAAACATGTGCAAGTTATAGTAATGATTATCACTGATCGCGTGCGCCTTCTGCAACATTTCAAAGTTCGCCGTATTGGGGCTGGGGTGCAACAAGCCCGGATCGGGCATGTGCGGCTCTATGGAAGGCAATGGCACGTTAAACGCAATCAGCATCGAATACATGGAGGTGGTTAAAATCACCATATACCAGGCATAATCTTGGGGTAGCATGATCGCCGTGATAATCAAGGGCAACAAAAAAACCCAGGCGATCGGGTTGGACGCGCCCCCCGTCAGATAAAGCAGCGCGGCAATAGAAAAGACATCGATGCAAATCTGCGAAAAAACCTCCAGTTCGGTCACCGGATCGTCGGTTTGCAGGCGCATCGAGGTGTATGCATTAAACGCGATTATAGCGACAATAACCAGCCACAACTGTTGCTCAGGTATTTGGATATTAAGCCCATAGACAAACATCACAACCAAAAAACCTTCGCCCAGGATCATCATATTTCTCAGAATGAACAGCCACTTTAGGTTTTGTAGGGCAGAAATTTCAGATTTTGGTAGTACGTGTGAAAGCATGTTATTAAGATTCAGTAATAGCTGAGCGGGAAATTGATAATCGCTATTTGTACATGGATGCCGACTGCTTTCAACGTTGAGCCTCCTCAATCGGTCTATTTTAAACAAGCAAAACCCTTTGGTTTTTGCCTCTTATGGGAATCTACGGTCTAGCAAAACATCGAAAAAATCCCATCTGTTTTTATTTTTTGTCCGTTTAATTCGCCAATTAATTAAAAGTAATCATATTAATCAATATATTACATAAGTTTTATAAGGTTAACAAATAGCTCCAAGGGTGCGACAATTTGCCGCATTCCCAATTGTTTGTGTCGTTGCTATCATAGCGATAACTTTTAGGGTTCTTTACCGAACCACGATAGCTGAAAGTTGCGTTATATCCTTCCTAATTTAGTTAAGGCGGTTTTTGTAACCGCCTTTTTTTTGTCCCCGTTATCTCTTGGCTCAAGCTCAATAACAAGTCACTCCTAACCCGCCAAGACCGCAGTAGCCCTGAGGATTTTTGGCAAGGTATTGCTGATGGTAATCCTCAGCATAATAAAATTCCTTAGCAGGTATTATTTCGCTGGTTATCAGGTCAAAGCCTGATCCTGTCAGGCGTTGTTGGTAATGACCCCTGGACTTTACGGCCTCATCCCATTGCTCTTGGCTGTAGGTATAGATACCGGAACGGTACTGAGTGCCTGTATCATTGCCTTGTCTCATCCCCTGGGTTGGATTGTGGGATTGCCAAAATAATGTCAATAATTCGCCGTAAGTAATTAAGGACGGATCGTAAATCACCCTGACCGCTTCATTATGCCCGGTTAACCCGGTACAAACTTCCTCATAAGTCGGATTGGGCGTGAAGCCACCACTATAGCCAACAGCCGTGCTGAACAAGTTGGGATATTGCCAGAATTTTCGTTCCGCGCCCCAAAAACAGCCTAATCCAAATAGGGCTAGTTCCATATCATCTGGAAATGGGGGCGCTATGGGGTGACCCGTGACAAAGTGTTTATTGGTGATTGACATAGCCGTATCGCGCCCTGGCAAGGCATCGTTAGGGTCAGGAAGGATCAGTTTTTTGTTTGAGAAAATCATACTTAATGAGGTGCTCGGACAATGCTCTGAGGAAGCCTACTATAATTCTGGATTATAATAAAGCGCAAAACTGTCACCGGAATTAGCATGTCACAGCAAGATATATTGCGCCGCTTTCTATTTGAAGATCTGGGCGTTCGCGGACTATGGGTTAGGTTATCAAGCAGTTGGCAAACCACAAAACAGCATCAGCACTGTCCAAATAACGTGCAGTTCCAACTAGGCCAGGCTTTATCCGCCGTCGTCTTGTTATCTGCGACCATTAAATTTAATGGTTCCATGATCCTACAAGCGCAGGGAGACGGCCCACTCAGGACACTGGTGGCACAGGTCACGCATGACCGGAAAATCAGGGGCTTGGTCAGAAACAGCGATACTGTCAGCGCCGGTTCCTTACAGGAAATGTTCGGGGAAGGGCGCTTGGTATTGACAGTGTCGTCAGAAAACGCCCAACCTTATCAAGGTATCGTCCCCCTACAGGGCAACAATTTGGCAGCGGTGCTGGAAGCTTACTTTATCCAATCCGAACAACTCAACACTCGTTTGTGGTTGTTTGCCAACGAAACCCTAGCTTCGGGCTTACTGCTACAAGTGCTGCCCTCCCAACTTAACGATAAGGCCGATTGGGAACGCATTGAGATGTTGGCAAGTACGGTTACTGAGCAAGAACTGCTGGAATTGGACTGCGAAGGATTATTGTACCGCCTTTTTAATGAGGAAAAAGTCCGCTTGTTTGATGGTGAACCCGTTGAATTCGACTGTTCCTGCTCACGCCCAAAGATTGAGAATGCGTTGCGGATGTTAGGTCGGCAAGAACTGGAAAGTGCGCTGCATGAACGCGGACAAATTGAAGTAAACTGCGAGTTTTGTAATAAATACTACCGATTCGACAGGATCGATGTTGAGCAATTTTTGCGTGGGGACAAAAACTTCCCCGTCGATACACAAATAAGCCATTAATACCGGATAACGAGCAATTATAGGGTGTCCTGTCAACTATTTATCACTCATCAAGTAAGCCCATGAAAACAAAAACTATTCGAATGATTTGCCTGATTGTATTGGTAGGCACATTAACCGGTTGCGCCTACTGGTGGCGTGCCTATCAAACCTATTTGCAAATGGGGGAATTTGATAAGTATTTTTCTGTTGTAGCGGCTGATGACTTTACCTTGCAATTCAAGGAGCCGATTATGTTAAGCGAAGATTTTGTTTCGTTAGCCAGACTTAGGCCTACTGAAGAAAAACCAGCTCCAGAGGGGAAACACTGGCGCTATTGGTTCCGCAAGGTTGACGGCTACAAAAAAGTGGTCTCGCCAGAAGTCAAGTTTCATTCCGATCTAGATTTTAACAAGAAAGATAAATTAGTTTCCTGGTCATTCTCATCCCTGTTTTTAGATATAGCGCCACCCAAGTTTTTGGAGGCATCGCTACGCTCATTGGGTGGCGCAGAAATCAATAAGGATAAAATGCAGCTACGCGGCAATACCGATGCGATTGAAAAAATTTCCGCCGACCTGCCCAAAAAACCGACTATTGTCGCCAGGCTTGGCCAACCTTTTGAAGTAAAAAAAGAAAAAGAGCAAGTGATTTATATTTACCGGTTTTTATTGGACACCAAAGCTATCGACAAAGGCTATGAAGACCGCGCTTTAAGTGAAGTTAAACTGAGCTTCGACAATAAAACTCAGGAACTCGTCCGTATGGCTGGCCGCTTTGCTGGATTGAAGATTTCCATTAATTACAAAAAATTTCAGGACAAATCCGCCGACGAATCTTGATAGCCGAAAAAAATACCGTAAGTTAACGCCACCAGATTAACATCAGGATTGTGCTCACGATAATGGTATCGGGCGATGTTATTGGCATCTGGCAAGCCCGCCAATTGGTAAAAAAACTAGTTGATTTAATTGCTTTGAACCACCAAATGCCAATAGGATCTAGCAAGCTTAAATTTCATCGATCCCGTCTATGCCTTCTATTGACCAGTTTGCAAAATCGAGCGCCCCTTCCAGGTTATCACCGTTATCATAGGCGATTCGACACGCGTATTTTTTGGTAGTGGTATTTGAAGGGCTGGTAAGATTGAGTTCAGCATTCACTACATATTCATAGTTTCCAAGGCTCCATGAGTTGAGTGGTTTTTCTGGGAAAGTTACGGAGACATCAGTCCCGAGTTCGGACTTTATATAGTTGTTACAATGCATGAAAGCAAGATCGGTCATGGAATTTGAGAGAGGTAACTGACTGCCTTGATCTTTGCTGTCGATAAGAAATGCGTCAGATTTAGCAACATAATAGACCAGCGGCAGCACTACTTTCTGGGTAATTAAAACTAGAATTACGAGGCTAATAATCAAAAATAACAGTGAATATTTCTTCATAAGGGAGGGGTTGATCCAGGTTGGGTTGAATGCTTAGTTGTTCGCGGCAGTGTATCAGAAATCTAACTTTTTCAAAGCGTTTAGACAAAGACAGTTGCCTGAGTTAAATTTAAATCTAAAAATTAGTGTAATTGAGGATAATTTTGACTTGACACGTCCAGTCGAACTGGTAGACTAAGAGCTCACTAAAAGGATTGAGTGCATCATTTAGCTTGCTAAGTGTCAGGTATTGGTGATGAGAGAATGGAGTATAACAATTGACTCCCGGTTCCTAAGGGGCTGGGGATTTGATAATTTTTAGGAGGTAGAAATGGCAGCTACAACTGAATCAGTAAAAGCTGATGCTGCGGAAGCACCGTTGTTAAACAAAAGAAACCTGTTTCTCGGTGTTGCGTTGTATTGCGTATTTTACGCATGGGTTCGTTGGTACGAAGGTGTCTATGGCTGGTCAGCCGGTATGGACTCATTCGCACCCGAATTTGAAACATATTGGATGAACTTTCTATACATTGAGTTCGTTTTAGAAGTAAGCACTGCAAGTATTTTGTGGGGTTACCTCTGGAAATCTCGTGACCGTAAAGTTATGTCAATCACACCAAGAGAAGAGTTGAGAAGACACTTTACTCACTGGACATGGTTGGTATGCTACGGTACAGCGATCTATTTCGGCGCTAGCTACTTCACAGAGCAAGACGGCACATGGCATCAAACAATCGTTCGCGATACAGACTTTACACCAAGTCATGTTATCGAGTTCTATTTGAGCTACCCAATCTACATTATTACGGGTGGTGCTGCTTTCATGTATGCAAAAACCAGATTGCCAACCTATCAACAAGGCAACTCTATTATGTATATGGTTGCTACAGTTGGTCCGTTCATGATTCTGCCAAACGTTGGTTTGAATGAGTGGGGTCATACTTTCTGGTTTATGGAAGAACTGTTTGTTGCTCCTTTACACTACGGCTTCGTATTCTTCGGATGGTCAGCTTTGGGTGTATTGGGTGTATTGAACATTGAAGTTGCAGCACTTGCCAAGTTGCTGAAAAAAGACTTAGCGTAAAAGCAAAAGTCGTTGGTTGTAATTACTATCTCCTCTGCTGCTTCGTTCTTTGCTAGGGCGAAGCAGCCGGAGAATAGATAGTAAATAAAAATAATTTAAATCCTTTAGGAGGTAAGCTAATGAGCGCATCTCAATCAGCTGTACGTTCACGCGCAGAGGCCGTAAAAGTTTCGCGTACGTTCGATTGGCTAATTATGTTCACATTGTTTTTTGTTATTTTAGGCGGTTATCACGTTCACTTCATGTTGGTTGCAGGTGACTGGGATTTCTGGTCTGATTGGAAAGACAGACGTCTGTGGGTAACTGTATTACCTATCATGGGTATTACTTTCCCAGCGGCGGTTCAAGCTGTTCTGTGGTGGCGTTATCGCATCGCATTCGGTGCGACTCTTTCTGTGTTGGGTCTTCTCTTTGGTGAGTGGGTAAACAGGTACTTCAATTTCTGGGGCTGGACATATTTCCCCATAAATTTCGTATTCCCATCACAATTGATACCAGGCGCTATCATATTAGATGTTGTACTGTTGGTTTCTGGCAGTATGCAGTTAACAGCGGTAGTCGGTGGTTTGGGTTTTGGATTGTTGTTCTATCCAGGCAACTGGCCAGTTATAGCTCCATTGCACTTACCTGTTGAATACAACGGTATGATGATGACCTTGGCTGACTTGTCAGGTTACCACTATGTAAGAACTGGTATGCCTGAATACATCCGTATGGTTGAAAAAGGCACATTGAGAACTTTCGGTAAAGACGTTGCTCCAGTATCCGCGTTCTTCTCTGGTTTCGTGTGTATCATCGTTTATTTCGTGTGGCATTTCTTCGGTAAATGGTTTGGACAGACCACTTTCTCAAAAGGTTCTTAAGAAGAATTGTTATCCGAAAAATAATAAAAAAGCTTGTTACGACAAACCAATTGCGTTTGTTGTGGCTAGGTACTCAAGAAACTGAAGATTCTCTATTATAGAGGAGGATATATGAAATTAATAAAAGACAGGATAGTGAAATTATCCTTTGTCGCATTGCTGATTACTGTTACGGCAGCGATGTTTTATACACCAACTGCGTCTGCACATGGTGAGAAGTCACAGGCTGCGTTCATGCGTATGCGTACTATTCACTGGTATGACCTTAACTGGTCTAAAGATATTGTGCCTGTCAATGACACAATGACTGTAACCGGTAAATTCCACGTTTTCGCTGGCTGGCCAGAAACTGTTGCCAAACCAGAAGTGTCATTCTTGAACATTGGTATTCCAGGCCCAGTATTTATCCGTGCTGGATCTTGGATCGGTGGTCAATTGACACCACGTTCTGTGACTCTGGAACTGGGCGAAACATACGAGTTTAAAGTGTTGTTGAAAGCTCGTCGTCCTGGTGACTGGCACGTTCATTCTATGATGAACGTACAAGACGGTGGCCCAATCATTGGGCCAGGAAAATGGGTGACCGTTACTGGTTCTATGAGTCAATTCACAAACCCAATCACCACTTTGACAGGTCAAACCATCGATCTTGAAACTTGGAATATAGGCAATATCTACTTCTGGCATGCTTTCTGGTACATATTTGGTATTGCTTACATTGCATATTGGGCGAAAAGTCCAGTTTTTGTACCACGTTTGATCGCATGTGAAGCAGGCAAAGCAGACTCACTGATCTCAGCTACTGACAAAAAAGTTGGTATGGGATTTGGCGTGGCTACTTTGTTGATTGTTGCTGCCACTATGTCAAGCACAAATGCGGAGTATCCTATCACAACCCCGCTGCAAGCTGGTTTGTTACGTGGTATGAAACCTATTGAAATGCCAGCAAGAACCGTTGCTGTTAAAGTAGATAGCGCTACATATCGTGTACCTGGTCGTGCTATGCAAATGACACTGACTGTCACCAACAACGGTGATTCATCGGTACGTTTGGGTGAGTTCATGACAGCTAGTGTCCGTTTCTTGGATCCAGCCGTACATGAAGATGACACAGGTTACCCAGATGACTTGTTGGCTGAAGAAGGTTTGACTGTTAGCGATAACAGCCCGCTTGCTCCAGGCCAAACAAGAACTATCGAAGTGACTGCTTCTGACGCAGCATGGGAAGTATACCGTTTAGCTGACTTGATCTATGACCCAGATAGCCGCTTCGCTGGCTTACTGTTCTTCACTGATGAAGCTGGCAACCGTCAAATGGTTACTATCGATGCTCCATTAATCCCATCATTTATCTAATAAATAGTAAGTGACAGGTTAATCCTGTTATTTATCGGGGTTGAAACCCCCATCATCTCAAGATGATGGGGGTTTTTTATTTAATGAAAGTTTATAACTTTTATTCACAAATCCCCAGTCCAACGATTTAACCAAGTGAGTAGAATATCTAAATCTAAATGGGTTATGATGAATCCATAGTGGCTACAATACAATAATTTCAATTTTGACAATGTATTGAATAGATATCTCAGTTGATAACGAATAACTACCATTATAATGGAATAGAGTAAAGTTGCGAGGAAGCAGGACTTGAAGAAAACCTCAGAAAACAGCCTTTAGCTGCGTATATACAGTCCCTGATTTTTAATAGCTAGAGAAGCATCACGAATAGTTTCGGTAAAGCTTGGGTGTGAATGGATTGTCCTCGCAAGATCTTCACTGCTAGCTGAAAATTCCATGGCGAGAACGGCTTCTGTAATCAATTCGGAAGCATGGGCACCTATTATATGGACACCGAGTATGGTATCGTTTTTAGCGCAAGCAATAACCTTGACCAAGCCATTTGTTTTATTCGCAGATTTGGCTTTAGGATTTATGTTTAGCGGAAATATTCCAATTTTAATAGCATTGCCTAACGCTTTTAAAGCTTGTTCTGTTTGACCAACCCATGCAATCTCAGGTTCAGTATGGATAACATTTGGAATAGTATTGTAGTTAATTGGTGAGCTTTGGATGCCCGCGATTTGTTCAGCAACAAAACTGCCTTCAGCCATGCCTTTGTGGGCAAGCATTGGGCCAAGCATAGTCAAATCACCTATTGCATAGACATCAGGTAAATTTGTGCGGCAATTATCATTAACGTGAACATAGCTGTTTTCATCTAGCAATAAGTCTGCTTCTGGTGCGGCCAGATTTTCTGAATTTGGTTTTCGACCAGAGGCAACGATAAGCTTATCGACTCGAATAGCATGCGTTCCATCGGAATCCTGATATTCGACAAGGACTTTTTTATGGATAACTTTTGCTGATATAACGCGTGTCCCTAAGCGTAATTCCATACCCTGTTCTGTGAAAATTTTATAAGCCTCTCGTGATATTTGATGGTCTGATAAGCCAAGAAATGTTTCTTGCGCGTCAAATAAAACAGTTTCGACACCTAGCCTGTTCCAAATTCCAGCCAATTCGAGTCCAATCACACCCGTGCCAAGTATGGCTAAACGTTTCGGTATTTCCTTAATGTTTAAAGCAGCCGAAGAATCAAGGATATATTCATTGTCGATGGGAGCGCAGGGTATAGAAATAGGGGTGGACTCAGTGGCTAAAATGATATGTTTAGCAATAATTTTTTTATTTGATGCGTGAATTACAGAAGCTATCTCTACAATTTTTGAGTCCAATAATTTTGCTTTAGCGTTAATGAAATCTATTCTGTAATTAACAAATTGTTTTGCAATATTTTGGTTTATTTGAACAAGGATATTGTTCTTACGTTGTATCATCTGATGTAAATTAAGCGATATATTTTCAACATAAATGCCGTGTAAATTAATGTCGTGTATTAAAGCATCATAAAGTATTGCAGATTGTAATAATGCTACCACCTCTAAACATCCGGCATTGGTGAAAATACCGGGCATTAACTTTTTGCTTTGACTGTGTTGTAAATTATCAACGCACAAAGTTTTTAAACCTAGCTGGGCGCACCTGATCGCACAGGCACAGCCAGAAGGGCCAGAGCCTATAATGATGGCATCGTATTTCTCTTTAATTTTTAACATGTGCTTAGATATTTAGAAGCAAATAGGTGGGTGCTTCAAGGCATTCTTTTATAGTAACTAAAAATTGTACGGCATCGCGGCCATCAACAAGCCGGTGATCATATGATAACGCTAAGTACATGATTGGCCTGACAACGATTTGTCCGTTTTCTACAACAGGACGGTCTTTAATGGCATGCATACCTAAAATTGCACACTGGGGCGGATTGAGTATCGGAGTGGACAACATGGAGCCAAAAATTCCACCGTTAGTGATTGTAAAAGTCCCTCCTTTCAAATCATCATAGCTCAAAGCGCCTGAGTGGCCCTTTTCTCCAAAATCAACAATGCCTTTTTCGATGCCAGCAAAATCGAGTTGATCGGCATCACGTAGTACAGGTACGATCAGGCCGCGAGGTGTGCTGATGGCTATGCCAATATCGTAATAACCATGATAGATGATGTCAGTGTTATCAATCGAGGCATTGATGGCGGGAAAGCGTTTTAAAGCCTCTATTGATGCTTTGACAAAAAAAGACATAAAACCCAGTTTAGTATTATGTTTTTTTTCAAACCTGGCTTTGTATTGGTTACGAAGTTCAATGATGTTCTGCATATCGACTTCATTGAATGTCGTCAACATCGCCGCGTTTTGTTGTGCCTGTAGCAGACGTTCGGCAATTTTAGCCCTTAACCGGGTCATGGGGACGCGTTGTTCAGGTCGATGACCCGTAGAAATTGTCCTGTCTGGTTCAATAACGGCCATAGGTTTCTGTTTAACTTCAGATGTCGTGGTTACGTCTGATTCTTTTTTTTCTGCAGTTTGCTTTTTATCAAGATGATCTAAAACATCCATTTTAGTGAGGCGGCCATCTTTGCCAGTACCCTTGATTATAGAGGGATCGAGTATTTTTTCATGAATGAGCCGACGTACGGAAGGGCTTAATGGGATTGCCATGTCTTTTTTGTTGGTGGGTAATGTTTTCTCAGTTTTATTGGCTTCTTGGCTTGCCTGTTGTTCTATTGTCGCTAAGAGTTCCCCGGCAGTGACAATAGCGCCATTTTCTTTGAGAATGGCTGAAAGCAGGCCAGATTCAGGTGCAGGTACCTCCAGCACAACTTTATCCGTTTCCAAGTCAACAAGGTTTTCATTTTTCTGGATACTATCTCCAGGTTGTTTATGCCACACAACCACGGTTGCGTCAGAAACAGATTCCGGTAAGTTGGGGACTATGACTTCAATGCTCATGTTATTTTCCTGAAGGGTTACCGTATAAGGCAGATTGTACGACAGCTTTTTGTTGTTCTATGTGGACATGAAAATTTCCGACAGCGGGAGATGCTGATGCTTCACGTCCTGCATAGGTCACATTGATATGGGATTCCAAATTGTCTGAGAAATGGTGTTTAGACTGATACCAAGCGCCTTGATTTTGTGGTTCTTCTTGACACCAGACGAAATCTTTCAGATTGGTATATTTTGCAACTTCTGCCTTAAAAAGTTCTACCGGAAAGGGATATAGCTGTTCGATACGGGCGATAGCTGTATTTTTTAGATTATCTTGCCGACGTGTTTCGATTAGATCATAGTAAACCTTACCGGCACAAAATACCAACTGTGTGACTAATTTAGGGTCAATATTATCCTGTTCTCCGATAACTGTGAGAAATTCCCCGTGCGTCAGATCCTCAAGCGTTGAGACAGCCAGTTTATGCCTTAATAAACTTTTTGGGCTCATGACAATAAGCGGTTTTCTGTATATGCGTATGAGTTGACGCCGTAATAGATGAAAAATTTGCGCGGGCGTTGTTGGAGAGCACACCTGAATGTTATGTTCGGCGCAGAGCTGTAAATAACGCTCCAACCGGGCTGAAGAATGCTCAGGCCCTTGACCTTCAAAGCCGTGCGGCAACAGCAGCACGAGGCCGCATAAGCGTCCCCACTTGGTTTCACCAGAACTGATGAACTGGTCAATAGCGACCTGGGCGCCATTGGCAAAATCACCAAATTGGGCTTCCCAGATAACCAGGGTGTTAGGCATGGTAGTGCTATAACCATATTCGAAACCTAATACGCCGGCTTCAGAAAGTAAGGAGTCGTATATTTGTGTGCGTCCCTGATCTTTGTCAAGATGTTTAAGGGGAGTGTAGGTCTTATTATTGATTTGGTTATGCAGTACAGCATGGCGGTGAAAAAAGGTGCCCCGTCCGACATCCTGTCCGGTCAGTCGGACATGAAATTTTTCCATCAACAAAGTGGCATAAGCCATATTTTCAGCAAAACCCCAGTCCAAAGGCATTCCCCCGGCTGCCATCTTGCGGCGGTTATCCATGACCTTAGCAACCCGGGGATGCAGCTCAAAGCCCGTCGGTAAACGCAGCATCCTGTCGTTACAATAACGCAAGTGGTCAATGGAAACCGATGTGCGGACGGAAATATCCCAATTCTGGTTCAGAAATTGGTTCCATTGTGCGCTGTATGAATAAATGTTGCTGTCCAAGACAGGTCTTGACACGATAACTCCGGCATCGAGCTGTTTCTGGTAAGCTGATTCCATAGCAGTTGACTGCTCTTGGGTGATGGTGTTTTCCTTGATGAGTTTTTCGGCATAAATTCTGCGGACGTTTTTGTGAATGCGGATTTTTTTGTACATTAGCGGCTGGGTGGTGGCCGGTTCGTCTGCCTCATTGTGGCCTAAACGGCGGTAACAAATCAGGTCTATCACGACATCTTTGTTAAAAGTCATCCTAAAATCAAGCGCCAGCTTAGTGACAAAAACGACCGCTTCAGGATCGTCCCCATTGACGTGAAAAACTGGCGCCTGAATCATACTTGCAACGTCTGTGCTATACAGGGTTGACCGCGCATCAAGGGGGTTGCTGGTGGTAAATCCGATTTGATTGTTAATAACAATATGGACAGTGCCGCCCGTATTAAAAGCGCGGGTTTGGGACATATTTAATGTTTCCATGACGATGCCTTGCCCAGAAAATGCGGCATCTCCGTGAATAAGCACGGGGATCACAATGTTTTTGCCGTCTTTTCCGGCGCGATCCTGGCGGGCTTTTACCGAACCCTCAACAACCGGATTGATGATTTCTAAATGGGATGGATTAAATGCCAAAGTTAAATGCACAGCCCCTCCGGGTGTTTCTACATCAGAGGAGAATCCCATGTGGTATTTCACGTCTCCTGAATTGACACCGGGCGAGGGTGATGATGTCCCTGAAAATTCGTTGAACAAGCTGGAAGGGCTTTTACCTAATATATTGGTCAAGACATTAAGGCGGCCGCGATGCGCCATGCCAATGACTATTTCCTTTACCCCCTTGGCGCCGGAATTCTGGATTAATTCGTCTAAAATCGGGATCAATGATTCCCCCCCCTCAAGAGAGAAACGTTTCTGGCCCACAAATTTATTCTGTAGATAATGCTCGATGCCTTCCGCAGCGGTTAGCAGTTGCAATAGCCACAGTTTTTTTTCGGATTCAATTTTTAAATCCGCCGTGTAGCTTTCGATTCGCGTGATCACCCAACGTCTAATTTGGGTATCAACGATGTGCATATACTCAGAGCCGATACTGCCGCAGTAGATATCTTTGAGGCGGTTGATAATATCCCGTAAAGGCAGGCGATCGACCCCATAGAGTGCGCCCGTGTCAAACAAAGTGTCCATATCCAGCTCGGACAGGCCGTAATATGCAGGATCCATGTCGGTGAGATCTGGAGTATCAATATCGCCACCAAGTGGGTTGTTGTTGGCAATCTGATGTCCACGAACGCGGTAATGGTTAATCAACCTGGCTACGGCTGATTGTTTTTGTACGCTTTCTTCAGTAAAGCCTTGGATCTGTGCAATTCTGCTTTGGGGTTTTGATGCCAGTTGTCCAAAACGCTCTACAATAGGGCTATGGGGAATTTCATAAGCGACGCCGTTATGGATTTCACGGAATTGTTGCCGCCAGCCTGGCTCAACCGAATCTGGGTCTTCCAGAAACCGTTCATAAAGGTTTTCAACAAAAGTAGCGTTACCACCATATAGGGAGGAAGAGTCTTGAAAAAATTTAAGTAGTGTATTCATTTAGAGGGATATCCACATTATTCTGCAAAGGTTACGTTCAAGGAGAACGTCAAAAAACAAAAAACGTCCTGTTATATTCTTAACACTCAAAAGCCCACGTTATCAGGCCAATATAACCTTCAGGAGATATGCTTTGCTATGAGCATAGCAAACTTCCGCTTATCTACAACTCTGGTAAGGGTTAATTTTAATCAGCGTTTCTATGGTCATAATCATACTTGTATATTAACAAGGTATAACACTTTATTCGACAAAATCTATGCTATAGTTGGCATTAAAGCGTAATCGTATTGGGTCACCTGAATAGGGTTAATTCATTTATGTCAGAAAAGAAAAATATTGTCATCAAAGTTAAATACCCGACACCTGGAAACATTACAGGGAAGCCTGTTTCGGCTCCAGGCGTTATAACGGAATGGAATTTTAAGCGGATAGGTTTAGCGCTAGGCAGTGTCCTTTTGATACTCATGACGTTATTTTATTTTACTGATAGCGACGACCAAAAGAGTGATACCAGCACACAATTGGCATTGCCCGAACAACCTGCTGAAATTAAATCCCAGCCTGATAAGGTTGTCAATATTCCAGAAAAACCAGAGTTGGATATTAATAAAGTAGTCGCCAGGTCACAATTGACCAGTGAAATCGAAAAAAACGAACCGGTTGATAGCCTAAAGCTACCTTTAAAAATCGGCAAAAAAGAAACCTTATGGATTTATTATTTTGTTGAATTAAAAGGTATGGAAGGTAAAACTGTTTACCACGAATGGTGGTTAAATGGCAATCTCGTTTCGAGAAAAAAAGTTAATATATCCGCTAACCCTTGGCGCACTGCAAGCAAGCAACTAATTACCTACACAACAAATAATGATTGGGTAGTCAGGCTGGTGGATGAATCAAGAAATAAGCTAAATGAGAAAAGCTTTAACCTGAAATTGAAATGAGCTTAAGTTTTTGAACAAAAAATAAGGTAATCCTTGTCAGTAATAAATAATTATTACAATATAAGCCAAAATGGTAAAATGACTTTATTTAACTGGGAATAGTAATAATGACTGATTATCAAAATCTTTCTGAAATTGAGTTACGGGCCGTTATCGAACGGGCGGAAAACGCGTTAAAAAGCAAGCAAGCCAATAAACGAAAAGAGGTCATTGCCAAAATTAAAGAATTGGCGGCGTCTATCGAAGTGAATGTAGAAATTCATGAAGAGGGAAAGAAACCCACACGTACTGTTTCTAAAGTCCCCATCAAATACCGCCACCCCAAAGATACTGAAAAAACCTGGACAGGGCGTGGAATGACGCCTAAATGGCTGCAAGCCTTACTCGATAAAGGCCATGACCGCTCTGAATTCAAAGTGTAGCTTTAGCTACAAATAATAGCGTTATTTATAGTAATAACTGGCAGGGTTTTAAATTTGCCAGATTACTTGCCAGTTACTAATATGTACCAGCCTAATTCACGCCCTATATTAAGGTATACATCAGCCTGGCTTAGTCAATATAACGCCTGATTAAATTGCCATACTCATCAATCCTTCGGTCACGAAGATAAGGCCAAATTTGCCTAACACGCTCGGATCGGGCTTTATCTATGGTGCATGTCAAAAGTGCGGATTCAGAATCATTGGCACTGGTTAGTATCTCTCCTTGAGGCCCTGCAATAAAACTATTTCCCCAGAAGTAAATGCCTGCATCTGAATCCGGCGCTTTCTCAAAGCCGATGCGGTTACAGGCAATGACCGGAACACCGTTGGCAATCGCATGAGAACGCTGGATAGTGATCCAGGCATTTAACTGACGTTGGTGTTCGTCATCGGTATCCTCTGGATTCCAGCCTATGGCGGTAGGATAAATCAGCATTTCAGCGCCCGCTAAGGCCATAAGCCGCGCCCCTTCAGGAAACCACTGGTCCCAGCAGATCAATACGCCAAGTTTGCCGATGGAAGTCTCAATCGGCTTAAAACCGATGTCGCCCGGAGTGAAATAGTATTTCTCGTAAAATCCTGGGTCGTCCGGGATGTGCATCTTGCGATATTTTCCGGCTAGGCTGCCATCCTTATCAAAGACCACCGCCGTGTTATGGTAAAGCCCTGCTGACCGTTTTTCGAACAGCGTCGAAACAATCACAACCCCCAGTTTTTTTGCCAATCCCGATAGTATCTCGGTGGTAGGGCCTGGAATCGGTTGGGCGAGATCAAAGTGACGGTAATCCTCATTCTGGCAAAAATAAGGATCGAGATGCAATTCAGGCAATACCACCAGATCGGCATTGTTGGCGGCAGCCTCATGAATTTTTGCGACAGAAAAATCAAAATTTGTCTGCCTGTCTTGATTACAAGGCTGTTGAACAGCACTGACAGTGAGAGTTGTTTTCATGATTGGAAAGTTATGGAATTTAATTGGCTTATTCTAGCGATTTAAAAACCGACATGACAGGGAATTCAGAGTTTCTTGTTTGAAATAGCAACGTAAAGGAATAAATAATCATGGAACCAGTTTACTTTTCCTGCCACGTAACTGAGTAATTTTACAACCATCAATTTAGTCACCATTGATTATTGGTGGGAACTGAGCTTCGTGGTATCCACCAAGCTGTGAGATATATTTACCTTGGTAACCAATTGCCGTAAATAGAAACCGAATAACTATCTCCCGAACAACCATGGCGTGCTTCCATAGTTCTTTGCTACTACCGTCCTTGTCATAGTGGCCTCGATGCACGATTGAGTCTCTCGCATTTTTGGCTGCTTTGATCTGTTTCGGAGTAATTCCATCAAGGGGAACTGACCATCGTTCAGCTAAAATATTGAGTTTTTGTATAATTGATCGGCGGTTTAAATCAGCAAGACGTTCGTTAATATCCGACAAAATATCTTCATTTTTCGTCTCATCTCTTGACCATTTTTTAATGCATTGTTTAAGCACCTTACGCAACGTTCGTCTGTATTTTTCGAATTCTTTCTTGTCTGGCAATATCAACATGTCACTTTCGCCAAGATTAGAGGCAATGAGATTTTCAAGTACCGTCATGGTATTAACCAAACGAACCTCGGCATAAGTAGTACCCATGGCGAACCAATCGATGGCGATAAAAAGATTTTGCACCACAAATGGAGGATCGAAGAAAGAGGTAACAGCTACTTTGAAAATGGGTTGCTGATTGACATACCCGAAAACGGGGAAAGATGCGGATGATGCTTGTCTAATCGGCGAAGAAACCACGACTTCTAATTTATCACCCATGTAAAATTCAATAACCGGCGCTGGAAGTATCAATCCTGAAGCAAAAGACATCACCAGCCGAACATGATCAAGCAATTTGTTAGCTTCATCATGCCAGACAGATAGATCGAAATTCTCGTTGTCGGATTCCACTATGATGAAACCTGTGATAGCGTCAGGAATATCATCCGGTGGAAATTCTAACATTGAGATCGTTCCAAGGCGACACTGCCACTTTAAGGGATGGGCACTCCTAAAACTTTTCAACAACATACGTAGCCACGGCTTCGGTTTTGGCTCAACTAATTTGCGATGAAACTTTGCTCTCGAACAATGGCCGCCGCTGAAACTCATATGGTAACTTAAACCACTGAAACCAGAACTTGAAAAATAGAGACTTTCGGTTGTTATTTCGGTACCGTCTTCGGCTTTTCCAATCAAAGAAAAGTAGCTGAGGCTTGATCCCTTATGGCGCCAGTGCTCCTCAATGAAGCTGGTTTCTTTCGTTATGGCAATTTCATCGAAATCAAATTCAACTTCCCCTGAAGGGTTAATGCGAGCGCGAAAAGTTACAGGAGCGACGCAACCATTTGCTTGAAGAGAGCCCGAGAATGACTTGAATTCAGATAAACCGCGATTTTGCATTATGGCTCCTGAAAACTGTAGCAAGATAGGATTGGTTGAGGTACAGAGTCCATCTTAAATTATTCTCCAGCATCAAGATCAAACTTTCCAACAAAATCCAAAACTAATGCTTAAACGAAGGCTTAAATTTGGCAGGTTATGTGCCGTTTCACCGATTAGCGTCAAGTTTCGTGTTACCGAATGTGCAGATCATGTTTGATAAATCTCATCATGACTGCCAACATTAACCAGAATAATTTCCTTTTCGGTGATGATCATTTCCAGGGTTAGCCGGTAGCCGATATTGATCGATACCGAATGCAAAGCGGCCAGCTTGCCTTTTAGTGGATGTAACCGTAACGATGTGTGGTGTGGGTTTTGTGCCAATAATAACAGGGTTTTCTGGTACTGCTCCTTTAGCTCAGGATGCTGCCGTGCAAAGCGTTTGGCGCGTTTTTTATAGCTGTCGGTAAATATTAGGGTGTAGCTCATTTGGCGAATAGCTCCGCCACATGTTGGTCGATACTCTCCGTGCTAAACCGTCCGGCGGCTATGTCTTGTTGGGACTCATACAGTGCGGCTTCCAGTTCCATTTCGCGCAGGTAGTGATAATGCTCGATTTTCATGACTACAAAACATTCTTTTCCGCGCACAGTTATGACCGCTTCCGGCTTATCGGCGAGGCTTTCTTCTAAACACGCAACACCTTTGGTTTTTAAATCGTTGGCTGTAATCATTTTATTCACCTTATAAATCGCACGATAAACTATATGATGAAACGAGTTATCAGTCAAACAAATGGCTTTAGTGTGCTTTACTCTAAACATTCTGAAAAATTTTAGCCTCGTTTTGAGTAGTTGGATGAATAGACTTGGATATCTAATTAAAAAACGAAGCCTATCGATTATCTTTAGTTTGTTTAGCTGAAAGGTTTTAGGGATAATGGCACTAATTTGACTTTATATAAGCAGGCGTGGAGCATGACAGGACAGATCAGCAGCGGCATTGAACTGATGTTTGCCGGTATGGGTATAGTGTTTGTCTTCCTTACCATGTTAGTCGTTGCAATCAACATGATGTCCGCGTTGGTACAACGCTATTTTCCTGATCCATCGCTTAAAATTCGCAGTGTGCCCAGCGGTATTGATAAGAGTACAGTTGCCGCAATTACAGCAGCAGTGCATCAGTATCGAAATAAACATCATTGACCGTTTAATTGCTTGGCTATTGCCTAACCATTTGGACATAAACCTACATTCAAATGACCGGGCGGTAATATAAGCTGCAGGTTTAAGAGATAACAACAAGAATGGCTACAAAAAACAAAAAAAAGCCCTTGGCTATCACTGAGGTCGTCCTACGTGACGCACATCAATCAATACTTGCAACTCGGTTGCGTATTGAGGATATGTTGCCCATTTGCGGCAAGCTGGATGAAATCGGGTACTGGTCGATGGAATCTTGGGGCGGCGCTACTTTTGATGCGTGTATCAGGTATCTGGGTGAAGATCCCTGGGAGCGGTTGCGATTGCTTAAAAAGGCAATGCCCAAAACACGTCAGCAGATGTTGCTGCGCGGCCAAAACCTGTTAGGTTACCGCCACTATGCCGATGATGTCGTTGATAAATTTGTCGAACGTTGCGCCATTAATGGCATTGATGTGTTTCGCATCTTTGATGCCATGAATGACATGCGTAACATCGAACGTGCCATAAAAGCGGTGTTGAATACCGATGCCCACGCCCAAGGGACGATTTCCTATACCACCAGTCCGGTCCACACGATGGATGTGTGGGTCGATCTGGGCAAGCAGATTGAAGATATGGGCGCACACTCCATCTGCATCAAGGATATGGCGGGGTTACTTAGACCTTATGATGCGTTTGAGCTGGTGAGCCGCCTGAAAAAAAGCACTGCTATCCCTATCCACATGCAGTGCCATGCGACCACGGGTTTGAGCGTTCCCAGCATCATCAAAGCAGCCGAGGCGGGTATAGACAATGTAGATACCGCTATTTCGTCGTTGAGCATGACCTATGGACATAGCCCCACCGAGACGATAGTCGCCAGTTTTGAAGGCACTGACCGAGATACCGGACTGGATTTGGTCAAGCTGGAAGAAATTGCCGCTTATTTTAGGGAAGTCCGCAAAAAATATGCACAGTTTGAAGGTAGCCTGAAAGGGGTTGATGGTCGTATTCTGGTCGCGCAAGTGCCGGGCGGCATGTTGACCAATATGGAAAGCCAGTTAAGGGAGCAGGGCGCATCTGACAAGTTTGATGAGGTTATAAAGGAAATTCCACGCGTACGCGAAGATTTGGGTTTTATTCCCTTGGTGACACCTACTTCACAAATCGTAGGCACCCAAGCCGTTATCAACGTCATGAATGGCGAGCGTTATAAAACCATAACCAAGGAAACCGCAGGTGTATTGAAGGGGGAATACGGCGCGACCCCTGCACCAGTCAATAAACAATTGCAAGCGCGGGTGTTGAATGGCGCGACTGCGATTACCTGCCGTCCAGCCGATTTACTTGAATCGGAAATGAATAAATTAATTGCCGACGTGCTGGAAAAAGCCGAGAAAGAAGGCATAAGGCTTGCTGAAAGCGTTGAAGAAGATGCCTTGATTAATGGCATGTTCAATCAAGTGGGTTGGAAATTTCTTGTTAATCGCGGTAATCCGGCTGCTTTTGAAGCGGTGCCTGACCCCGAAGTGTTTGCCGCATATACGTCAAGATCAGTAGTCTCGGCTAAAAAAGCGGATTCGGCTATTGAAACCTACTCTGTTAACGTCGATGGACGGAACTTCAAGGTAGCTGTAGGCCCAGGTGGGGCAGCGTTAACCATCAAGCCTGAAGTCAGCGCCGCGTATGCGACACCGGCATCCAGCAGTGGTGAAGTGGTGGTCGCACCGATGGCGGGAACAATTTTAAAAATCCTTGTTGAAGTAGGCGCAAGTGTTGCCAAAGGTGAGGTTGTTGTCATCATGGAAGCCATGAAAATGGAAACCGAAATACGCACAAAAGTTGCCGGTATTGTCAGTGCTGTCAACGTAAAAGAGGGCGGTACGGTTGCCAGCGGCGACGTGCTGGTTTCTTTATAGGCAAATTCAAAAGCCCCCTTCTCCTTTTGGGAGGTGGCAGTGGCTCCCGGCCACTTGCCACACTTCCCCCGTCCATGGGGGTCGAAGGCTGGGATGAGGGGATTTTAAGGATTATCGCCAGTCATAACGCATTCTACTTTAAAGACACAAATGGAAAATCTACTTTCACTGTGGCATAGCACCGGGCTTTATAATTTTACCGGCGGTCAGGCGTTTATGATGCTGGTGGGTTTTGTGCTGCTGTTTCTTGCCATCAGCAAAGGCTTTGAACCCTTGCTGTTATTGCCGATCGGTTTTGGGGCAATCCTCAGCAATATTCCCGTAGCAGGTATCGCCGAAGAAGGCGGTCTTTTGTCTTACCTGTACTTCGGCATTAAAACAGGTATTTTTCCATTGCTTATCTTTATGGGGGTGGGTGCCATGACCGATTTTGGCCCCATGATTGCCAACCCTAAAACCCTACTGTTAGGGGCGGCAGCGCAGTTTGGTATCTTTGCTTCATTGTTAGGTGCGCTAGCGCTCAATATCATTCCGGGCTTGGAATTCAGCTTAAAAGATGCTGCAGCTATCGGCATTATCGGCGGCGCGGATGGGCCAACGGCGATATATGTCGCATCAAAATTAGCCCCGGATTTATTGGGAGCTATCGCAGTGGCGGCCTATTCCTACATGGCCCTGGTGCCGCTAATCCAACCGCCGATCATGCGCGCCTTGACGACGGAAGACGAACGTAAGATTGAAATGCAGCAACTGCGTGATGTCAGCAAAGCCGAAAAAATCGTTTTCCCTTTGCTGTTGCTCGTTCTTTCCATATTGCTATTGCCGTCTGCCACGCCGTTGATCGGCATGTTTGCATTGGGTAACTTAATGAACGTGTGCGGCGTGGTTGAACGCTTAAGCCATACCGCACAAAACGAACTCATCAACATTGTCACCATCTTTTTGGGCTTATCGGTCGGGTCAAAGCTCAGCGCCGAGGCGTTTTTACAAGTCAAAACCTTGGGAATATTGGCGTTGGGGGCTTGTGCCTTCGCAATTGGCACCGCAGCTGGTGTCATCATGGCGAAAATCATGAACCGATTCAGCAGTACACTGATTAATCCACTGATCGGTGCAGCGGGTGTGTCAGCCGTGCCGATGGCGGCACGGGTTGCCAATAAGTTGGGTTTGGAGAGTAATCCCCATAACTTTTTACTCATGCACGCCATGGGGCCTAATGTAGCAGGGGTGATCGGTTCTGCGGTGGCGGCTGGGGTTTTGTTGAGTCTGGTTAAGTAGTAATTAACTCATGTTACGCACTTGAACGTTTGTAGCTCGTCAAAAGCTAAGCGAACAGCTTTCATGTACAATTTAGCCCGCAGGGCAAAATGGTCGGGTTTATGCCGGACTGACAGGCATTCCAGGCGGAAGGCGGCATAGGTCGAAAGCAAGACACGGT
>NZ_JBKKBJ010000208.1:0-2909 GCF_046714055.1 Methyloglobulus sp. | reverse complement strand
TTGATCTCCTTTGTTGCGGATATGGTAGGCTCTCATTAAACCCATACGGGCGTGGTTTTGGGCTTCTTCGTTGATAATGGCTTTACGCGATTCTAATAAGGCTTGTATGAACGCGGCATAAGGAATGGACTTGTTTTTGTTGAGAGCTGTACGCCACAATTCGTTGATTAACGGTGCTGGCGCATCTTTTAAATCCCTGACCAAACAACCGACTATCGCTAGAAATTTAGGGGGTGCGGCTAATTTGCCGCCATCACGGGCAATGATTTGTAAATCGTCAAACCACGCACCGATATTTTCCAATAACTCGGTCAGCCGCCCTTGCTGCCAATCCCGCACCATGACCCGCCCGGCTTGACCCGATACGGTTACGACATAATAGTAATTGTCGAGCAGGTCAGGACGCTGTCCGGCTTGAATGGCTTCTAATAGTAGTTTAGGACGCGTCGCTTGACCCGCTAAGGGTTCGCTGGGGTTTTCCAGCTCGGCAAACATATCATCGTCATTATTTTCGAGAGTATGTCCAAACCAATAGACCGCCAAGCCATTAACCAAACGTATGCTTTGATCGCTAATGAGCTTGTTAAACGTTTCAACATAACTTTTAGCAGTCACTTCATCCATTGCGGCGTTGGTTGACTTTGCTAGGCCGAAAGATTGGAACGCCTCTTTGTCAAACGCCATAAACACATCGCCCGTCCCTAAACCACCGACCGAAGACAAGCCTTTTATTTTCGGATGCGTATCTACTGGTTCTATGGCTGCACCGGTCAATAAACAACGCATGGTTGTTGCCGATTTTTTCTTGCTTTCAGCGACGCTAACAGGCTGACGCTGTGTGCGCCACCAGCCATGCCAAGCCGTGGATTTGAGCGGGTAGTTTTCGTTAATCAGAAAGGTAACGCTATCGGTGCTTTTGGGTTTGGGTTGCTGGTTTTCGATTAGGCTTTGTAATTTTTCCAATTGTTCGGGGTTATTAAGTGCTGCTGCGGCAAGTGTTAACTCCGGATAATCTTTACTGGCTAGATCAAGTTGTTGAATAAAATACTGATGTTTAGTGCGGTATTTTTGCTGTTCTTTTTTATCCGTATCGGCTTTATAGAAAAGCGCGGCAACGGCCAGGGATTCAATTAAAAATTGACTGCGTGTAACCCCTCCTGCAATCATTTCGCCTTGAGATAAGTCGGGGCAACGGGTAAAGCTCAAACCACTTTTGCCATCGCCCAAGGGCGTGATACCACTGATCTCGGCATTTTGATTAACAATAATCGCCCATTTAGCGGTTTTAACGGTAAACCCCGGTTCTGAGGTTAAACCTGTGCGTTCGGCATAAGCCAAGATTTCATTCAACATGGGCTACACCCTCCAGCTTATGAACCAGCGGGCTATAGTAATCCGGCACGTTTAACACGCCACTTTTCAATTGAGCGCGAAATACGCTAATTGCGGGTTTTGCCTGACTATCATTCACCTGATTTAAATCAAAAACATCGTAAAGCATCCAGCCCAAATCCAAGTCTATGTCAAAAGGTGGTATTTTGGTGGTGGATTTCAGCAATTCAAAATAGGCAGGAAACTCTCGGCAACCGAAAAAAGGTTGATAGAAGCATTTGCCTTGTGAGGCTCTACGCTCGAACTGGGCGTTTAAGGCATTCATGTCGGCCTTGTTGTCGCGGCTTACAATATGGGCATAAATACGATAATGGACATTTTTTAAGGCCATGGTTTGGCGTTGCGTCCGGCCTTTTTGGTCGGTTCCTAGTTCGGCGCTGGTGCCGTCCGCCCATAGCGGCGTGATGTCTTTGGTACCATTGATCCACTTTTGTATTTCTGAAGTTGATGCCTTGTCTTTAACTTCGTTGCGCCGTAGCGCTATGTATTTGGGCGGGTGCAACATTTCAATTCGGTCTATTTGCCAGTAAAAGTTGTAGTCTTTTTTAAAATAAATCGCGTCAAAAATGCCTCTGGCGGCAGAAGGTGTGATGATTGGGTAAGAGTAACGCTCTACCTTCATTTCCGGGCGGCTAAAGCAGGCTAAGTCCCCCCAGGTTTCTAAGCAGTGGGTCTGGATGTTCACATGTATTTCTCCTGATCTAAACTAGAATGATAGACTCACTGTAAAGCGAGACATATTTATCATGGGTAATTAAATGCAATGGTTCATTGATTGCTTGGGAAATCAGCATGCGGTCAAAGGGATCTTGATGATGCGGCGGTAGCTTGGCTAAAGCCAAGATATGATTGGTGTGGATAGATAATTGTTGAAAATTATTTTCAGACAATTGTTGAATTAGGGTTTCTAGGTCAGCGTTTAATTTTCCCGTCATATTTTTAATTTGAATTTCCCATAAAGAGACGTGGCTAACATAAATATCATTGTCCGGAGTCCTGATTAATCGACGGGCATTTTCAGATAGTTTTTTATCATCGTTTAGCCAATTGAGCAGAATATGCGTATCAAGGAGTAATTTCATCACAAAACCATATAAGTGTTTTAATGGGCTCCCGCTTTGAAAGTGAGACCTTCATCTTAGCAATTATTCATCGCTTGGGAAAATTGGAGAGTCGTACCACAAAGCCAACTCTTCTTCGCTCATCGGCTCATCAAAGTTATCCGCAATCCAAATCTGGCCTTTCATACTGCCCGGTGTGCGCGGCGGTTTGCGTTCAACTTTTTCGAGTGGAACTAATTTAGCGATAGGTTTACCGGCTTTGGCAATAATAATCTCTTGGCCTTGTGCGGCTTCTTCCACAAGCTTTGATAATTGTGTTTTCGCTTGATGTATATTGATTTGATACATGCTTACCTCCTAAACTAAGCTGGACTAAGTTTATCACTGCTTTTTTCTAAAACAAGTAAAATTAAACTGTTTAGGCAATATAAAGACTCAAACTTTCAGGCTTTTTAT
>NZ_JBKKBJ010000207.1:0-21394 GCF_046714055.1 Methyloglobulus sp. | reverse complement strand
GAGGTACGCTTAATTGTATGAATATTGAAGGGTTAGAAGCCGCCATTGCACACCTGCCTCCGTCCGACCTCGTTCGCTTTTCGCAGTGGTTTGAGGAGTTCATGGCGGAACAGTGGGATAAGAAGATCGAGCCTGACATTTCTCGCAGGTCGCCTGGATACGGCTGGAAAGCTAGCCGATGAAGATTTTGATGCGGGTCGCTGCATTCCGCTTTGAACCATTTCACCTCGCCCGAGTTCTGGTTCCACTACCACCAGTTACCCAATGACATTCAACATCTGCTGGACAAGAATTTTGCCCTCCCTCAAAGCCGATCCTCACCATCCTTCAATTCGTCTCAAGAAGGTTGGTAGCTTTTGGTCGGCTCGCGTCGACCTTCGGTACCGTGCTTTGGCGAAAGAACGTACGGAAGGTCTCGTATGGTTCTGGATTGGTTCGCATGGAGAGTATGATAAGCTCATTTAGTTCAGTGCGTTGGGGTTCGTAAACTCACCCCAACCTACCGGTCTGTTTTGCTTACGCAGCGGATAGAGGAAAGCATTATGACGCTGTTATTTCATTTTGAACAGGTTGCGTAAGGCTAGGCCGAACAGAAATACGGCCAGTAATGAGATCGCCTTGTGAATCATCACTGCCACGATAATCCAAACGCTGCCCCATCCCTCTTTGGGAAACAGACCCTGCCGCAAGCTATCGCTCCATTTGTCCAGCCCCGGCAGCGGCAAGGCTTGCAGCAGCGTGAACTGCAGCAAGTCGTATCTGATGTGGCAGTCCGCTTGGCAAGGCATACAAAGCGTAAAGCCCGCCAGCAAGCTATAGATCAGCGAAAACAATAGCATGAATACTAGCCACCAAAACGTTGGACGGCTCAGGCTGAACCCATAATCGCTCACCCATTTGTAAACGACAAACAACCAGCGTTGACTGCGTGAAGCGCGTGCCGCTTCTTCATCCATTTCCAGCCGGAAAAAACGCTGCTCCTCATGCGTAGCCTGCTGCTGGGCAAAAGCCAGCTTGAGCGTACGGTAGGCGCGGGCGGCTGTGTCGTTTTTTGTCGGGTCTGTCGATGGGTTAGGAAACTCAGCACCATAAAATGTGCTGTCCTGGTGCAGCTTGCAATTGTGAAATAGTGGGGCTTGACCAAATACCACCGGATGACCTTTTGGCAAAACCTTTTCAACGATGTTTCCATCCGGGCTGCGTCGCTTTATCTTTATTGGATAGTTAAGGCGACCAAACGAGGTAGGGCCTTCGAACGCACGGCCCGAGAAATCAACCTGACCAGCAAAGTCTGCCCCTTTAAAGGAAATCGACTTGAAAGTTTCCGAGCTTAGCCCTCGCGCTTCGGCCCAGGCTTTGGCAGCCTCCAGCCCGCCGGGACATTTTCTATACAGGTCTGCCAATGATGCCCAGTTGAATCCTGCAAAGCTCGCGCGATCGTTAAACTGCACACCGTCAAAACGCGCACCATCGTTAAACTGCGCACCATCAAAATGCGCGTCATCGCCAAACTGCGCACCTTCAAAGCTCGCGAGAGCACCAAACTGCGCGCCGATAAAGCTCGTGACATCACCAAATTGCGCACCGTAAAAGCTCGTGCGATTACCAAACCGTGCGCCTTCAAAGCGTGCGTTATAGCCAAAATGCGCACCTTCAAAGTTTACGTCATCGCCAAATTGCGCACCGATAAAGCTTGTTTGATCGCCAAACTGCGTATAGGTAAAGAACGCGTTATAGCCAAACTGCGCACCATCAAAGCGTGCTCCATGATCAAACTCAAAGTCATCAAAATTGGTCCACTTGTCCCGGAAATCGAACCCACTGAAGTCCGCCGTATTTTCCCACGGATCTGCAATAGATCCCCACGCCGGAAAATCTTTCCTCCAGGCATTCCAGGCTTCTTTGCCCAAGCGCGCCAGCGCCAGGCAACCCGCCTGCGTGATATTATCAGGGGTGCCGTTTTGCGGATCTTTAAAAACATCGCGATAAGGCGGATCGAGTTCATCGTCGGCAGGCGGGCTGTTGTTCATTTATTCGTTGATAATACTTTTAGCCTGCATATCCGCATGATAGGACGATCTCACCATCGGCGCACTGGCGACTTGTTTAAAGCCCATGGCTTTTGCGATCTCGCCATACTCGTCGAATTCGGCTGGGGTAATATAAGCCTTAACGGGAAGATGCGCTTTGCTGGGCTGTAGGTATTGTCCAAGCGTCAACATGGAACAGCCATGCGCCAGTAAATCCTGCATGACATGATGGACTTCTTCCTGCTGTTCGCCCACGCCGAGCATCAACCCTGATTTGGTGGGAATGTGCGGTTGCGCCTGGTTAAATTGCTTGAGTAGGTTCAACGAGCCTTGGTAATCAGAGCCGGGACGGACTTGTTTGTACAGTCTTGGGACGGTTTCCAGATTGTGGTTAAACACATCACACGGCTCGTTTGCCAGGATGTCAACCGCTTTGTCGATCCGCCCACGAAAGTCTGGCACCAAAATTTCTATTTTTGTGCTCGGTGTTAGGTGTCGAATTTTTTTGATGCAGTCGGCAAAATGCCCGGCCCCACCATCGCGTAAATCATCCCGATCTACCGAGGTAATCACGACATATTTTAGCGCCAGCGCTTGTATGGCATTCGCCAAGTGCTGGGGCTCTTCCTTATCCAGCGGCAGCGGTTTGCCATGCGCGACATCGCAAAACGGACAGCGGCGGGTACACAAATCGCCCAGAATCATGAAGGTGGCCGTGCCGTGCTGAAAGCATTCCGCTAAATTGGGGCAGGCCGCTTCTTCGCAGACGGTATGAAGTTGGTGTTCGCGTAACAGTTGTTTGACGCGGGTAATTTCGTCACTGGCCGATATTTTGATACGTATCCAGTCCGGTTTGCGTAAGACCGTTTCGGGCTGTTCGACCTTGATCGGTATCCGTGCCAGTTTTTCGGCATTGCGTTGGTGCGATTCGGGAGTAGAGCGGGAAGGGGCTTGATTATTCATGAATAGAGCGCCGAGTTAATGGCTAGCACAACAGGAACGGCGAGGTCAGCCGTGCCAACAGAAACGCCGAAGTCGGCCAGTTGCGTCACTTGTAAATCCCGGAAACCGCAGGTGTTGATATGATCGAAAGGTTTTAAGTCCATGTCATTGTTAAGGCTGATGCCATGATAACTACAGTTCCTTTTAATCCTGATCCCAATAGATCCGATTTTTTTGTCATTGACATAAACGCCCGGCGCTTCTGGTTTGGCTACTGCTGTTATACTGAATTGCGCTAAGGCAGTAATCATCGACTGTTCCAGGAGTGTAACTAGCTGCCGTATGCCAAGTTTCAGGCGCTTGATGTCGAGCAAGGTATAGATGACCAATTGCCCCGGCCCATGGTAAGTCACTTGACCGCCACGGTCACTCTGGATGACGGGGATATCGCCAGAATTTAATACGTGTTCCGGTTTGCCATTCAATCCTAGCGTATATACGGGCAAGTGTTCCATAACCCAGATTTCGTCGGCTCTTTCTTCCGTGCGTTCTTGGGTGAATAGCTGCATCTCCCGCCAGATAGTTTCGTAAGGTTGCAAGCCAAGTTCACGGATTATCGCTGGCATTGTTAAAAGGTGAGCCATATCAAGGTTTGCTGGCTTAGGGAAAGCAAAGTTGGTATTCTGCCTGATTTATAAGGCCATTAAAACTTGCGGATGATCCGATAAATCCTGATAGATAGCATCCAATTGTTGTTTACTGGTCGCTTGTATCATCACAGTCACTGCCAGATAATTAGCATCTTTGCTTGGTCGGGTAGTTACCGACTGTTCATGAAGGTCGGGTACGTGGCGTCGGACAATTTCAATGACCAATAGATCAAACTCAAGATTGTTTCTGCCCATTGCCTTGATAGCAAACTGACAGGGGAATTCTAACAGGGTTTCCTCGCTCATCGTAACGACTGTTTGTGTTCCTGAAAGAGTTTATAAAACGTTTTCCAAACTGGCCCAGGTTTGCCGCCTGAGACTTTTTCCGAGTCCAGTTCAACAACGGGGATGATTTCACGGGTGGAGCTGGTTATCCATAGTTCGCTCGCTTTTTTTATATCAGCCTTGGAAATGGCTTGTTCGCTGCAAGGAATGTTGTTTTTTCGGGCGATCTCCAAAATGACATCTCGCGTTATTCCCGGCAAGATTGCACTGCTTTTGGGTGGTGTCATCAAAATGCCGTCGATCACGGCAAAAACATTGCTGGCAGCGCCTTCAGTCAAATAGCCATCTTTGAATAAGATGGCCTCAGTACAGCCATTGTCAACGGCTGCTTGCCTAAGCAGGACGTTGGCCAATAAGGTAATTGCCTTGGTGTCGCACAGTTTCCAGCGGCTATCTTCCATGCTGAGCGCTTTGACACCATTATCAGGGTCAGAATGCGGGGTAATACCCGTAACCATGGCAAATACGGTGGGCGTGACATTTTGGGGAAACGCATGGTCTCTTTTGGGTGCAGTGCCCCTTGTGATCTGGAGATAAACGGACTGGTCTAAGCCCTTCTTGAGCAGCGGGGTCAATAGGTTAAGCCATTGTTCATGGCTATGGGGATTCTGTAGACGAATGGCCCTAAGGCTCTTATCAAGGCGCTCCAGGTGATCTTCGAGACGGAACAATTGCCCAGAATAGGCCGGAATGACTTCATAGACGCCATCGCCGAACAAAAACCCCCTGTCCATAACCGAAATCTTGGCATCGGCTAACGGCACATAATCGCCGTTAAGGTAGACAGTCTCAGTTTCCATCGGGTTTCTTGATCATCATTAACGCACTATCATATAGCCGTCTTACTATTCCGCCTTTGTCTACTTCTTTAAGCGCCACTAAATCTTTGGTGGCGATGATTTCATTTTTGAGGGCGACAGTGACTGAACCTAGTTTGTCGCCTGTTTTCACTGGCGCGATGATTTGTTTATCGACATTTATGGTGGCTTTCAGGTCGTTGTAACGGCGGCGGGGTATGGTGACGTAAAGATCATCCGCTAAGCCCAGTTGCAGGGTTTCAGTGGCGCCTTTCCATATCCTGGTTTCTTTGATCGACGTTTTTCCTTGGTAGAGACGATGCGATTCAAAAAAACGGAACCCGTAATTAAGCAAGGTTTGGTTTGCATTGGCCCGTGCATTCACACTTTCAGTGCCCATGACCGCTGAAATCAGCCGCATTCCGTTACGGAGCGCAGACGTAACTAGGCAATAACCGGCATCTTCAGTGTGTCCGGTTTTTACACCGTCAACCGATTCATCACGGGAGAGCAACATGTTCCGGTTTTGCTGGGTGATTTTGTTGTAAGTAAATTCTTTTTGTGAAAACCAGGGGTAGTATTCAGGAAATTCTTTTATTAAAGCCGTCGTGATAATGGCAAGATCCCTTGCTGTCGTGTAATGGCTCTCGCTAGGCAAGCCATCGCTGTTTTCGGAATGGCTATTGACCATACCCAAACGTGCAGCGTGTTGATTCATCAGTTCTGCAAAAGTGGCTTCGTTTCCTGCCACATGCTCAGCCAGGGCAACGCTGGCATCATTACCGGATTGGATGATAACGCCTTTGAGCAGATCTTCGACCTTGACCTGGTCATTAACCGTGATAAACATACGCGAACCACTGGTTTTCCAGGCGTTCTGACTGATTGTTACTTTGTCTTCCAGGTGTAAATGACCATTTTTGATTTCTTTGAAAACAACGTAAACAGCCAGTATTTTGGTGAGGCTGGCGGGGGCTAGTTTAACGTCCGCATTGTTTTCTGCGAGGACTTTGCCAGTATTGTAATCTTGTAAGATATAACTGCTGGCGGCGATGGTCGGCGGCGGAGGCGTGAGATTTTCAGTTTCTTCCGCGTTGGCCTTTGAGAATGTGAAGAGCAGGAGTAAAAATAAAAAACGATAATCGGCAAAACTTTTCAAATAAGTCATGTATTAAGCATAGTTTTAGTAAAACAATGCTTTATTGTACCATGCGTTATTTTAATTTTGTCTTGTCTGAGTGACAATTTGAGGGTCTTTAATCCCTATTTTTGCCAGTTGGTAACTCAGCTTTTCGGCATTTTCCGAGGATTTAATAGGCCCCATTTGCACCTTATACAGGGTATTTTTTCTATGTCCTGAAGCGAGAATGGTGGGTTCAGGCAGGTTATGTGAAGCGATTTTGTCTTGCAGTTTTAAAGCTTTGCTTTGGCTACCAAAGCTACCCACCTGAAAATAAACCTTTTTATGTTGGCTTTCGGCGGTTTTCTGGATTTGTGGCAGGGCTTGCAGGGGTGAGATAGCTTTAATTTCCACCTTACCGGTGCCTTCATGCTGGATGCCCAATCTTTTTGCTGCGGCGTATGATAAATCTAAAACTCTGTCACCCACGTAAGGGCCCCTGTCGTTGATGCGAACGACAACGGTCTTGTTGTTTTCCAGGTTAGTTACCTGGGCATACGACGGTATTGGCAAGGTTTTATGGGCGGCGGTCATTTCATACATGTCAAATATTTCACCGGTAGCCGTCTTTTTGCCGTGAAATCCGGGGCCATACCAGGAAGCTATGCCTTTCTTTATGTAACGGGCGATGCGTGGAAGCCAGTACTCCCGTTGTGCAGGTTCTTCATTTTTAATGTTATTCGTGTCTTTTCCGCCCATGAAGGAGTTTCCACTCAACTCTATGATTGAATGATGCCTGATTTGATACTTTGTTTGGCTTGGTGGTTCAAGGGATACGTTGGGTGGCGAAGCTTGTTGGGAGATAAATGGCGTTTGGATGGGCGCTTCGTTTGTTTTTATTTGGTTACTGGAACAACTGCTAAGAACCAGGATGAGGGGTATTGATATGATTTTGTTCATAAGGGGAGGAAACTCTTTGATTAGAAATGGCAAGGCTTAACTGAAAAACAGCCATTGCATATAAGGGACTGTGGTTGTAGCGGGTAATTACGTAAAAATTGTCTAATGCAGCCCATAATTCTTCGCCATTCTCTTGTTCAAAAGCGATAATTTTCGCTTTATTGGTTGAAAGTAAAGGTGTACTTATTTTTGGGTTTATTGAATTAGACGTGAGTAAACTTAAATCCCCCTTAAGAAAAGGAAAAGATTTTACAGATTTATGACTTTTGTCAAGAATTTGAAATATCACAGACTGGTTTTTTTGCCAGCCATGTTTGACAAAATAGTTTGCAATACTGGCGATGACATCACTGGGGTCATGCCAAATGTCACGATGCCTATCTTTATTAAAATCAACAGCATAATGCCGATAACTGCTGGGCATGAATTGTGGCATCCCCATAGCCCCGGCATACGAACCCGTAGGATTTAATGGATCGATATGTTCCTCCCTGCAAAGCAACAAAAAATGTTCCAGCTCGCTACGAAAAAATTGGCTTCGGGGCGGGTAAGCAAAAGCAAGCGTAGATAGGGCATCAATGACACGATAATGACCTGTGTGTTGCCCATACAGCGTTTCAACGCCGATGATGGCGACGATAATTTCGGCAGGAACGCCCGTTTCTTTCTCTACAGCCGCCAAAGTTCCGTCATTTTCACGCCAGAATTGCACTCCGGCTTTGATTCGAGGTTCTTTTAGGAATATTTTGCGATATTTGTACCAAGGTAAACCCTCGGATGGCTTTGATATTCTTTTAATGATGTCTTCGTTCAGTTGAACCTTATTAAATAAATCGGTAAGCTCTGCGTCATTAAATTGATGTGTCGCAACCATTTGCTCAATAAACCCATCAACTGTTTCTTGATCCTTGATCGAGCCAGCGCAGGATAAAATGATAAAGTAATGACAGATAATGATCAGCCGGTGCAACAGGTTGATAGATTTCATGGTTTTTAATAAGGAATAAATTTTTTGTGGGTGTGTATGGACATGAGGATGCCAAAACCCGCCAATAAGGAGACAACTGAAGTGCCTCCGTAACTGATCATAGGCAAAGGCACGCCAACGACCGGCAGGATACCGATGACCATGCCTATGTTGACAAAAACATAGACAAAAAAAGTGAAGGCTAGACTGCCAGCCAATAAGCGGCTGTAGGTGTCTTGGGCTTGAGAGGCTATATACAAGCAACGGCCGATAACCAGGAGATAAAGCGTTATTAGCCCCAAACAGCCGAATAGGCCGAATTCTTCGGCAAATACGGCAAAAATGAAGTCGGTCGAGCTTTCCGGCAGAAATTCCAGCTCTGACTGTTTGCTGCCCCGCCAGCCCTTTCCATAGATGCCGCCAGAGCCAATGGCGATTTTCGATTGGATAATATGGTAGCCCCTGCCCAATGGATCGGCTTCGGGATTCAAGAGCGTTATGATACGGGCGCGTTGAAAATCAAGAAGAAAATAATGCCAGACGATGGGTGCTAAGGCAGACAGTGACACCAAAATTGCCAGGATGAAGCTCCAAGATAGTCCTGCGAAAAATAGTACCGCCGCGCCGGAACTTGCGACTAATACTGCCGTTCCTAAATCGGGTTGTTTAGCTATCAGTAGCGTAGGGATAAGGATAAATACTCCTGCGATCAAGAGTTGTTGGGGTTTCAGCGGTAAAGCATGATCGGCGAGATACCAGGCAATCATCATGGGCATTGTGATTTTGAGCATTTCCGATGGTTGAAAGCGGAAAAAACCCAGATCCAGCCAGCGCGTCGCGCCTTTACCGGTATGGCCCATGATGAATACTGCGATGAGCAAAGCAATACCTATGCCGAATAACAGGGCTGAATAGCGCTTAAATTGATAGGGATTGATATGGGCCAGTAAAGTCATGAGCAGGAAAGCCAATCCAACCCGGACAGCCTGCCTAACCAACAGACCCATTTCCTGGCTTCCGGCGCTGTAAAGGATGACAAAACTCAGCAATGAAATAAGCAACAGGACGAGAAACAAGGGGATATCAATATGCAACTTTCCGAGTATGCGTTCGATCAGTGTAGGGGTATGGAATTGTTCGCGCCGGGACTCAATCTTCATGGCTGTGGTGTTAGTTTATCGCGCAAATATTGCTTAATGACCTTGCCCGCGATGGGCGCTGCCACTGATCCGCCATGGCCACCATTTTCAGCGATCACCGCAACCGCAATCTTCGGGTTGTCAGCAGGCGCGAAAGATATAAACAGGGCATGGTCGCGTTGTTTAAAATCAATTTGATTTTCGTTATAACTGGCATTCTGTTTGATATTGATAAGCTGGGCGGTTCCGGTTTTTCCGGCGATTTGATAGTTAATATCCATGCCTATGCTCCTTGCGGTACCCCGGTTGCTGTGGACAACATTAACCATCGCAGCTATCACGGTTTTAATATTGGCGGATTTTAGCGGAATGGTCGTATGCGGAGTATTTTCGCCGGGTTTGCTGGTAGATTCCGTCACAATCTTGTCTACCAGATGGGGCGTCACCATTTTGCCCTTATTCGCCAAAGTAGCGGTGGCTTTGGCAAGTTGCAATGGTGTGACTTGATGATAACCCTGGCCTATTCCTGTGATCAATGTTTCTCCAGGGAACCAGGGTTGCTTTTTTTTGCCCATTTTCCAGTCCCTGGAAGGCAATAATCCTGATTTTTCACCAATCAGGTCTATGCCCGTTTTTTCGCCAAAACCGAATTGTTGCAAAAAGCTGTGAATATGGTCGATACCTAACATACCAGCCAGCCGGTAAAAATAGACATCACAAGATTGGGTTACAGCCTCGGTGACATTCACCGAACCATGTCCGCCTTTTTTCCAATCACGATAACGGTGACTGGTATTGGGCAACTGATAAAATCCTGGGCAGAAAAGTTGCTGCTGGGTGCTGACAGTATTGTATTCAAGCCCAGCCAATGCCATAAAGGGCTTGATGGTAGAGCCGGGCGGATATAGGCCGCGGAGTGCACGGTTATACAGCGGTTGGTCTGGCGAGGATTCCAATGCTTTGTAGGCAGCAGTGCTTATGCCGATAACGAAAGGGTTAGGATCAAAACCGGGGCGGCTGGCGAAAACCAGGACACCTCCGGTATCAATCTCAATCGAAACAACGGCACCATTATAATTTTCCAGGGCATCGAAGGCCGTTTTTTGTAACTCTATGTCCAGCGTTAAATAGAGATTTGCTCCGGCTATCGGATCAATTTCCTTGAGCGTTTTTAGCGGGCGTCCCTGGACATTGGTTTCTATTTCCGAATAACCGGTTGTTCCGTGTAACTCTGACTCGTAAGCGCTTTCTATCCCCAGTTTTCCAACATAAGTGGAGCCTCGATATTCAGCGATGGGCAATTCTTTCAGTTCATCTTCGTTGATACGTCCGACATAGCCAACGACATGGGCGGCCAAGTCGCCGTAAGGGTAGTGTCTTAGCTGGCGGATATGGACATCAACGCCATGAAAAAAGGGCCGTGCCACGGCAAATTTTGCCATTTCTTCTTCGGTCATGTTGGACAGCAGGGGAATTCCAATAAAACGTTTTTGACGTTTGCGTAGTTTTTCAAATTGCTCGATTTTTTCATCCGGCAGGTCGAGTAACTTTTTCAATTTTAATAGCGTGTCGTCCAAATCGTCGATTTGTTCCGGGATAAGTTCCAGGCTGTAAGTTTGTGTGTTTTCAGCCAGGATATTTCCATGCTTGTCATAGATGATGCCGCGAGAAGGCACAGTCGGCTCGATTTTGATACTGTTTTCTTTGGCCAGGGTCGAATAGTGCTGGTGGCCGACAATTTGCAAGTAAACCAGGCGGATAATGAGCCCGGTAGTTAATATCATGATGACAATAAAGGCCGATATGATGCGGCTGAGAAACAGGCGGCTCTCTTCCGGGTTGTCCTTAAAGGTTAAAATACGGGGCATCGAAAAGGTGACCAGCGCAAATTAATCAGTTTTAACGGGTTTTGCTAAACGGACAAAACGTAACACGGTATAAACCAAGGGCCAACATAGGGTGCCAATAAAAACGGAAAGCCAGAAAGTGGGTTTTAATTGTGCTGTGTATTGAATATTTTTTATGAAAAAAAGCAGAAGCTGTGACATCAACAGACAAAAGAATATGAACAGCGCTTGTTGGATAAACGGGAACTGGCGCAGGCGTTTGTGCAGCGACAGGCAAATGTAGATGACCAACGAATAAGCCAAGGCATACTGACCAAGCAATCTTCCGGTCAAAACATCGGTGAGCAATCCGAATGTCCAAGCGTGAAAAATGCCGACGCGCTCAGGTACGGCTAGCGACCAGTAAATGAGAGTCAGCAGCACCCAATCCGGGTTGTAAACAGCAAACATGACGGGTAATGGCGCTATTTTTAGGCACATTGCGATGACAATAGTTAAGATAATACGGCCAAAGCCATAGGGGTTATTCATCGGCATGATCCTCCACCTCAGTTTGTGTGGGTAGTTGAGAGGGTGCAAGGGAAATGGGTTTTGTGTTGCTCCAGACAATCATCAATTCCCTGTTGCGGTCAAGCAATGCTTTTGGGGTGGCCGTAATCCGCTTGTTGGCGGGTGGAGTGAATGGGTCGACGACGGCTACCGGATAGCCTTGCGGGAAAGCTCCTCCTAAACCAGAAGTAATTAATAAATCTCCAGGGCGGATATCTGCATTATCAGGTAAAAAAGGTAAGTTAAGACGGTTTAGATCGCCACTGCCAACAGCGATGGTCAATAGCCCATTACGGTTGACCTGCACCGGGATAGCATGGTTTGGATCGGTGATTAACATGATTTCGGAGCTATGCGGTAGCGCCCGGAAAACCTGCCCCACTATCCCATTGGCATCGACAACGGCTTGCTGAGGATGTACACCAAAACGGGTGCCCTTGTTAACGACCACTATGTTTTCGTAAGGGGGGGTAATGTTGACTGATAGCAATTCAGCGACTAGAACTTGCTCGCCCAGCTTAAAAGAATTTTCCAGCAAAGCCCTTAGCCGGATATTTTCCTGTTCCAGCGCATCGTATTTGAGGAGACGGATTTGCTTGATAGCTTGAGTTTCCCGCAGTTTTTTGTTTTCGCTCTTTAAAGTAGAATACGATCTGAGCGAGTAACCGATTCGACTCGCTACTTCCGTGGGGAGGTCAACCAAGTATTTAACGGGGTCAACAGCAAGGGATAGTGCGGAGCGAACCGGAGCCAGCCGAGCGCTGATGTGTTCCATCGTCAATAGGCCGATTGAGGCTATGACTGCAATGAGCAGACGCGTATGGATCGATGGGCCTTCGGCAAATAATAGTTTTATAGCGGGAGGTCTCGTATCAGTTTAATAATCGGCCAGTAAAGGTGAGGTTCGCAGTGCCGCAAAGGTTGCAATAGAGTCACACCGGCCATCAAAAGAATTAAGTATTGCTGCCAGCGGGAGATTTATTACTCAAATGAATAGGCAGAGAACCCCTTTTTATCCAACATTTCCAAAACCATGCCGCCACCTCTGGCCACACAGGTCAAGGGGTCATCAGCTATATGTACAGGCAGGCCGGTTTCTTCGGAGATGAGGCGATCAATATCTGTTAACAAAGCTCCGCCCCCGGTTAAATAGATACCCCGATTGGCAACATCAGAGCCGAGTTCAGGTGGGGTTTGTTCTAGTGCAAATTTTACCGCGCTGACGATACCCGCTAAGGGATCCTGCAAAGCTTCAAGGATTTCGTTGCTGTTTAAGGCAAAGCTGCGCGGTACGCCTTCAGCCAGGTTGCGGCCTTTGACTTCTATTTCCCTGACTTCACTGCCCGGATAAGCAGTGCCGATTTCAAATTTTATTTTTTCGGCCGTGGCTTCACCAATTAAAGTGCCGTAGTTCCGCCGTACATAATTGATAATGGCTTCATCAAAGCGGTCGCCCCCGATACGGACTGAGTTTGAATAGACGATACCGTTGATCGAGATAATGGCCACTTCTGAGGTGCCGCCGCCGATGTCAAGTACCATTGAACCGCTAGGCTCATCGACAGGAAGACCCGCCCCTATAGCCGCGGACATCGGCTCTTCAATCAGAAAAACTTCGCGGGCACCGGCCATAGCCGCCGACTCCCGGATGGCACGCCGTTCCACTTGGGTTGACCCGCACGGGACGCAGATTAAAATACGCGGGCTGGGCCTCAGTAGTTTACTCTTGTGGACTTTCTCAATAAAAAATCTCAACATTCGTTCCGTGACGGCAAAGTCGGCAATGACACCATCTTTTAAAGGCCTGATGGCGGTGATGTTGCCGGGTGTCCGTCCCAACATCAGTTTTGCTTCGGTACCCACAGCGACAATGCTCTTGGTGCCGCGCACCTTGTCTTCTTTGATGGCCACTACCGACGGTTCGTTGAGGACAATGCCCTGACCGGGAATGTATATCAGGGTGTTGGCGGTTCCAAGATCAATTGAGAGGTCGTTTGAGAAAAGGCCGCGAAATCGTTTGAACATTTTTTACCTGCGTCCAGAGAGAAGGGAATTAAACTTGCACACTGTATCAATCAAGCGGGTATTCGGGCAAGATATAAAGTATCATATTTTGTTACTTTAGGTTTTATATAGGGCAAAAAATGACTTTAACGGCGGACGATGTAAAAAAAATTGCCTATCTGGCGCGCCTCGGAATTGATCAACAAGATATAGCATCCTATGCCCAAGATTTGTCAGGCATGCTGGAGCTTATGACGCAAATGGGCGAAACGGACACCGATGGAGTTATGCCGATGGCCCATCCTATCATGGATCAAAAACAGCGCTTAAGACTCGATGAAGTCACAGAAATAGACAATCGCAATAACTTTCAGGCGATTGCACCCCAAGTTGAAGAAGGCCTTTATCTGGTGCCCAAAGTTATTGAGTGAAGGACAGCAAGTGCATAATAAGTCGATCAAAGAATTAGCCAAAGGGTTACGGTCCGGTGAATTTTCCAGCGTGGAACTGACGCAAACATTTTTAGCCAGAATCAAACAACATCAGTCATTGAATTGCTATATCACCGTCACTGAAGAGGTGGCATTGCAAGATGCCAAACGTGCCGATGCCAGAATTGCCAAAGATGATGCAACCTTGCTCACTGGGATACCGATGGCGCAAAAAGATATTTTTTGTACCCAAGGCGTTAAAACCTCCTGCGGTTCTAAAATGCTGGATAATTTTATTGCGCCTTACAATGCCACGGTGGTCGAAAAATTAAATGGCGAGGGTGCGGTTATGCTGGGTAAGCTTAACATGGACGAATTCGCCATGGGCTCATCCAATGAAACCAGCTATTACGGAGTCGTCAGAAATCCCTGGCAAACGGATTCAGTTCCTGGTGGTTCGTCTGGCGGGTCGGCGGCTGCCGTGGCGGCGCGGTTGTCGGTTTGTGCCACAGGCACGGATACCGGCGGGTCAATCCGTCAGCCAGCCGCTTTTTGCGGTATTACTGGCTTAAAACCCACGTATGGGCGGGTGTCCCGGTATGGCATGATTGCTTATGCCTCCAGCCTGGATCAGGGCGGGTCTATGGCAAGAAGTGCTGAGGATGCCGCTATCCTGTTGCAGGCAATGGCTGGCTTTGACGGCAAAGATTCCACCAGTGTTGATTTGCCTGTACCTGATTATCAGGCAGGTTTGGCAAACGATCTTAAAGGCTTGACCATCGGATTTCCGAAAGAATTTTTTGGGGACGGTTTAAGCAACAACGTGGCGGCTGTCATTGAGACGGCTGTTCAGGAATACCAGAAAATGGGCGCTGAGGTTAAAGAAGTCTCCATGCCCAATCTTAAGCTGGCTATTCCTGCGTATTACGTCATAGCGCCTGCGGAATGTTCCGCTAATTTGTCGCGTTTTGATGGCGTACGTTTCGGTTACCGCTGCCAAAACCCGCAGGATTTGACTGATTTATATACGCGTTCCCGTGGGGAAGGTTTCGGTAAGGAAGTCAAACGCCGCATACTTATGGGTACTTACGCCTTATCGGCAGGCTACTACGATGCTTATTACATCAAGGCGCAAAAAATTCGTCGCCTGATCAGTGAGGATTTCAAGAAAACCCTGGCGGAAGTTGATGTCATCATGGGGCCGGTCACGCCTAGCACGGCGTTCGGCATTGGTGAAAAAATCGGCAACCCGATTGAGATGTATCTGTCTGACATCTATACCATCGCCATCAACTTGGCCGGGTTGCCTGCCATGTCGATTCCTGCTGGCTTTGCAGAAGGTAAACCGGTGGGTTTGCAAGTGATCGGCAATTATTTTGCTGAGGACAGGTTATTGAACATAGCCCATCAGTATCAAATGGTAAGCGATTGGCATCAGCAAATGCCTAAAGGTTTTGAATAGGAGCGGCACATGGAATACTCTCAAGGCCATGAATGGGAAACAGTTATAGGGCTGGAAGCTCATACCCAACTTGCGACAAAGTCGAAGATATTCTCCGGCGCAGCTACCGCTTATGGGGCAGCGCCAAACACCCAAGCCTGCGCGGTCGATTTGGGATTGCCCGGCGTATTGCCTGTATTGAATAAGGAAGCCGTTAATATGGCGGTAAAATTCGGTTTGGCGATAGAAGCCGAAATCGCTCCGTACTCGGTCTTTGCCAGGAAAAATTACTTTTACCCCGATCTGCCTAAAGGTTATCAGATCAGCCAGTTCGAACTGCCTATCGTCGGCAATGGTCATTTGTATCTTGAGGACGGCACAAGAATTGGCATAACCCGCGCCCACCTGGAAGAAGATGCAGGGAAGTCATTACATGAAAACTTCCACGGCATGAGCGGTATCGACCTAAACCGTGCGGGTACACCGTTACTCGAAATCGTATCCGAGCCGGATATGCGCTCCGCTAAAGAAGCGGTGGCTTATATGAAAAGGTTACATGAATTGGTGACTGATCTAAAAATCTGCGACGGAAATATGCAGGAAGGTTCATTTCGGTGTGATGCTAACGTATCGGTAAGGCCTAAGGGTCAAAAAGAATATGGCACACGCGCTGAAATAAAAAACATCAATTCCTTCAAATTTGTCGAAAAAGCCATCAATCACGAGATTGAGCGGCAGATTGAGTTGATCGAAAGCGGCGGTAAAGTCGTCCAGGAAACCCGTCTTTACGATTCGGTAAAAGACGAAACTCGCTCCATGCGGAGCAAAGAAGAAGCCAATGATTACCGCTACTTCCCCGACCCTGATTTGTTGCCCGTGTTTGTAAGCGAAGAGTTCAAAGCACAGGTAAGAGTACAATCGCCAGAATTACAGAGGTCGCGATATGCCCGATGGCTTGGAGGCCGGAGACCCGCTGCTGGAAAACTAAATGTGGTTGGACAAATCCCCATCGTGATAACAAACATAGATGATTATAGGCTTTGGAAACTCAATGCTACCCCAGATCAACTCGATTATTGCGAAGCCCTGGAGAAAGAATCGGGTTGCAATGAGGAAATATGTGTCAACTGGGTGAGGGGTGATCTGTCTGCGGCATTGAACAAAGCCGGACTTGAAATTACTGAATCCCCAGTAAACTATCAGCGTTTGGCGGGCCTATTGCTACGCATCAACGACAATACCATTTCCGGCAAGATCGCCAAGCAGGTGTTTGAAGCAATGTGGAGTTCTACCGCCACTGCCGATGAAATTATTGCCGAAAAAGGCCTGGAACAAATTACCGATAGCGGTGCAATTGTAGCCATTATTGATAAAATTATTGCCGACAATCCAGGCCAGGTGGAGCAATATCTCGGCGGCAAGGATAAAGTATTCGGCTTCTTTGTCGGTCTAGTGATGAAAGAAATGCAGGGTAAGGCGAATCCAGCCGAAGTGAATAAAATGCTGAAAGCCAAACTAAAGTGATCCCGACCATTATGTAAAAACTTATTCCGTGGAGCAAAAATGAAAGCATTGACCAAAAAACTGTTGAATAACTTCCTGATTGGTATTTTTGCGGTTATCCCTATTGTTATCATTTTACAGATCATTATTTTCGTGAAAGACCGGTTAACCGATTTGTTTAGTTTAGTTTACGGGTATGCGGACAGTTATCTCTACACCTTCGTGGTTTTTGTGCTCAGTTTTTTTATACTGGTATCGATAGGCCATGAGATTGTTATCAAAGGCCGTCCCCTGGTTATCAGGGCTTTTGAGCATATTATCGACAGAATTCCCTTTTTGAATACTATTTACAGGGTTCTTAAAAAGGTGATTAACATGTTTACCAGTGATGACCAAACGATTGCCAAGGAAGTGGTTTATGTCGAATATCCCAAAGACGGTATTTGGGTGCCCGCTTATGTCACTAACCGGTACGAAAACAAGTATGTGCTGTTTATTCCGACATCACCCAATCCCACCTCCGGTTTTACCGTGATTGCCGATAAATCAAAAGTGATTCATTCAGAAATGGATATTGAAGATGCGACCAGCTTTATCGTGAGCGTCGGCGTCGATTATGACAAAGCTAATGAAATGGCGAAGTTGCCTTAATATACAATATGCCTAAAATTCTTGCTTTTTCCGGCAGTGCCCGGAACGGTTCATACAACCAAAAGCTGGTGCAGATTGCAACGCTTGGCGCACGGCAAACAGGTGCGGAAGTTACCGTCGTAAATTTGGCGGATTACCCTATGCCTATTTTTAATCAAGACCTTGAAACAGCGGAAGGAATGCCGAAGCTGGCAAGGGCTTTTAAGGTGCTATTGATTGCACATGACGGTTTCCTGATCGCCTCGCCTGAGTACAATAGCGCGTTCAGTCCTTTGTTGAAAAACGCCATCGACTGGGCTTCACGCCGGGAAGGTGACGAACTGCCCCTGTTGGCGTTTCGAGGTAAGGTCGCTGTGATTATGGCAGCTTCGCCCAGTGCGTTAGGTGGCTTGAGAGGCTTGGTATTTTTACGGATGTTGCTGGGAAACCTTGGCATTATCGTGCTGCCTGACCAACAGGCCGTGGCACATGCGGACAAGGCCTTTCATGCTGAGGGATATTTGCTTGATGAAGTTAAGCAGGATGCGATTATTAAACTTGGGATGTTGTTGGCGGAACATTTAATAAAATTAAAATAATCGACTTTCTTTGTTGAGTTGAAACGAAATAAGAATCAGGCTTCTATGGTTAACAGAACACCCAAGAACAATATTAAAAGCTGTATCCATTTCTAAGAGGGCTCTATGCGCAATCTAAACCTTATACCAGCAGTCATTGTAGCGACAATCGCCATTGCGATTGTCCTGTTTGTCGCCTTCCATTTCATCTTTCTCGACTTGTTTGTCGATTTATGGTGGTTTCAATCCATAAAACTTGAACAGTATTTTTGGTTGCGGTTGCTGTACAAATTTTTTCTTTCAGGCGCAGTCACCCTGTTTTTTTTCACGATTTTCTTTTTTCATTTCTGGATCGCGTCCCGCTATCTTGGTTTGAATCCGCAAGACGAAGTCTTAAGCAATTTTGACAAGAACGTGAAGTTCCAGAAGTTTTCGGAAAAATTCCTGTATGGGTCAGTGAAGGTCTACACCCCAATTGCGCTGCTGTTGGCCATCTTCATCGCCATACCCTTCTATAACCAATGGGAGACGACCTTACTTTACTTTTTTGGCAACCGGTCAGGCGTTACGGAATCAGTTTATGGTAATGACATCAGCTTTTATCTGCTGTCTTACCCCATCTACAGGTTAATTCAGCCAGAACTCTTAAGCACAGCCACCTTGATATTTTTTATGGCTGGCGCTTTATATTGGCTGGAGCATATCTTTGTTCCAAACCAAATCAAGGAGTTACATCCAGGGGCAAAAATACACTTAGGCATTTTGATCGGCTTTGTGGTTATTTTTGTCGTGTGGGGGTTTTTGCTACAGCGGTTTTCATTGCTGTATACCAATTCTCATGAGCCCGTATTTTACGGCCCTGGCGTAGTTGAAATCCGCTACCAATTGCCTTTGATCTGGCTGGGAATACTTTCTTTCCTTGCGATGGCGGTCACGGCAGGGGTGTTCATTTTTTCAGATAAGCACCGGATCATTACCCCCTTTTTAACATCGCTGGCCGTATTCCTCTGCGTTCTGGGATTGACGAAAGTCGATTTTATTCCCGAAATTATTGCGAAGTATATTGTTAACCCGAATCCTGTCAAAACAGAAAGGCCATTTATACAACATAACATCAACGCAACATGGGATGCCTATGACTTAAAAAATATCAACACGGTTGATTTGCCGGTAAAAGTGAACGCCGCTGAAGATATTGCCACCTGGAGCAGCCAAAAGCGCTTTGAAAACATTCCGGTATGGGATAGGGAACATCTCATCAGCAGCTACAAGCAATTACAGGAAATAAGGCCGTACTACCAGTTTATTAATGTTGATGAAGATCGGTATCCTATTCTTGACCACACCCGGCAAGTCAATCTTGCCGCAAGGGAGATTAACACCTCAAAGCTGCCAGAGGAAGCGCAGAATTGGGAGAACATCCATTTGCGCTACACCCACGGCTATGGCGCTGTTGTCACTTCCGCAGCCCAGGATGCCGATAAGCCCTTGGTCTGGTATATGCGTGACCTGAATATGTTTTCTTCGGCAGGGCTGGAAGTCAAGCACCCAGACATCTACTATGGCGAAGGCCAGTACGTTTACGCCATCGTGCCTAATAAGCTGAAAATTGTCGATATTTCCGGTAGTGGACTAAGTTCAGATCCTGGTATTTCCAAGGACTATCACGGGGAAGGCGGGATACAAATCAGTTCTTTGTTCAAAAAAGCCCTGCTGGCTTTCTACTTGAAAGAAGAAAAAATCTTCTTTTCAACCAATATTAGCAATGAGAGCAGAATCAAGATTAACCGGAATATTACTGACCGCATAAAAAAATTAACGCCGTTTTTGCATCTGGATAATGACCCCTATCTGGTCGTCGGCAAGGACAGGTTTTACTGGATTCAGGATGCTTACACCTTATCGGACAAATATCCGGTTTCCAAACTGGAAGATTTCGATTTTGGAAAAGACAGGCAAAGCTTTAATTACATCCGCAATTCAGTCAAAGTCGTTGTCGATGCTTACGATGGTGATGTCGATTATTATATTTCTGATCCGTCCGATGCCATTATCCAGGCCTACGATAACGCTTATCCGGGCTTATTCAAAAACCTGAATGAAATGCCGGAAGAGCTGAGAAAACATCTGCGCTATCCGCGTGACCTTTATCAGTTGCAGATGAAAGTATTTGCAAAATACCATCAACAAAGCCCCGAAGCGTTCTATGAACAAGGCGAGACCTGGCAATTTGCGACCGTGCGCGACAAGCCGGTCATGCCTTATTACCAGACGATGGATTTCGGCAATTGCAATAACCGGGAAGAATTCGTCATGATTAATCCCATGACCCCAGTCAACCGCGATAACTTGAGCATGATCGGCGTTGCGGGAGTGATGGATAAAGCCAAATGCGGGCTTGATTACAAACCCGGCATTACCGTCTATAAATTCGGTAAAGATGTGCAAGTTAACGGCCCGGCGCAGGTTGAAGCCTTAATCAACCAAAACCCTGAAATATCAGCCAATTTCACCCTTTGGGGACAAGCCGGTTCTTCCGTCGAGATGGGGCGGATGATTGTCTTGCCGATGGGCAATACAGTCTTGTATGTACAACCGATATACCTGACTTCGACAAAAACCCGGATTCCTGAACTGACCAGGGTGATTGTCTCCATAGGTGACAGGCTGGTTTTAGATACCACCTTATGGTCGGCTTTCAACCGACTAAAGCAGTTTTATCTCAAGGATGCCGCCGAAGTTAAAGAGACGGGCGCTTCAAAGGCAATTGTCAAGCCGGAGGGGGAGTGAAGTACAGGTGTAGCCTGGATGAAGCTTCGCGGAATCTGGGAATTCGTAACGCTGATTCCTACTTGTTGTAAAGATACTACAGCTTTTTATTTTTTGTGCTTTTATAATGATGGGTGTAATATCCCTTTCGGTGCATATAATGCACTGAATCTTAAAAATTTTATTATAAACAATCAAGGAGATCTATATGTCCAAGAAATTTCTATCTATCGGTATATCAACGATATTGGCTACCTGCCTTTTTTCCGGCCTGGCTTTCGCTAAAGAAGAGCATACTTCTGCCGCGCTGGAACACGCCACCGCTGCTGCCGCTGCCACTGACGCTACGGGTGTGAGCGCACATGCCACCGAAGCATTAAAACACACAGGACCAGCCAAAACCGCCCACGCACCTCATCCAGATGTCGTTAAGCACATTGAGGAGGGTGAAGTTCACTTGAAAGCTGCCGTGGATACCGCCAGTAAGGGCGATGCCGCCAGTGCGGCACAGCACGCCAGTGTAGCGAAAACCCATCTGGAAGCTGCCGACAAATAAGCGTACGCGGGACGGGGCAACATGCCTGTCTCTTGATCACATTTTACTTGAGAAATAAACTATAACCCCATAAATAAATATAGGGTTTGTAGCAAGCATGATTCCAATAGACGAACTAGGGTGGTCACAACAACTC
>NZ_JBKKBJ010000206.1:0-3998 GCF_046714055.1 Methyloglobulus sp. | reverse complement strand
CGGATTACGACGCGCCCATAGTCCAGTCAAAACGGAAAGACCTTTTGGTTGCGCGTCTAATCCGCCCTACAGCTCTGCTGTCGCTGCCGCCCGGCCTGTCGCATCGGGAATGGGTGATGTTTGCAGGGCTCGATCCCAAGGCCTTCGACTCCGGCAAGAGCGTCCACAAGAAAACGCGGCTGTCGAAAGCCGGCAACCGCCATATCCGTTCGGCCCTGTACATGCCCGCCCTAAGTGCCAAGCGGCATGACCCCTACGTCAATGCCCATTTCCAACACCTCGTGGCTAACGGCAAGAAACCGTTACAGGCGGTCTGCGCGGTCATGCGCAAACTGCTCCACGCCATCCACGGGATGTTGAAACACGACAAGCCTTTCGACAACACCCGTTTTTATGCGATTCCGACATGCGACGGGTAGTCAAAAATCAACGTTTTATTGGTTGACTTTGAACAGAGTATCTACAGATCTTTCGCATCGGGAAGTTTCGGTGATTGCTCTCCTGTCAGAAGCATATCAAGTAGCATAGAGGCATCCGCCGAATTACAGGCGGTGAAAGGCTGTTGCCGCAGCCAACTCGATAGGATGTCAAAGCTAGAGTTAATTGCAGTGGATAGGTTGCGCGTGAGGAAGTATGCGTAACATAGACGTATTGCGGCGGAAAAGTCGTTCTCGACCGCTGTCAAATAAGGTGCCGTCGGATGCCCAACGGGGTCGAGCCAAGAATCGAAGGTGCGAATAATGACCTGTGAAAACTCCGGCCGGAACTGATTGAAGGCAGCGGCGCACTCGTGAAACAGAATGGGGGCATTTTCTTCGGTGGAGGCTTCGCCATAACGCCAATTGTCCTTCTCCCATTGTTGTGTCAGCCAATCGAGTGTTCGATTGAGTGAGTCGCGAACCTGAACCACGAGACCGTCAGCCAGCGCGAGCCGGCTCGCGTCGGCAAGGGTGGCGGTAAGAAGTCCGACGGCGTATGCTGAAGCCCATAAATCCTCCGCGCGGTGCTGGTCGTTGCACTGGCGCCAGCCTCCGCTCCCAGCTTGAATGTCGGCGTGCGGGTCGAGCATCCGTCCAAGGACAGCGCGTGTTACCGGGGCATCGCCGTCAATCGTCTGCAAAATTTGGGCGGCTCTAATGGTGTGCCTATAACTGATTTCGCTATTTGGTTTGAGTGGGTTGGTGAATTGGGTCGCGCCGACGCCAACTCGAACCCAGTTGTAGTCAATGAGCGCGAGGACGCCAGTCCTCGCGGCTTGAATCATCGCCTTCACGGCGGACTTTTCGAGATGGTGCTTGGAGAAGATGAAGACAGGCCATCCTGTGAGGTAGAGGCGTGGTTTGGTGTCGAGACGTTCGCTGCCGGTTTGAAACTTCGACTCCTCGGCTACAGACGCGCTATGACCGAACTGCCCCATAAAACGCCCGGAATCGTCTTGGTCGTCTTCGAGGAAACGGATTATCTGGCGAATTGTGTCCTTGCTGTCGGGAAGATGAATACCGCGGAGCTTGCGGCGGATGTAAGACCTGAGCCTACTACTGGATAGATAGGTGGTCAACGCAACTACGGCTGCTGCGATGACACTGCCTGCGGCGTTATCAAGTATTGGATTCACAGATTCTCAGGGTGCGCTCCGAAAACGCCTAACAAGTTATTATCTAGGTCTGGCTATATTATACGCTCTTCAAACGCATTTGACAAGAATAGCTCTCAACACTTTCAAGGCTAGTTTTTCTAAACGGGATTACACGCAAATCCTCATAATAACCAGTTTCCGGATAACATCGGAGATCGCCCTTCCGTCAGAGATATTGACCTTGCTCGATCAGTTGTTGAGAAACAAGTCACTGCAAAGCAACTCGATTGAATCGGGGCAATACCATCACCTCTCCCACATCACAGGACAGGTTTTCGCATCCGGCGGTTGGAACCAACGGTTTTCACCGCCAGGGTTTTCCTCCCGGTCGACACATCTTACTTTAGAGCCCTTAATATTAGGCTTGCCTTAATACTATTGATATTGGTTTACCCATAATCCGACAATGGTGGACAAGTGCAAACCACATGCCGGTCACCATAGACATTATCGATACGCCCAACCGGCGGCCAGTATTTATCGTCATGCTGACCGTTGTCAGGGAAAAAGGCTTGTTGCCTGGAATACGGCAATGTCCATTCTTCCAGCAATAGCCGGTGGGTATGCGGCGCATTGTGCAGCACGTTGTTTTCGGCATCGGCACTGCCGTTTTCTATGGCCTTGATTTCCTGGCGGATAGCGATTAACGCAGCGCAAAATCGGTCAATTTCGGCTTTATCCTCACTTTCGGTTGGTTCGATCATCAGGGTGTCGGCGACGGGAAATGATACCGTAGGCGCATGGAAGCTAAAATCGATCAGACGCTTGGCGATGTCATCCACGGTGATGTTGCAGGCCTTTTTGAATTCACGGCAATCAATAATACATTCATGGGCGACCCAGCCGTTCTTTCCAGTGTATAAGATAGGGTAATGAGGGGCCAAGCGTTTGGCAATATAGTTGGCGTTCAGTATTGCGGTCAGCGTTGCCTGTTTTAATCCGGCTGCGCCCATCATCGCAATATAAGCCCAGGATATGCTGTAGATGCTGGCAGAACCCCAGGGCGCTGCGGATACCGTGCCAATAGTTTCGTGTTTACCTTTAGCCGGGTTGATGCCTTTTACCACAGGGTGATCCGGCAGGAACGGGGCCAAATGCGCCCCTACGCCAATCGGGCCAACGCCGGGGCCTCCCCCGCCATGAGGTATGCAGAAGGTTTTATGCAAGGCCGTAAGACGGATAAAACGTAGGGAGGATTAGCCGCACAAACAGTCGGTCTATCCGTTTTGATTGTCCTCTGGGCGCGGCGCTTGTGCCCCAGAGGGTATAATCCGCCAACTGCGGTGTCCGTCGAAATGGCGGATTACGACGCGCGGAAAATCTTTACATCTATTAAGGTTGGAGGGTTTGCGCGTCTAATCCGCCCTACTATGCTGGCACTCACTACGTCCGTACGACAGATCAATTGTACGGTGGATTCGCCAGGCAATCCACCCTATTCAGCGCACCGATTTGGTTGTTGTCCCACACTGAGCGGAATGGGTACTTTAACTTGATCCGCCATAGCTTGGCAGATTTTCAAGTCTTTATGGTGCAGCGCCACTTTAAAGCCGGGAGTGAACGTGCCGTTGGTCATGGTCAGCCCTCTGTGTTGAAGAAACCAGTTACCCGCCGCGCCAGCCGATATGACATCAATGACCTTATCCATCGGTAAGCTGTGTGCCTGGGCAAAAGCTAAGGCTTCGGTGACAGCCTGGTTGATGCCGGCAACTATGATCTGGTTGACGGCCTTGGTCGCCTGACCTGATCCGGTAGCGCCCATGTGGGTGATGCGGGTGGTCATGCTCGCCAGCACAGGCCTGGCTTGTTCCAGAACATCGGCATCGCCGCCTACCATCATGGACAAGCTGCCGTTTTTGGCCCCCTCAACCCCGCCAGATACTGGCGCATCCAGAAAAGCAACCTGTTTTTCCGCTAGCATGGTTGCGGCTTTTTTAGCCGTGTCACTGCTGACCGTGGACATATCCACCACAATGGAGCCAGGTTTGATGCTTTTGCTGATCGCCGTTATCATCTCCAACACGTCTTCGTCGGCAGAAACGCAGATCAGCACCAAATCCACCAGTGCGGCGAGGTCTTCGGGTTGAAGGCAGGCGGTTACTTTAAGCTCTTCTGCCAAGTCTTGGGCTTTGCTTGCGGTACGGTTATAAACGGCAGTCAAATAGCCTGCACTGGCAACTCGTCTTGCCATGCCCAGTCCCATCGCCCCTAACCCTATCATGCCTGTTTTCATTGTTTATTAGTCCGTAGTAAGGTTAAAACCACCGCCTTTTAGGCGGTCAGATTTATCTATGATTTTTTTCGGATGAAGTTGTTCGAGAGTTTTCCGGATTTGAAAAAGTGCCATTAGGGATGACATTTT
>NZ_JBKKBJ010000205.1:0-29449 GCF_046714055.1 Methyloglobulus sp. | reverse complement strand
ACCCTGACTCTAACGTCGCTCCCGCTTTGGGCGTTGCCCCCGGTGCGCCGTTGACGGCGATTGGTTCAATTAGGGTTGAATATTAGGTGGGTAGGGTACGCAGAGCTGGAGCGGTACGAGATTCATTCCCACGCCGGAGCGTGGGAACAATACATCCACTATTTTAATTAAATAAAGAGGTGATTATGTTGTATATCAAATCAAACAAAATTACATTGCCGTTATGTCTTTGCGTGATATTAGCGCTATTGTCTCCTGTACTAACCCAGGCTGAAGCCACCTATGAAAGTGGGGATATCGCTGCGACTCGTGCTGCGGACCAAAGGGCTGCGTTAGCGAAAAAAGCTGAGGAAAGAAAGAAAAGGGCTGCGGAAAGACAAAAGGCCGCTGAAGCTCAAAAGGACGCGGAGGGCCAAAAGGAAAATGCGCCTGCAAAATAATTGGTCTGCAGCCATGTGGTACGCACCGCGTACCTTTTTTGGGTTTGATTGAACCGGAATGCTTTGAAAATGGTACGCGATGCGTACCCTACAGCCAGTAAGCATCGTAGGTTGGGTTGCATGCTTTTCGCAACCCAACTTTTTGAGTATCGTTCCCACGCTCCGGCATGGGAATGCTGCCAGAGACGCTCTGCGTCTCGCACCGCTGGAGCGATGCGGGATTCATTCCCACGTCGGAGCGTGGGAACAATACATTTTAATTAAATAAAGAGGTGATTATGTTGTATATCAAATCAAACAAAATGACATTGCCGTTATGTCTTTGCGTGATATTGGCGCTATTGTCTCCTGCACCAACCCAGGCTGAAACCACCTATGAAAGTGGGGAGATCTCTGCGACTCGTGCTGCGGACCAAAGGGCTGCGCTAGCGAAAAAAGCTGAGGAAAGAAAGAAAAGGGCTACGGAAAGACAAAAGGCCGCTGAAGCGCAAAAGGCGGTTGAAGTTCAAAAGGACGCTGAGGGCCAAAAGGAAAATGCGCCTGCAAAATAATTGGTGTGCAGCCAGCTAGGGTACGCATCGCGTACCTTTTGGGGTTTTATTGAATCGGAACGTTTTGAAAATGGTACGCGGTGCGTACCCTACATTTGAGTATTGTTCCCACGCCGGAGCGTGGGAACAATACAAATAAAATTAAGCATGAAACGATGGCAAACGAGGTCAAGAGTTCATGCGTAATCACCAGAGAGGACGAGATATGAAACTAGCACTAATTAAAACCGTGGCGGTAGCCAGTCTTCTGCTTTGTCAGGACTGCCATACAGCCAGCGTTGCAGAAAAATTTAACGTGCGGGAGTTGACGCTTCCGGCGGTGGGCGTTAACCAGCAACATCATTTGACGCACACTGCGGACGGCAAGCTGATTTTAAGCTGGGTGGAAACCAGGGGGTCAAAAAACACCGTGCGCTTTGCCGTTTACGACAACGCTGCTTGGTTGCCAATGCAGACCGTAATCAGCACGGACAGCAAGCTTGCCGATCCTCCAGTCGTGCAAGGCTTGAGCGATGGCACGCTGGCAGCGGCGTGGATGCTAGCTGTAAAAAACGATAAAGACCCTTATGCCGCCGATATTTATTTGGCGCATTCAAAGGATGGTGGGCAAACTTGGACTGCGCCCATAAAACCCTATGGCGAGCAGGCCCGTATCTACGATGCCCAGATGTCGCTCGCGCCACTGCCGGACGCTGGTTTAGCGTTGGTATGGACAGATAGCAGGCATGTTATCCATGATGATTCCAAATCCGCCAGTAAAAAAACCAGCCGCCACCAACTCATGGCGACGGTGCTGAATAAAGACTGGCAAGCGGGCAAGGAAATTACCCTGGACGATGATGTTTGTTCTTGCTGCAGCACTTATACAGATGTCCGGGATAGCGAGCTAGTCACTGTTTATCGGGATCATTTAAAAGGAGAAGTCCGGGACATCAGCGCGGTGCGCTGGAATCGAAATGGCGCAGTACAAGCAACACCTGTGCATGACGATCATTGGGTAATCAATGGCTGCCCCAGCAATGGCCCGTCCGTGGATTTATCCGGACAACAGACCGTTGTTGCCTGGTTCACCGCAGGGGACGGAAAAGGCCGAGTTCGGGTTAGTTTTTCGGCAGGCGGTGACAAGTTCAAGTCCCCTATTGAAGTAGATGACCAAGCAATCGGTTATGCGAATGCCTTGCTGCTCGATGATGGATCCGCATTGGTAAGCTGGCGTCACAATGCCGGCCCGGAAGAGGAATTAATGGTGGCGAGAGTGACGGCTGGCGGCGAGGTGCATGACCGGACAACGGTTTATCGTGGCAGTTTTGCCCGCTGGCCCAGCAAGTATCTGGGTATTGAAAAAATCGGTAACGAAGTCTTCATTGCCTGGACTGACCCGATAAAAAAGAAAGTTAGGTTGGCGGTTGTAGCTATGACCGCTAAAGACTGAAAGGCGGATTAAATGTAGCATCGTAGGTTGGGTTAGACGCGCAAATTATAGGCCGTAAAGTTTGTAGGACGCTTGGGCGCGTCGTAACCCAACAAACGGCATTTCGGTCGGCGGTAACTGTTGGGTTACGGTGCACGGACAATCCGGTGGCTATCTTATAGGTATTCGCCATGTGCGCCTAACCCAACCTACACAACTAACCTAACCCTACTCAACTTGAGAACCAAGATGATAAATAGGAGTTTCATTAACGTGTAAAAGACAATATTTCAGAAAGTTAATACTAATTCTTATAGAAAGCTCAATTGGCGTAAATCGTTACGCAACTTCTGGCTGAACATACATTTGTATATTGCCCTGATAGTCGGGTTTGTTTTTGTGGTTTTGGGGTTGACCGGTTCGGCCAATGTGTTCTTTTTTGAGCTGGAAGAGCTGGGTTTGCCTAATGTCGTGGCAGAAAACCAGGCGCAACCGCGTTCGCTGGATGCTATTCTCCAAGTCGTGCAAGCTGCACATCCGCAAAAAACCAAAAGCTGGATGTTGTGGTTGCCGGACGAGGGCAGCGATTATTTGTGGGCGGTATACCCAAAGCCGGAAGAAAAAGCCGATGAGTTCTACGCGCCGCTCAGGGTATTGGTTGATCCGTACACGGGCAAAATAGTGTCGGAAAGTTATTGGGGCGATACGGTTTGGACGTTCGTGTACGAGCTACATGCGGATTTTCTGACCGGTTTTCTTGGTGCAAAGATTGGTCAAATTGGTTTTGATACCATTTGTTTTATGGGGTTGTTTTTGTTTGTATCTTCGTTGACCGGCGTGTATTTGTGGTGGCCGCGCGGGGCTAATTTCAAGAAAGCGGTGACGATCAAAAAAGGCGCAAAGTCCACAGCGGTTCTATTTTGATTTGCACAGGATGACGGGGTTTTACAGTGCCCTTCTTGTTAATCCTCGCTTTTACCGGATTTATCTTTAGTTACCATGATTACGTTGAGCCTTTGGTGCGATGCTTTTCTACTGTTAAAGAAGGCCATTTAAAAGACCCAAAACTAAAGTCTGTTGTGGGTAATAGCCAACCGATTTCAATCGCACGGGCAGTGGCAATTGCTGAGGGCGTTTTTCCGGGTTCCGTATTGCGCGAAGTCAAAACGCCGGATGGCAAATCAGGTGTTTATGCTGTCGGCATGATGCAGCCGGGTGGTGCCAACCACAAGTGGCCGCGCAGTAAAGCCTGGATTGACCAATACAACGGTAAGGTATTGGCTGTCCAAGACCCAAACCAGTTTACTGCTGGCGAAACCTTCTTGAATGTGATGTGGCCTTTACACAGTGGCGAAGCGTTGGGCTTAATTGGCCGTATCGTCTGGTGTGTGGTGGGTTTTGCACCGCTGGTTTTATATGTGAGTGGGCTTATCCGTTGGTTACATAAGCGTAAGGCCAAGCAGTTGAAAACAGCAAAAGAAAGGGGGTCGATTGTTAAAGTGTCAGAAAATACCGTTTAGGTTGTTAGATTCTTGAGCGTGACGGGGTTTGCAAGCAATGCCGTTAAGTTAAGGAAACACTCCCTCTCCTCGCGGGAGAGGGTTGGGGTGAGGGGGGTTAAAAAAAATTGTGCTTTTAAATCCCCCTCATCCTAGCCTTCTCCCAGCGGGAGAAGGGACTGACTCTCTCGTTGAATAGTTAACTAAAATCTTAAATTTACCCAGTTTTTCTTTAGTGTAATAATGGTGAGTCGGAAACCCCTGAATAATGACCCAACAAACAATCCTGATACAAGGCCACAACGGGTGGCCTTCAACAACAATATGACTACTGGTGTTCGCTATGTTTAACCGACACAAAAAATGTCTGGTTGTGGTTCTGCCTAGTTTAAATTCATTGGCCGTTCATTCTAATGAACCTACATCGGCGATTAAAGTTGATAATGCTGTGGCAAAAGCAGCCAGCCTATTCGGTAATCAGGGTGGCAATTTATTGGAACAATTCTGCGCAGCCACGCGGCAAGCTGAGGTTTTGAAAATCTACGATCAGCACATTAGCGATCAGATCAAGTCGCAGACGGAAGAAAAACGTTCGTTGGAAAAACAACTTAAGGATATTGAAGTTACCCAGCAAGAGGTCTTGCCATTGATTTTGCGGATGCTCGGCAGTCTGGATAAATTTGTGCAGATGGATTTGCGTTAAGGTAACGATAGTGCAAAAAATATCACGCTTATTTGAAGCGCTGACTGGCGAAATAAACCATCGCCCTATCGTTGGTTTATTGACAGTTTTGGTGCTGTTGTTGCACTTATTGGTGGTTCTTTGGTTATTACAGCCCACCGAACCGGACAACGTGACCGAGCCACTGAAGGTCATGGAAGTGGCGTTGCTTTCCGAGCCTAGCCCAAAAGCCGAAGCTGCGCCACCTGCGCCACCCAAAAAGGTTCCGCCGAAAAAGAAGGCCGTCAAACCGCCTGTCAAGAAGAAAGAGCCAGTTATCCACAAACAAGCAGAGCGCCCACAACCGGTAACCGATAAACCAATCCCAGCGCAACCGTCACCTTCCGATGCCGTCCAAAAATCGGAAACACCAGTGTCAGGATCAGCATCAGCGAATAAGGCCACAAAAACTGGCAACGGCGAAGCCCGTAGCAAAGCAGCCAGCTCGGGACTTGTTGAATTGGGATGCCCTAAGCCTAAATATCCTACGCGTGCCTTGAGCCGGCATATTGAAGGTTGGGTTAAAATCGAGGTGATCGTTAGCACAACGGGAGCAGTGACAAATGCGAAAGTTGTCGGTGCACAGCCCTCTGGTATTTTTGACTATGTGGCATTGGATGCCACCAAGAAATGTAAATTCAAAGCAAAGATAGTTAACGGCACAGCAGTTACACAAAGAGGGTTAAAAGTGGCTAGATTTAAGCTAACAAATTAACGTCGGTTTTAACGTCTTGAATCAATACAGCTGTTACTGTCGTAACCGAGCTGTAATTATTATTTTGAACAACCAAAGAAGGATATCTTAATGCCTTACCATATTTCGCCCGACACTGTTATAGACGGAACCTTATACACCTTACTGGCTTTTTCGGTGGTGACTTGGACGCTTATCGTTTTTAAATGCTGGCAGTTCTCGAAAAATAGCTATTGGAACCGGCGTTTTGATAGCGCGTTTTGGGAAGCCGACTCGCTGGCTAAGGCAGAAGCTTTGCCTGCAAAAAAATTCCGAGGCCCGCAAGCGCGAATTGCCCGGCAAGGTTTGGCATGGCTGTCAGATAGCCGGAAGTCCTCAGCCAAAAGCCTTAAATTCCACGGTACGCCGAGTGAATTGCTAGAGCAATCCTTGTCTGTTCAATTGCAGAAAGAGGAGCGTTTGATGGAAAGCGGCCTGACGATGTTGGCAAGTATTGGCAGCACCGCGCCCTTTGTCGGATTGTTCGGGACGGTCTTGGGCATCATGCACGCCATGCACGAGATCACTGCAAGCGGCTCGTCGAGCCTGGATGTGGTTGCCGGCCCCATTGGTGACGCCCTTATTGCCACTGCCATCGGTATAGCAGTTGCCGTGCCAGCTGTGTTAGCGTATAACTTTTTCTTGCGCCGCGTCAAACTGCACCGCACTGGTTTAGAAAATTTTGTTGTTAGTTTCATGTATGCTGCTTTAAGTGTGGACACCCAAAGGAAGGAGTAAATATGGCTTTCAAACCGCAATCGGAAAACGAAAGTGCAATGAGCGAGATTAACGTCACTCCGCTCGTTGATGTCATGCTGGTGTTAGTGATTATTTTATTGGTGACGGCGCCATTGCTAACGCAATCAGTGCATGTGACATTACCGAAAACTGCCGAGACCACGGCGAATGTAAACGAGCAACCGTTGCAGCTTGGCATCGACGCGCAAGGCCTTATAACACTCAATAAACAGCCCATCGAAAGCCTGACCTTATTGGAAACAACCTTGAAGGATGAGCTGGCTAAAAACAAGGAGGTTGCCTTGCATTTGTACGCCGACCAAGCCGTGGTTTACAGAAAAGTCGCGGAGGTCATGGCCACTGTCCAACATGCCGGTATCGCTAAAGTGGCGTTTGTCACTGTAGAAGAGTAGTGTTTTCTCCTGCCATCATGCCCTGATTAATTTGAAGTTTGTCAATCTAACCAAATAAAACTTATCAATATTTCAAAAATCAACTCGATTTTCTATACAACATGATGAATTTGTATTAGTTAAAACTCCATATTCGCACATCTGGGCTAAAGCTGGATAGCACGTCGAAAACTGTAGTGATATTGCGGCCTTTCGGTGATAATTCTTGGAAAGTTTTTTCGTCTACGTCTTTATTAGGGAAATCCCGTGAACGGTATACTCTTAATCATCGCATCATTGTTGTTACCCAGTACCGTTTTCGCGGGCGAAGGCCCGGGAGTGGGTGCAGCCGTCCCCTTTGACCTAACCCATCATATTGTCGGTTACCTTTCTATCCTTTTTACAGTCTCGGCCTACGTGGCGGCCATGTCGGAAGAAGTCATCGAGTTGCGTAAGTCCAAACCGATGGTCTTAGGATCTGCTATCGTCTGGTTTGCGATTTGTATTTACTATGCCCTGAACGGGCAAGCCAAAGTGGCTGCGGTGGCATTCGAAAGTAATTTGCTCGCGTATATCGAGCTGCTGTTGTTTATCCTAGTTTCTATGACCTATCTGAACGCCATGGAGGAACGCGGCATTTTCGATGGACTGCGGATTTGGCTGCTTAACAAGCAATTCAGCTACCGTCAGCTTTTTTGGATTACCGGTTTTCTGGCGTTTTTTCTATCTACCGTAGTCAGCGGTCTTGCGGTGGGTTTGTTAATGGGTGCGGTGGCGACGGCGGTCGGCAAAAATAAACCGCAATTCATAGGAATAGCCTGTGTCAACATTGTCGTAGCGACCAACGCCGGGGGCTCGTTCAGTCCGTTGGGCGGTATTTCGACGCTGTTTGTTTGGCAACACAACATTCTGGAATTCACGGAATTTTTTGCCTTGGCTATTCCCTGCCTGGTCAATTTCCTCGTTCCGGCAGCCATCATGCACTTTTTCGTTTCTCAAGAAACGCCAGCCGCATCAAGCCGGACAATTGCACTTCGGCGGGGCAGCAAACGAATATTATTCCTTTTCGGTGTGACGCTCAGTATTACGGTTTGGGCTAATGTCTATCTTAAGCTTCCGCCTGCCGCCGGAATGATGGCGGGCTTGGGGCTGTTACAGTTTTTCAGCTTTTATCTGACCAAGACCGTTAATAATCAAGAAAGTCACTTCGCGTATGCGTACAAATTTTTTGAGCTGGACGTTCCCGTCGGGAATGAAAAACAAGATTTTGATATATTCAAGAATATAGCCAATGTGGAATGGGATACGTTGCTGTTCTTTTATGGTGCCATGATGATTATCGGCGCCTTGAGTTTTATCGGCTACCTTGATGCCATCGCGCAATTTTTGTACGGGCAAAACCATCCTACAGTTGCCAATATTATCATCGGCCTGTCATCCGCCTTTATCGATAACGGTACGCTGATGTTTGCCGTGCTGAGTATGCATCCTGATATTCCGCCTGGCCAATGGTTGCTGCTTACACTGACGCTCGGTGTCGGCGGTAGTTTGTTGGCGATCGGTTCGGCACCGGGAGTCGGATTGCTCGGCCAGATCAAGGAAGGTTATACCTTCGGCTATCACATGCGCTGGATGCCGGTCATTCTGTTGGGTTATGTCGCCAGCATTGCCGTGCATTTTTGGATCAACGCCCATTATTTTTGATTCTTATGTAAAGCTCAGCATAAACGTTCCATTACTCCCAAACTATTAACCGACTGAAGCCAGGAAAATACGTTAATGTTAAGACTATTCAATATCGACAATGACATGCTTAAAGAGCAAACGCCGCCTGAAGACCTGCTCAAGCAAGCTGTGGCTACAGCTACCTGGATTGATGCACACGATCCAAGTGACATTGAGCGTTCCCAACTGCAAGCATTTCTGCGCACAACACTACCCGAATCGGATGATGTGGAAGAAATTGAGTCTTCGGCGCGCTACTTTACTGACAATATAGGCATTCATGTACGTTCTTTGTTTCTTGCGCAAAGCGAAGGACGGCACTATACCGTTACCGTCGCTTTTATTTTGCAAAATGAGCGTCTAATAACATTGCGTGAAGGTAATCTGGCCGACTTTCGCCTACTGCGTATGCGTGCCCGGCACGGACAGGTGAAGGCTCGTTCACCTCAGGAGTTGCTGGTTATCATGTTTGAGCAGAAAGTAGAAAATCTCGCCGATGCCCTGGAGGACATTCATCGTAAGCTTGAAGATGTCAGCTATTTGGTACTGGAGGTCTTGGACTCCGATCTTGAAGACGCTATTGATCAACTTGCCAAACTGGAAGACAGCAATGGCAAGATTCGGCTATGCCTGATGGATACGCAACGCTCCATCTCCTTTCTGCAAAGGCACCTGCGCAATCATCCTGACCTGCAGGAAACAGCACGGGAGATTATGCGCGACGTAGATACCCTGATGTCACACACGACCTTTTTGTTTGATAAGATCAATTTTTTGATGGACTCGACTCAGGGCTTTATCAATATTGCCCAGAACAAAATCATTAAAATTTTTTCTATTGCCGCCGTGGTGTTTCTGCCACCTACCCTGGTGGCCAGTATTTATGGCATGAATTTCCAACACATGCCAGAACTCGATCTAAAGTTGGGTTATCCTGGCGCACTGGTATTAATAGTTTTGGCGGGGATTGCACCTTATTGGTTTTTTAAGCGAAAAGGATGGTTGTGAGTTGTCGCTGCCAATTACTACAATTATTGATACTATTAGAAGGTTGAAGTCCAATAGTACGAAAAGTATGGCTACCGACAAACATAATTCTTTTAGACGGGTTGATAAAATAGCCATGTTACGCATTTATGCAGAAATCTTTACGGTCGCCAAATTCAAAGGAACCACATGATCTTCAATCTCTACCAATCTGTAGTGTTAGCGAAGGCTTCTGCAAGGTGGCTGGCGATGCTGGTTTTATGCGGCCTGCAAGGTTGTCTTACACCGATGGCGCTGGATCACGCGGTCATTGAATACGACAAGGCAACTACAGACATTCTTTCCAAACTGATCCTGTTGAATATTGCCCGCTCCCATCAGCATCAACCTATGCATTTCACCGGCGTTTGGCGGCACGATTTCCGAGAACCCGACCATCAGCATCGTGCCAATTGAAGGCGAGGAATTTACCCGCCGTTTGCTGACGCCGCTTCAGGAAAACAAGCTCACTATGCTGTTGCGGCAAGGCGCTGATGTGGACTTAATTCTGCGCCTTGTTGCCAGCGAATTGCGGCTTTACGACGGTGTGCAAAGTGGCGTTTATCTGAATAAACCCCGCGATGCAAAAGGTTACCAGTTGTTCCGGCAAGCCGTGCTGCATCTGTCGTCGATCCAGGATAAAAACAATCTTTTTGTCGAACCACTGATATTTGACCAGCATTGGGTCTTGCCAGCCGAATCTTTGTTGGTGGAACAAATGGCCACGTTGCAAAAAGAGTACAGGATAGAGTATCAGGTCGAACGTAAACAAATTATGCTGAGTAAACGGGTGATTGGGCGTATCTTTTTGACCAATTACGATCCGGCTAGCCTGAGCAACGAGGAACGCATCCGTTTACAGGAAGAAGCCGATCAAGGCGCAGATAATGATGTCAGTGTCGATATCCGGTCTGGATATCCAGGCGGTGAGTGGCCGATACATGGGGGTTTTCGCTTACGCAGCTTTCATAACGTGCTGAATTTTATCGGCCAGTCTATCAGCGATGATCCTGAATATGCCGTTGCCAAACATCCGCAAACTCCCAGTGTCAGCGAGAATCCGGCATACACCATGGGTTTACTGGTCAGTGACGACGAGTCAGCGGCTTCCGATATTAGTGTAAGGTTTGGCGATTGGGATTACGCGCTTAAACCGGAAATAGGCTATCAATGGAATCGCGAAGGTTTTCGGTTGCTGTGCCAGATTTTTCAAATGACCATGACCGATCTGGCGAGGCAGGGCGCACCGGCCATTACCATTTCAAAGTAACGAAAGGGCTTTTTGACAATAAAGGTCGGGTAAGCTATGTCAATCAGGCCTATAAGGAGATTTGAAATCCACGCGTACAAAAAGTATCGCTGACTTGGTTGTTCAGCATATCACTGTGAAGCCGCAAAGGCTTTACTCATGTGCTCCTTTAATTTATTGCCATCATCGTAGATCAGGAACACTTTGAGTTTCTCCGCTTCCGCAATTCGAGCCGCCTCCTGCTCACCCACACAGAGTAGGGCAGTATCCCAGGCATCAGCCCAAGTCGGATCGTCGTGCATCACAGTTACCGAGTGCAGATGGTGGATCACTGGTCGGCCGGTCTTAGGGTTCAGTATGTGCGAATAGGCTTGTCCGTTCTCCTCGAAGAAATTCCTGTAGGTTCCGGCCGTCATGATAGCCGTACTATCATGTTCTTTGACATTAATGACCTTATGAAGCTTTCGGATAAAAGGGGTGGGGGTTTCAATGCCAACTCGCCAAGCATCACCGTTGGCTTTACGGCCCTTAACCATCATTTCTCCGCCTATTTCCACCATATAACTCTTTATGCCCATCTCTTCCAGGCGGCGAGCAACCATACCCACGCTGTAACCTTGTGCTATGGAGGATAAATCAATTTTCAGCTTGGGGTCTTTCTTCCTGATGCGCTGGTTGACCGCATCCACCTCCAGCAGCGACATGCCCAGATGGGGCAGGAGAGCGTTGATTTCATCCTGGGCAGGAATCCGGTTTTCGTGACGGGAAAAACCCCACAGATCAAACAAGGGCTTTACGGTGAGGTCATAGCAGCCGTCTGATCGTTCATAAACCGTATGGGCGATGACCAACAGCTCGGTAATCTCTTGGGACACCGCGAGCCAATCGGTGTTCTCCTGTTGGTTAATAAGGGATATTTCGGAATCGTCCTGGTAGTTCGATAATTTAGCATCGATTCCGGCTAGTGTCGCCGTGACTTGTCCCTGAATTTCCTCCAACGATGTTGACGCACCGTCCAATACAAGCTTGATGTGGTAAGTGGTCCCCTGTGCCTTTCCTGATACCTCGGATTCACGGGGCGACACCTGGCATCCCGACAAGGCAAAGGTGATCAGTAATAGGGTTAGCCGCCAATTTATTTTCATCATGGGTGTTTTTGACAAAACCGCGAAATGTCACTTAGCGGTATTCCCGCCGCCATTGAATGCCTCCAGGTCCAAGATTCTACAACCAAGTCTTTGTTAATTGAATTGTTTATAGGGGTTGGACTTAAACCCACATAACTCATTGTATTTTATTAAATCGATTTGTCTTATTCACCTAAAACGTAAGTTTTCAAATACCCCCCCGTCCAACAAGGCAAATCAGGCCCTTTACACTCAATTCGAAATCTTTGGCGGGGTTATATTCCGAATTTCTGTGTTGATCTTAAAAATAATCAAGAAAGCCAAATCGCATATGTCTACAAATTTCTTGGGGTGGACGTTTGTTCCCGTCGAGAATCAAATACAAGATTACGATGTCTTTAAGAATGTAGGCAATGTGGAAAGGGGTAAGTTGCTGGATGCCTGTCATTCTGTTGGGCTATATCGCTAGCATTGCCGTGCATTTTTGGATCAACGCCCATTATTTTTGAGCCAATGGACACTGGGAGGCGCTTAAACAAAGCTCCGCATTAAACCTGAAGTAGCTGACGGAATCCCGTTGAGCGCAAAATTAAACACTAAACGGCAAACAAGCCATCTATCAAACGCAGAGGCTTTTAGGAGCCTAGCTAACGAACTTATACTGCCCTAAGATTTTCCTTTTCGTATACACGGGTTTTCTTCCAGCCAGCAAATACGTCCTCGTGAAAAGGCAGGTCATTGTCTATAGCGTGTTCGTAGCAACTTCTAAATAAACGGGCAGTACGGAAGGCGTGTAATTCATCGTCGGCGGTAACAATCTCCACGTTGCCGACCTGAAAGGTCTTGTTTCTGGATTTGCCGTCATCCACCCAAAACACGGTATAGCAAAGGTAGCTTTTGTTTTTGCGGTGATCGAATTTAATCGTCCTGGAAACACCGGTGACACCTGTGGTGGTTTTATTTTTCGGCAGTTTGAGAAAGCGCGTTTTGCTGCCTTTAAGTGCGACCAGCATTTGGTCGCGCCAAGTGATGGCGGCTTTTAACGATTTAGTTTTGCTGCCCCACAGCTTATGGGAAAAATAACGGCTGCTTTCTTTGCCGCGCCTGACGATTCGAACTTGAAAACCGAACACATCGGGTTCAGTGATGTGCTTATTTTTTATCATACTGATCTCTCGAAAAGAATTAAAAAAAGTAACGCCAAAGTTATGTTACCGTACCAGATTCTTTTTTGAGGGAAAGAATGGCGGCTGGCTGTGTGTAAGCCTACAATTACAAATTATCGCTAAAGTTTTAAGAAAAGCAAGTGAATTGTTTATACCAAAACAATTCCTGGCCAATCTGGTGTAAAATGACCAACACACCGCTTGAGCAGATACAGGCTGATGAGGCGGTTGGCATAGTCATACCCTTTGCTTTTTTGGATAATTTTGGAGACACTAATGAGCGTACTAGTTGGTAAACAAGCACCTGATTTTACAGTTCCAGCCGTATTGGGCGATGGACAAATAGTTGATTCGTTCAGCTTTTCTTCGGCGACCAATGGTAAATATGCCGTTGTTTTCTTTTATCCGCTGGATTTTACCTTTGTATGTCCTAGCGAACTGATTGCTTTGGATCACCGCATGGATGAGTTTAAAAACCGTGGCGTTGAAGTGATCGCGGTTTCCATAGATTCACATTTTACCCATAATGCCTGGCGCAATACGCCGGTCAATAAAGGTGGGATCGGCCCAGTCCGTTACACCATGGCGGCCGATATGGCGCATTCTATCTGTAAGGATTACGATGTTGAAGCATCCGCCCCCGCTGTCGCTTACCGGGGCACTTTCCTGATTGACCGTAATGGCATGGTGCGGCACCAAGTTGTCAATGACTTGCCGCTAGGCCGTAACATGGATGAATTGTTACGGATGATTGACGCGTTACAATTTTTCGAAGCGAACGGCGAAGTCTGCCCAGCGGGTTGGAATAAAGGCGATGCAGGCATGAATGCCAGCCCTGCGGGCGTTGCTGAATATTTGGATAAAAACGCCGATAAGCTATAAGCGTTAACAAAAATCAAATCACGCATTGCCCCTTCATTACGCCAGGGCAATGCGCCTTGATATTCATTTGGCAGTGTTGACGTTACTCAGTAATTTTTTTCGGATGAAATGAGCCGCAGCCAAGCCGCCTAATGTCGGAATTTGGTCAATAAGAAAATCAGCCAGCCCATTTTGGGCAACCATTGCAGATAAAGGGCCTGCGACAGTTTTATCCAGTAATAGCCAAGTTATCAAATATCCGACTAGCCCAATAATGGCCCATTTTACCGGTGGTTCGCCGGTTTTATTGGCCGTCATGTAAAACCATATAATGACACCGAGTGCGGCCAGTTTCGCTAAAAGTAACATGTTTCCTCCTCTCCAAATATTATGTTTTTCTAAAGTTCGGCGGTCCGTAACGGCTTGAACGTTACAGCCTTCCCTGGATTATACACTGGGTTGTTATCATATTCTCCTTCAATCGCAAGCGGGTCGTTGCGGCCTTCCATCATGTTGTTTTGATTAGATTTAAGGTACTGTTTAGCCGTGCCGATAGATGCAAAAATTACCCTGCGGATAGGTTTGACCACACAACATGACTGGTAATAGACAGCCATTATATTTCATAATGACCCCAACGAAGCTAATCAGGATCGGAAGAGATTTGTGAGAAAAATGACCAAATTGTTGTTAGTTGGGTTCTCGGTATTGCTGCTTGTCTTAGTCATTGCTATTTTCGCTATACCTGTACTGATCGATCCAAATAACTTTAAAACCGATATGGCGTCCTTCATTAAGGAAAAAACAGGACGCGATGTCGCGTTTGAGGGCGATATCAGTGTGTCATTGTTCCCCTGGATAGGTTTGGGCACTGAAAAAATGGTGATCAGCAATCCGCCAGGGTTCCAAGAGATGCCGTTCATTACCGTCGATAAAAGTAACATCAAGGTCAAGTTGCTCCCCTTACTGACGAAGAAGATCGAGGTCAATACCATCGCTTTAGAAGGGTTAAGCATAAATCTGGTTAAGGATAAGCAAGGTGTCAGTAATTGGGCTGATCTAGTTGCATCGAGCCGTCCGTCGCCGCCTAATGCCGCCTCTCTAAATCGTAATGCTCAAATCAAGTCCCAGTCTGTGCTGGCAGCATTGACTGTCGGCGCTATCAGCATCCAAAACGCCCGGGTTAACTGGGGCAACCAACAAACAGGGGAACGTCTGGAACTAAAGAACATTCATTTCAATGCCGATAAATTTGTTTTTGGCGAGCCACTAAAAATCGATATGGCTATGGACGTTTCCGGTAAGCAATTAAAGTTTCCCGGAGTCATTAAATGGGTTACCGGTTTGCGCGTCGATGAGAAACTAGACATCTTTGTGTTCAGCGACAGCCATATGGAATGGGTTGGCTCCAAAAAAACAAGCTCAGGGCTACCATTAGCCGTCACCATGACAGTACCCAATGCAGATGTAAATGTTACGCAACAGACACTTCAGTTATCCGGCCTGCAACTTCAATCCGGGGATATTAAACTCGCAGCCGATATGAGTGGCGAAAATATCCTAGACAAACCATCCATCCAGGGTTCTGTCGTTATTGCCCCGTTTAATCCCGGCATAGCTTTGAAACAATGGGGTGTTGCGATTCCCGCCATGAGCGATGCGAAGGCATTGGCGGTGCTGTCCATGACTGTCCGTCTCCAGGCAACGCCAGAACGGGCAGAATTCAGCGACCTGGATATTGCCTTGGATAGCAGCCACGGCAAAGGTTTTGTGACGGTTAAAGACTTTGCCCGACCCACGATTTTGTTTGATTTGGCCGTCGATACGCTTGATGCTGACCGCTATTTAGCGCCGCCAGACAAATCGACCATAGCAAGCCCTGGTATGGCATTTGCCGCCAGTACATTCAGCCTGCCGCTGGAGTGGCTTAGAAAGCTGGATGCAGAAGGTAAACTGGCGCTGGGTAATTTGACGTTTAACCGGATGACACTGCAAGACATGCGCTTAACGCTAAGCTCAAAAAATGGAATCGTCAATATCGGGCAAACGGCAAACCAATTTTATCAGGGCACCTATTCAGGCAATCTCAACGTTGATGCCCGTGCGGAAAAATCGTCTTTAACATTAAACGAGAAACTCACCAATATACGCCTTGAACCTTTACTTAAGGATGTCAAAGGGGAAGCGAAGATGGGCGGCATTGTCACGGCTTCAAGCCAACTGCACGGTCTGGGCAATAACACACGAGAACTTAGCTCAAACCTGACAGGCCAGTTAGATTTTTTAATAAAAGACGGTTATGTCAAAGGCTTCAACCTGGAAAAAATGATTGAAAACAGCAAAAACCTAGTTCAAGGCGGGACGTTCTCGATAGATGCCCAACACGACCAAACCGCATTTTCCGAAATCAGCGGTACGGCGGCAATCAGCAAAGGGTTGCTGCAAAATAATGATCTTATCGCCAAAACAGCAAAATTACGCAGCACCGGTAAAGGCAATGCGAATCTAAATACCGGGTTAGTGGATTACCAGATTACGACTAGGCTTCTCAAGGCTGCGGCTACTGCCAGCACACCCGAACAAGTCCACGATACGCCAATTATCATCCATTTGGGCGGGACATTTGGCAAACCGACTTACACACTGGATGTCGCGGCGTTACTGACAGATAAAAACAAGGCAAAGATTGAACGCTTACTGGACAAAAACAAAGATAAAATTGAGAAGTTGATGAATAAGCTGGACAAAAAACTAGGCCCTGGTGCCAGTGATTTGTTGAAGAAGATCTTTTAACGGCGAACCGCCAGTAAAACTGACAATTTGCTTTTATGACACCCTCAACATTCCAGCAAAACGTATTGGCGTGGTTTGACCAACATGGTCGCAAAGATCTGCCCTGGCAGCAAAACATCACTCCCTATCGGGCTTGGCTTTCTGAAATCATGTTGCAGCAAACTCAGGTCGCCACGGTCATCCCTTATTTTCAGGCATTTATTGCGAAATTTCCTGATGTGGAAAACTTGGCGCAGGCTCCCGTAGATGAGGTCTTACAGTTGTGGTCGGGTTTAGGGTATTATGCGCGTGCACGTAACCTGCATAAAGCGGCGCGGATTGTTCACGGGCAAGGCCGATTTCCAGATACCCTGGACGGACTCATGGCATTGCCGGGGATAGGGCGATCGACAGCTGGAGCCATTTTAAGCATTGCTTTCAACAAAAGTCACCCTATCCTTGATGGCAATGTAAAACGGGTGCTGGCGCGGTTCAAGGCGATCACCGGTTGGCCTGGAAGCAGCAAAGTAAATAAACAGCTTTGGGCGATTAGCGCCAGCCTCACCCCTGACGGGCGTGTGGCTGAATACACCCAAGCCATGATGGACTTGGGGGCGACGGTCTGCACACGCAGCAGGCCGACCTGTGAAAGATGTCCGCTTACGCCAGGTTGTTTGGCGTGGTTGACCCAAACGGTGGCTGATTTTCCAGCGCCTAGAATGGCCAAGGCATTGCCTGTCAAGCAGCTGATCTTTTTGCTGTTACACAATAATCAACAGATATTGTTGGAAAAAAGGCCACCTACCGGTATTTGGGGCGGATTATGGAGCCTGCCGGAGTTTGCCAGCGAGGATGCTGCTTTGGATTGGTGCTTGGTCAATAAGCTGCGAATTGCCCATCAGCAATCCAGCGCTACACGACGGCATATTTTTTCGCACTATCATCTGGACTACTCGCCGCTGATTATCGAAACCAGTGGCTCGGTGGATTTTGTCTCGGAAGCAGATCGATTTGTTTGGCAAAACATTCGTCAAATCAATCAACTTGGTCTCGCCACACCCATTAAACACCTATTGCAACAACACTTCAAAGGAGGATAAAAATGACCCGATTAATTCACTGTGTAAAATTAGGCAAAGAAGCCGAAGGCCTGGATGAGCCGCCTTTTCCTGGCTCCAAAGGTAAGGAGATATTTGAAAAAATATCCAAACAAGCCTGGAAAGACTGGCTAGGTAGGCAAACCATGCTGATCAATGAGAACAAACTGGCAAGTTACGACCCAAAAGCTAGGACTTATCTTGCCGTGGAAAGGGATAAGTTCTTGTTTGAAGGCAACGACGACATGCCACAAGGCTATGTGCCGCCAAATAGTTAAATACAGGATGACACCATAATCAAACCCTGTGCCATGAAACGTAGGTCTCTACACAAGCCGTCATCTCAAATGATAAAAGGGCGTTTTTCAAGGGCTATTGACAAAGGCGAAAGAATTTCCACAAGACGGCTAAAACGTCGAGAACGAGGGATTTGGCAACGCCGGTTTTGGGCGCATTTGTTAGAAGATCAAGGGGATTTTAAACGTCATGTCGATTATATCCATTGGAATCCGGTCAAACACGGATTGGTACAGCATGTTGTCGATTGGCCGCATTCCAGTTTTCATCGATTTGTAGAAATGGGTATTTATCCGCCGACTTGGGGGAATTCAGGACATTTTGGCATGGATGCAGGCGAGTGACTCGAACGATGCGGCTCCTTTCGTCGACACATCCTATAAGCTTCCTGCAAGTCGCTGTCGGAGTTATCAAAAACTCATCGGGGCAAATTTTAATTTCACTTCGAGACAAAAGCCTACATCAGGGCGGTTTATGGGAATTCCCCGGCGGCAAGATTGAAGCGTCAGAAATTGTTGAACAAGCATTAGTTCGGGAGCTTAAGGAAGAACTGGATATTACCGTTCAAGCGGCCACACCGCTGATTACCATCAATCATCAATACCTCGATTTAGCCGTGCAACTTCGGGTATTTACGGTTGAGCGTTATGATGGTGAGGTAAAAAGTTGCGAAGGTCAGCCGATTCTGTGGGTAGTGCCTGATGATTTGAGCAATTATGCCTTTCCCGCAGCCAATCAGCCGATTGTCACCGCCGCCCGGTTGCCGCACTATTACGCAATCCTGGATGATGCTGATTCAACGCTTTTGCTGGTCAACCTGAAAAAAATCCTCAATAAAGGCATTAGGCTAATTCAGGCACGGCTAAAAACCTTATCAGTTGAAGGGGTAGAAGTGTTTCTCGAACAAGCCTATCCCATGTGCAAAACCCACAATGCCTGGTTGTTATTGAATTCTGGAGTTGAACATTCGGAGCGGTTTGAAGTTGATGGTATTCATCTGACCAGCCGTCATTTGCTGGCTATCGACCAGCGGCCTGAAAGCAAACAGTGGGTTGCCGCCTCCTGCCATAATCTTGAAGAGTTGTTGCATGCCCAAAAAATAGGTGTCGATTTTGTCGTGATAGCACCCATGTTGCCGACTCCAACACATCCCGAAGCCAAGTGTTTGGGTTGGGAACATTTTGCTGAGTTGGTCGCTCATAGTAATCTTCCTGTTTATGCCTTGGGCGGACTGTCTCAGGCTGATTTCACATCGGCGCGGCAAGCTGGGGGGCAGGGTATAGCAGGTATCCGGGCTTTTTTGGAGTGAGACTGTCGTAGTCGGGCAGTTATATTCAGTAAAACAGATGAAGATCGTGAGGGTGTGTTCTACACTATGTGTTAGGTTTTGTTGGCATTTCGTCAACGGAGAACCCATCGATTCCCGTCATGCCGTCAGGGAGGAGTGATGGCATCCAGGCGGCATGGATGCCGTCCTTGGCTTCTGGATTCCGGCGACCTCCATGGATGGAGGAAGTGCGGAAGAGGATATGGAATCCTCGCCGCCAATCCAGCCGGAATGACGGTGTATTTTTCGGCATTCTTGCAAAAGCTGAGTTTTTACCTTATGAATCTAAACCGCTTAAAACAAGCTGTGTGGCTTTGTGGCTTGCTGTTGCTGCCGCACATTGCCATGAGCAGCGATAAGCTCAATGACCAGAGACAGGCTTTCTTGCAAGCAGAGAAATACCTGGCTGGGAAAAACGAAGCGGCTTTTTTGGCAGTTAGCTCTAGTTTGCCCGATTACCCACTCTATCCGTATTTACGTTATCAACGGATAAAAGATCAGTTGGCCCAAACCGATCAGGTGTTGGCTTTTTTATCGACTTATAAAGATACCCGCTATGCCCCATTACTGCGTTCCAAGTGGTTGGGTTATCTGGCTGAACACGAACGCTGGTACGATTTTATTCGGCAATATGAAGTGAATGAGAGTAGTGCTGATGATTGCCAGTTTCACTGGGCGCAATACCAAACAGGGAAACTGCAACAGGCGTTGTTGGAGGCAAAACGACTCTGGGTTTTAGGCACAACTACAGCTAAAAATTGCCAACCACTTTTTTCCGCATTGCTCAGGTCATCCCTGTTAACGGCTGACCTTATTTGGCAACGGTTTGAGTCGGCACTTCAAAATAATAATCTCGCCGCAGCACGATTAACCTCACTTTTACTGAAGCAGGCAGACCGAAAGAATGCCGAGAATTGGTTACAGCTTCATCAAAAGCCGGAATTGATTGCTGAAAGCCAGTTTTGGAAAGAAAAAAATGAACAAACAGGCCGTCTTTTTGCCCATGCTGTAGAAAGATTGGCAAGTTCGGATCTGGAGAGGGCGATTGCGGTTTGGGACACTAAAAAATCGGTTTTTTTTATTGATGATTTAACTGTCCAACGTGTCGAACGCAAGCTTGGGATGGCATTGCTCGCCAAAAAAGACAATCGTGCTTACGGCCGTTTGAACAAGGTGTTTCTTCCTGATGAAGAAGTCAGGACGGCAAAGTTGAGGGCGGCTTTGGTTGAGCAAAATTGGCGGCATGTCAGCAGTGCCTTGGCGGGCTTGACTTATACCGAACGGCAAGAACCCAAGTGGCAATATTGGCTGGCGCGTGCGTTGCAGGAAACCGGCAACAAGCAACAGGCGGGGGCAATCTACAACGCACTGGCTAAAGACCGGAGTTTTTATGGTTTTATGGCAGCCGATACCGTCAATACACCTTACCAAATTATTGACCAACCCGTTAAGCTGGCTAAGGATGCCCTAAGGCTACTTTCGGAAGAAACCGATTTTAAAGTGTGTCAGGAGTTGAATTTTTTAAACCGGGCGTTAGAAGCGCGTCGGCAATGGCAATTTGCGATAAAAAAACTGCCCAAGGAAAAACTTCTCACTGCCGCCAAACTGGCCCAGCAATGGCAGTGGGATCAAATAGCCATCACCACTTTGGTAAAGGCCGATTACTGGGATGATATGGCATTGCGGTTCCCTATTCATTATTTCAGTGAAGTTCAAGCTAGCGCCTATAAGCATAATCTTGATACTGCCTTATTATATGGTTTGATACGTCAGGAGAGTATGTTGGACAAGAATGCGGTATCTTCTGCGGGTGCCAAAGGCCTTATGCAGCTGATGCCCAAAACCGCTATGACGGTAGCCCAGGCATTGCATGAACCGTGGCGATCAGATTCCGAGTTATTTAAGCCCGAACTGAATATCAATTACGGGGGGTATTACTTTAGGGATCTTTTAAACCGCTTCGGTGGTCATATCGCCGTGGCAGGGGCAGCTTATAATGCAGGCCCTGGCCGAGCAAAAAAATGGCTTCCCATTACGCATTCAGTGCCAGCGGATATATGGATAGAAACCATACCGTTTAAAGAGACCCGAAAATATGTGGCTAACGTGCTCTCTTACGCGATGATTTATCAGCAACGGTTAAAAAAAGGCAAACTTAAATTAAAGAATTTATTGAGGGATGTAACACCTGGATAAAATTTGAGCTGATTTTTTACTGTGTCTGTAAGATAATAATGCGCTTTTATAAAAATTATAGATAACAAGGTGCAGAATATCGTTATGTCGAAACAGCATAGTTTAACCTATGAAGAATTGCTAAAGTCAGGAAGGGGTGAGCTATACGGGCCAACAAACGCGCAATTGCCGTTACCCAATATGCTCATGATGGACAGGATTACCCTGATTACCGACGAAGGCGGCAAGTATGGCAAGGGCCAGATGATAGCTGAATTGGACATTCATCCCGATTTGTGGTTTTTTGCTTGTCATTTCCAGGGCGACCCCGTCATGCCCGGTTGTTTAGGTTTGGATGCCATGTGGCAGCTCGTGGGATTCTTCCTGTGCTGGATGGGCGGCCCAGGCAAAGGCCGGGCGTTAGGTGTGGGTGAAGTCAAATTTACTGGACAAGTCTTGCCCACTGCCAAAAAAGTGACTTATCGCATTGATATGAAACGATTAATCATGCGTAAGCTCTATATGGGCATTGCCGATGCCACGATGGAAGTCGATGGTAAGGTCATCTACGAAGCCACTGATTTACGCGTCGGCTTGTTTACATTCTTGTCGGATTTCTAGGAGTGGCTATGAAAAGGGTCGTGGTAACGGGATTAGGCATCGTCTCCAGCATTGGCAACAACAAGGCTGAAGTCCTCGATTCCCTAAAGCAAGGCCGCTCAGGTATTGTTTTTGCCGATGACTATCAGGAAATGGGTTTCCGCAGCCATGTTCATGGCGCAATCAACATTGATCAGCATCAATTTATCGACCGTAAAGTAAAACGCTTTATGGGTGATGGTGCGGCCTTCAACTATATCGCCATGCAGCAAGCCATAGCCGATTCTGGGTTGGAAGATAATGAAGTCTCTAACTTTCGTACCGGATTGGTGGTGGGTTCAGGTGGGCCTTCTACGTCCAATTTGGTGGATGCGGCTGACATTATGCGGGACAAAGGCATCAAGAAAGTCGGGCCGTACATGGTGACAAGAAGCATGTCCAGCACCAATACCGCGTGTTTGGCAACGCCTTTCAAAATCAAGGGCGTTAATTATTCGATCACCTCTGCCTGTTCCACCAGCGCCCACTGTATCGGTCATGCTATGGAATTGATCCAATTGGGCAAGCAGGATGTCGTATTTGCTGGCGGCGGCGAGGAAGTGCATTGGACGATGTCGGTATTGTTTGATGCGATGGGCGCGTTGTCGTCAAAATATAACGATGCACCTGCCACGGCTTCCCGGCCTTATGACAGCACCCGCGACGGCTTTGTTATCTCAGGTGGCGGTGGTGTATTGGTGATGGAAGAATTGGAACATGCCAAAGCCCGTGGTGCCAAAATTTACGCTGAATTGACAGGCTACGGCGCGACTTCCGACGGTTACGACATGGTGCAACCTTCCGGCGAAGGCGCGGTACGTTGTTTGCAGCAAGCAATGGCGACTGTGCATGACAAGATCGACTACATCAATGCCCACGGCACCAGCACACCAGTTGGCGACACCAAAGAACTCGAAGCGCTACGCACCGTATTTGGCGTGGGCAATGTCCCTTTGGTAAGTTCCACCAAATCATTGACTGGACACGCGCTGGGGGCAGCCGGAGTCAATGAGGCCATTTATTCGCTGTTGATGATGGAAGAAAAATTCCTCAGCGCCTCTGCCAATATCACTGAGCTAGATCCCGAAGCGACAGGCATCCCTATCGTCAGGGAACGTCAGGATAATGTGGTGTTGAACACTATCATGTCCAACAGTTTTGGCTTTGGCGGAACTAACGCGACTTTGATTTTCCAGCGTTATAATGGTTGAGAATGGATTTGTAGGTTGGGTTTACCCAAAGGGCATAAAAGACGCGCATGTCCACATTGTTAACAAGACCACTGGTCGTTGGGCGCGTCGTAACCCAACGTTCGCCGTCCTCGAACCAACCTCTATCGTTGGGTTACGGCTCGCCCAAGCGCCCGTTTTGCATGGCTCTCGCCTATGTGCGAGCCTAACCCAACCTACGCGATTTTCACTTTTGTTAATGTCAGACCAAACCCAAAAATCCCGAACCCAATTCAACAAGCTGCAAAAACGTTTGCGCCATTATGTCGGCGACGCTATTGCCGACTACAACATGATCGAACAGGGCGATAAGGTGATGGTCTGCTTGTCTGGAGGTAAGGACTCTTATACCTTGCTGGACATCTTGTTGAATCTGCAAAAGACAGCGCCTGTCAAGTTTGACTTGATCGCGGTCAACCTGGACCAAAAGCAGCCTGGGTTTCCGGAGCATGTATTGCCAGCTTACCTAGAAACTTTAGGGATGCCTTATCATATTATCGAGAAAGACACGTACAGCGTCGTCAAGCGCGTGATACCGGAAGGCAGCACCACCTGTGGGCTATGTTCACGGTTAAGGCGTGGCACCTTATATGGTTACGCTGAAACGAACGGTATCACTAAAATTGCGTTAGGCCATCACCGTGACGACATCTTGGAAACCTTCTTCCTGAATATTTTTTATGGCGGCAAACTTAAAACTATGCCGCCCAAGTTGCTCAGTGATGACAAAAAAAATATCGTCATCCGGCCTCTGGCGTATTGTCGGGAAAAAGACATCGAACGGTTTTCGGCATTCAGGAATTTCCCCATCATTCCTTGTAACCTCTGCGGCTCCCAGGAAAACCTCCAGAGAAAAGCGATGAAGGCCATGTTAAAAGCATGGGACAGGCAGTTCCCCGGTCGCCTGGAGACAATTTTCACTAGCCTGCAAAACGTAGCTCCTTCGCAACTGGCAGACATCCGGTTGTTTGATTTTTTTGGGTTGACCCGTGAAGTGCAGACAACAGGACTAGTTATTTCAAACCTTGATCCTATGACTGAAGGCCTGGAAGTGTTGGCACAGTAAGATTCAATTGATTTTTAAACCCGTTAGTTTAAACTATGCGGCTCTTGGAGAGGTGGCTGAGCGGTCGAAAGCGGCGGTCTTGAAAACCGTTGAGGGTTGATCCCCTCCCAGGGTTCGAATCCCTGCCTCTCCGCCAGATCAAGATTCAACGAGATACAACGAAGCCCATCAAACCCGCATTCTGAAAGGCATAGCGGGTTTTTTATTTTCCAACGAAGTGCTTTAGGATGGGTACGCTCAAATAAGGGAAGAAAAGGCTGCTTTGCTCGTTTGATACGGCCTGATTCGGCACAAAACTTATTAAAAAACGGCATTTGCCGCTTAAAGACGGTTTTAGGGGCATTTGTTCAGCGCTTCCTTAGCTTTCAACCTCAAGCCAATGGGGACGTTACCTTCTGGGAGCGCGGACTAATGGCCTATCGCCAAGTGTTTTCAAATAAATCGATTTGTTCAACAGGGGATAGCTCAGGTTGGTCATCCAGGGACGATAAGGTAATACCCAACAAACGGACATCACGCCGACCCACCTCGGTATTCTTCAATAGTTCCGTGAGCAAGTCATTTATGTGCGTAGCGGCAGTAATCGTTTGCGGCAGGGTGCGGCTGCGGGTAATTTGAACGAAATCGTGATATTTTATTTTAATGGTTAAGGTGTGGGCTGTAAGTTGTTTCTCCGTTACCTTGGTTAAAGCCTTATCAAAGAGTTGTTGCAACTGTACGAGAACGGCCTGGGTGCTGGTGATATCCTGCTGAAAGGTCGTTTCCACGCCCATTGACTGGCTTTTTCTGTAACTGACGACAGGACGGTTATCAATCCCTCTGGCGATGTGGTAGTAGTACGAACCAGACTTGCCAAAATGTTGCTGTAAGTCTTCCAGGGACAGCTTCTTTAAATCTTTACCGGTTTGAATCCCCAAGGTTAGCATTTTAAGGGCGGTGGCTTTGCCCACACCATGAAACTTATGGATAGGGAGTTGCTCAACAAACTCGGCGCCTTGCGTGGGCGTAATCAGGTACAAGCCGTCCGGCTTATTCAAATCGGAAGCGATCTTGGCGAGAAATTTATTGTAAGAAACGCCAGCCGAAGCGGTCAGTTGCGTTTGTTGCTTTATCCTGGTTTTGATAGCCTTGGCAATCAGCGTTGCGGAGCCAGTATGCTTCTCGGTATGGGTGACATCCAAATAGGCTTCATCCAAAGAAAGCGGTTCAACCAGGTCGGTATAATCGAAAAAAATTTGCCGGATAGCTTGGGAGGCTTCCCGGTACGCCCCGAACCGGGGCTTTACGAAAATGGCTTGTGGGCATAAGCGGTAAGCACGGGTGGTTGGCATGGCCGAATGGATGCCGTATGTCCTTGCCTCATAACTACAAGTAGCGACAACGCCACGCGAGAAAGGGTTGCCGCCCACAATCAGGGGCTTATTTCGGTATTCGGGGAAATCGCGCTGTTCCACCGCCGCAAAAAAAGCATCCATATCGATATGAATGATTTTGCGGACAGTGGACATGAAAGGCTATTTTTTCTGGCGTTTCTTGGGTTCTGGAAGTTTCAGTTCTTCAGTCGCCTCCCATTCTGCGAATGGGTAAGGTAAGGTTTCGGTATTGAATGTCAGGAAGGTCAATATATGATAGGTATACAAGGAAAGGCTGCGCCCAAACTTGAGCACATTGCCATTCGGGTTGCCTGTGAACAACACTGACGCTATCTGCAATAAGATGACCGCCCAAACTAGCATCCTGACCAAGCCCCCTATCGCGGCAAAGATCAGCATAAAGAATATGCGTTTCCAGGTACTGATTTTTTTCAGGTTTTCGTTGATTTGTTCGTCCATACTAGTAATTACCCCCTATTCATGATGTCACGTAAATCCAGCGCAGCAGCGTTTGCGCGGGCTATATAAGTTGCCATTGTCAATGAATAATTGGCAGTTAGTCCGTAACCACTGCCACTCAAAATCATGGGACTCAGCACCGGTGATAACGCATTTTCCAAGGCTTTAATCATGATATCCACAGTGTTCATCGCCCGTTTATCTAACAGGATGTCGTGAAAATCATATTTAACCGCTTTGAGTATGTGCAACAACGCCCAACTAGAGCCACGAGCCTCGTAGAATATATCGTCGATCAATAACCAAGGCGTTTGGCCCAATGGTGCAACTTTGGCATTCCGAATGGCAACATTAGGTTCAATAACCTCCAGGCCAGGGATTAATTCTGCACCCGATGTACTGGCACTTAAACGTGTAGAAAGATTGCCCAAGCGTTTGATAACGACCTCCGTGTATTGCCAGAGATTGTCCGCTCGGGAGTAAAATTGTGCGCGTTTGACCTTTCCGCCATAGGTCTGTAGCCGGGTCATATACTTATGAAGCGAATCTATCCCTTTTTGATATTCCGCTTCTGTGGACGGCAAAGCCCACGAATCATTTTCGTAATAAAAATGCGGCTCCGCTTCTTTTAAATCGGGATCTTCATCAGACTGTGACTGATCCCTGGAAAAGTGATTTCGCAACGCCGTCGTAGCGTCTCGCAACATAATCAAGGCTCCGTATTCAAAACTGGATATGTTGTCGAGGAATACCCCAGGCGGTGCCACATCGTTGGTAATATAACCCCCAGACTTATGCAGCAGGACTTCGCCGATATGTGCCAGCGTATTGGTGTAGGTGTAGCCTAATGGAATTTCAGTGGTTTTAGTCAGCTTAGCCCGTTCCAGGGCTTCATCCTGGATGCTGAACTGCTCGGGCTCACTGCCCCACCATGCGCCGAGAAAAACTAAAGCCAGCGAGGTTATAAGCACAAGAACACCGAAACTCCAGAGTATGCCTCTGGACTTTACATCTTCAAGTGAATCGCTTGATGCCATTTGAGGTTTCCTGTGAACGTCTTGTTTGAGGTGAGAAAGAGATTAATTTGTTCTTGAATATTAACAGTATATTATCAGGTTTTTGAGGTTTTTGCTTAATCCACTGGGAAAACGCGGTTTGCCGTGTGTTTACAAAATCAATGTCGTGCAGCCATTGATTTTGGCAGTGCATCCATACGCTGCTGGGATCGCAGATTTTACCAGTGATCCCCAAAGTTATTGAGGCTTTTTTTTGGCCCGTGGATGGGCCCTATCATATGTTTCTGTTAGATGTTGAAAGTCCAGATGGGTATAGATCTGTGTAGTGCTGATATTGCTGTGCCCCAGCAGTTCCTGGACGGCCCTTAAATCCTGGCTGGATTCCAGCAAATGGCTGGCGAAGGAATGCCTTAACATGTGCGGATGGATATGTTCTTGTATCCCCTTTTTTTTGCACCATTGCGATAGCCTTAGCTCAATACTTCTTTGTCCAAGGCGCCGCCCTTTAGTCGTCACAAACAGCGCCGCATCAACAGCGGGAATATTTATTGAACGTTCCTGCAGCCAGTTGTCAATTGCCTTGACCGCTTTGCTGCCGATGGGTAACACCCTTGATTTACCACCCTTACCTGAACGGACAATCAGTGAGCGGTCGACTAAATCCAGGTCAACGATATCAAGTGAACTCAGCTCACTTAATCTGAGTCCTGATGAATAAAACAATTCAAACATGGCCAGGTCGCGTATTTCCAGCGCCGAACTCGTTCCTGCTTCCAACAGTCCATTGACCTGATCGACATCCAAGGTTTTGGGTAAATTTCTTGCCTGCTTGGGAGCTTTGACATACTGTGCCGGATTGATTTCAGCCAAGCGATTTTTCAATAGAAAAGTATAGAAACTGCGGATGGCTGATAGCTCACGTTGCAGGCTTTTGCTGCTCATCCCTTTTCGATGCCTGGCGGCGATGTGGGCGCGAATGTCATTCTGCTTGAGGTCGATCCAGCTAAGGATGAGCTTTTCATTACAATAGTTTGATAAACGTCCTATATCGCGATGGTAACTTTTTACGGTATGTGCAGACGCGCGTTTCTCAAATTTAAGTTGGTTTAAAAAACCCGCCAGCATCTCATCCGCAGCAGGGGTCATCATTTCCCTTGTAACAGCGCAATGAGCCGGGTACCGACAATCTCGCTCATTTGGGTCAAAAACAGGCTGCCCATGCTGAAATGAAACCGGCTTTCCTCTCGGCTACCTACAGCCAGGAACCCCTCTAACTCAGAAAACATCATCGGCATGATGGCATACGATTGTACTTCAAGGGCAGCATCGCCAAACAGTATTTTTGCCTGGGTCAAGGTTGGCCGCCCACAAGTCGGTTGGTTGCTGGAAAGTTCTTTACTGAAAGGCTTGAGATCCTCGCTGTCCGGATCAATATAAAGTTTGGGAACCGTCGCATCAGGGATGTGTTTGATGATGCGGATAGCAACGAAATCAGTTAGGAAATACTCAGAAAGGACAGTTTCGAGATTCTCGACAGCTTCTTCAATAGTCTTGGAATCAAGCAATGCCAGGGTGAGTTTGTGCATACGCACATAGGACGTGTCGTTTTCTCGGGCTATCTCAATCAGCTCTGTCAACTGGCTTTCTAACTCTTGGTGCCTGCCCCTGAATATTTCCAATTGCTTGGAAATCAGCGATACGGCATTGCCACTGGGGTGAGGAATCCGCATCTGTTCGAGCAGGTGCAGATGCTCGTTGAAGAACTCAGGATGTTCACGCAGATATCGCTCAACCTGAGTCGAAGTCAAATTCAGTGTTTCTTGTTTATTCATAGTGTCATGTTTCCATCGAGCTTATTTTCCCATCAAAAACAGTGATCGCAGGGCCCGTCATGAATACCGGCTCTCCACGGCCTGCCCAGCTAATCGTAAGCTGACCGCTAGTCAGGTCGACCGTGACGTCGTTATCCAGTAAATGTTGTTCAATACCTACGACCACAGCGGCACAAGCACCGCTACCGCAGGCCAAAGTTTCCGCAGTGCCGCGCTCATAAACACGAAGCTTGATATGCTTACGGTTAACCACCTGCATAAAATCAATATTAGCCCGTTCAGGAAATAATGGATGACTTTCCAAGATCAGCCCTAATTCAGTCACCGGAGCCAGATTGATGTCTGCCACTTGAATGACAGCATGTGGATTGCCCACAGACACCGCACCGAATTCTGTTAACATGCCGCCAGTTTCGACAGAATACATTTGCGATTCTTGGGCGGCAAGCAAAGGAATCTCAACTGGCGTATGTCTGGGTATTCCCATGTTGACCGTAACCAGATCATTTTCAGTCAGCTTAAGTACAA
>NZ_JBKKBJ010000204.1:0-11301 GCF_046714055.1 Methyloglobulus sp. | reverse complement strand
GTTATACGCCTGCCTTTTCATTCAATACGGTTTGTAGACGCGCTATATCACGTCTGACCCTTTTTATTTCGGTAGGTTTTGACAGCTGGCCTGTACTCTTTTGCATTCTTAGATTAAATCGTTCACGAGATAACTCGAGCAATAAAGTTCCCAAGTCGTCTTTTGATTTTTGCCGTAATTCACTTACTTTCATCACATTATCGTCCGAGCGGTAAACAGGGTTTTTAAGGGTAATTTCGCTGCCGCTAAAGTAAAGGCTTCGCGCGCCAGTTCTTCGCTGACACCCTGGATTTCATACAACATAGTCCCAGGTCTTACTTGGGCAACCCAGTATTCTACACTACCTTTACCTTTTCCCATACGAACTTCTAAAGGTTTTTTAGTGATTGGCTTATCAGGGAAAATTCGTATCCAAATCTTGCCACCACGTTTGACGTGTCTGGTAATCGTCCTACGGGCAGATTCGATTTGTCGGGCAGTCAACCTACCTCGACTGATTGACTTTAATCCATACTCGCCAAAACTGACAGACGAGCCACGGACGGCAGTGCCGTTATTTCTACCTTTATGCTGTTTACGGAATTTTGTTCTTTTTGGTTGAAGCATTACTCTGTCCCTTTACTTATTACTTATTTCTTAGAATCAGGATTATTGGCAGTAGTATTATGCATATCCATATCAAATACTTCGCCTTTAAATATCCATACTTTTATACCGATGATTCCATAAGTCGTATTCGCTTCAGCAGTTGCATAATCAATATTAGCCCTTAGGGTATGCAAAGGCACCCGGCCTTCCCTATACCATTCGCTACGTGCAATTTCAGCTCCATTTAAGCGGCCACCAACATTGATTTTTATTCCCTCTGCCCCGAGGCGCATCGTATTGGTAACCGCGCGCTTCATCGCCCTACGGTACATAATCCGTTTTTCGAGCTGTTGCGCCACGCCTTCCGCCACTAATTGCGCATCAAGCTCCGGCTTCCTAATCTCTTCAACATTGATCTGCACAGGAACGCCTATCATTTTTGCTATTTCCTGTCTCAACACGTCAATATCTTCACCTTTTTTCCCGATAACAATTCCAGGTCTGGCGGTATGAATAGTAATGTGCGCGTTGTTTGCAGGGCGGTTAATCTGAATGCGGCTAACCGATGCATTCGCTAGCCTTGCCTTTAGAAATTGCCTGACTTCCAGATCCTGATTAAGAAACAGGGGATAATTATGGCTGTTTGCATACCATCTTGAGTTCCAATCCTTTACTATGCCAAGACGAATGCCAATTGGATGTACTTTTTGTCCCATTTTCTGCCCCTACTCGTTTTCCGAGACTTTAACTGTAATGTGGCAGGTTCTTTTAAGGATATGATTTGCACGTCCCTTAGCTCTTGCCTTAAATCTTTTCATGGTCGCCGCTTCATTGACAAATACGGTAGACACTCTTAACTCATCAATGTCTGCGCTATCGTTGTGTTCCGCATTCGCTATTGCAGACTCAAGAATCTTTTTAATGATCGCAGCGCCTTTTTTTGAGCTGAATTTCAATGTATTCAGTGCTTGATCAACAGGCATCCCACGTATCAAATCCCCGACCAGACGCGCTTTTTGGGCAGATAAAGGTGCATTACTTAATTTCGCCGAAACTTCCATTACACAACAACCTATTTAGATTTTTTATCAGCCACATGACCCCTATAGGTCCGAGTCGGCGCAAACTCACCCAACTTGTGCCCTACCATATTTTCAGATACGAGAACGGGTATATGCAAACGTCCGTTATGGACAGCTATCGTTAATCCCAACATATCAGGAATGATCATCGACCTTCTGGACCATGTCTTAATCGGCTTGCGATTATTTGTACTAACCGCATCTTCCACTTTCTTTTGAAGGTGGTGATCTATGAATGGACCTTTTTTAATTGACCGTGGCACGGTAATACCTCACTTAACCTTATTTTCTACGCCTGATAATCATGTTATCAGTCCGCTTGTTTTTTCTTGTCTTATAGCCTTTAGTCGGCATACCCCAAGGTGAAACTGGATGCCTACCGCCTGATGTCCTGCCTTCACCGCCACCATGTGGGTGATCAACAGGGTTCATTACAACCCCACGGACTGTCGGCCTAACGCCTCTCCACCGGGTTGCCCCAGCTTTTCCGTAAGAGGCCAAATTATGTTCCGAATTCGAAACTTCACCAATCACCGCACGGCAATCAGCCAAAACCTTCCTCATTTCACCGGAACGTAACCTTATCGTTGCATGGGCTCCATCCCTAGCCACCAACTGTGCCGATGTGCCAGCACTGCGGGCTAACTGCGCACCTTTGCCTGGCCTTAATTCCACACAATGGACTACGGTACCCATAGGCACATTACGCAATGGCATACAGTTGCCTGGTTTTACGGGGACAGTTTCAGATGAAACAAGCTCTTGACCTACTTCAAGGCATTTAGGCGCAATGATGTAGCGACGCTCACCATCTTTAAACAGGATAAGGGCGATATTTGCAGTCCTGTTTGGGTCGTATTCAAGACGCTCAACGACCGCAGGTATATCCGTTTTATTCCGTTTAAAGTCGATAATGCGATAGTGCTGTTTATGCCCACCCCCCACATGTCGAGTCGTTATCCGACCTTGGTTATTCCGGCCACCGCTCTTACTGAGCTTACTCAGCAAGGGAGCGTAAGGCTTACCTTTATGGAGACCTTCGCTCTTGATACGCACAACGAAGCGCGAACCTGGCGATGTCGGTTTTGACTTTACAATAGCCATTTTTGTACTGTTCCCTATTGTCTCTTTATCTTATAAACTATGGAGTTGCAAAACTAATGTCATGACCGGGCTTGAGCTTGACGTAGGCTTTTTTCCAATCTGAACGCTGACCCAATGTCTTCCCGAAGCGTTTTTTCTTGCCCTTGACATTCAATACGTTAACCGAATCAACTTCGACTTTAAACATGGCTTCAACAGCCTTTTTGACTTGAATCTTTGTCGCCTGTTTTTTTACCCTGAAGACGAACCGATTATCTTTTTCGGCCGCAATGGTACTTTTTTCTGAGATGATCGGCGCATCCAAGACATCTATCAACTGGTAATTGCTCATGCTAAACGCTCCTCTAATCTTTTTATCGCGGCAGAGGTTGCAATGATTTTATCGGCAGCCACCAACAACACCGGGCTTAAATTTTCTGCCTCAATAACCTCAACATTTGGGATATTCCTAGATGCGAGGGCAAGGTTGGCGTCAACCTTATCAACAATAATCAAAACACGTCTTGCATCAATAATCTTCAGCTTTTCGCTGAATTCTTTTGTCTTTGGAGTGGCAGGAACGATAGCGTCACTAATCACCAACCTGCCTTGTCTGAGCAATTCAGACAAAATTGACCGGATACCGACGCGGAACATTTTCTTATTCAGCTTCTGCTCGTAATTTCTGGGCCTAGCCGCAAATGCAACACCACCGGTGCGCCAGATTGGGCCTCGGGTTGTGCCTGCCCGCGCACGGCCTGTGCCTTTTTGTTTCCAAGGCTTTGCCCCACCGCCGCTTACGTCAGAACGTGTCTTCTGTGCTTTGGTGCCCGCCCGTGCTCCGGCCAGATACCGGGTAACTAATTGGTGAATCAATGTCTCGTTATAAGTTTGTCCAAAAACAGACTCAAGCACATCTACGTTGTTGGAATTATTTCCATTTAAAGCTGGTATCTGCAAACCCATGACTTAACCTTTATTTCGCATTTTTGTTGCGGGTATAACGATTACATCACCGCCTTTAGCGCCAGGCACTGCACCTTTAACTAGAATTAAATTCCGTTCAGTATCAATGGAATGGATCGTCAGGTTTTGGATAGTCCTTTTTTTATCACCCAGATGGCCTGCCATCTTTTTTCCTTTGAATACCCGACCCGGTGTCTGGTTCATACCGATAGAACCTAGCACCCTGTGCGAAAGTGAGTTCCCATGTGTCGCATCCTGCATGTGGAAATGATGACGCTTGATGCCGCCAGCAAATCCTTTACCAATACTCCGTCCTTGCACATCCACCACTTGGCCTGCCGAGAAAAGACTAACAGGCAATTCAGAACCCACGGCAAGATCCGATCCTTCGCCTTCATCTAGCCTGAATTCCCATAGCCCTCTTCCAGCTGTCATATTGGCCTTGGCATAGTGACCAGCCATCGCCTTGTTAACGTGCGATGACTTTTTGTCTCCTACCGCGACCTGGATTGAACGGTAACCATCAATTTCAAAACTTTTGATCTGGGCAATTCTATTGGAATCAACCTGCAATACAGTAACGGGTACGGAAGTGCCGTCTTCTCCAAATATCCTGGTCATACCGCATTTTCGACCCACAAGACCTATTGACATCTGCCACAACCTCTATTCTTCTAATTCAACTTTATCTGGACATCAACACCGGCGGCAAGATCCAATTTCATCAAAGCATCGACTGTTTTGTCAGTCGGCTCAACGATATCAAGCAACCTTTTGTATGTCCTTAGTTCATATTGATCTCTCGCATCCTTATTGACATGCGGAGAAATCAAAATCGTAAAGCGCTCTTTTTTAGTAGGCAAGGGAATAGGGCCTTTAACCTGGGCACCTGTTCTCCTTGCTGTTTCTACTATCTCTCCAGCCGATTGATCAATCAATTTATGGTCAAAAGATTTCAACCGGATTCTGATAGTTTGATTGGTCATATTAATTACTCGATGATAGATGCAACAACGCCAGCGCCGACTGTACGTCCGCCTTCACGAATAGCGAAGCGTAAGCCATCTTCCATAGCAATGGGTGATATCAATTTCACTTTAACGGAAATGTTATCTCCAGGCATTACCATTTCTACGCCTTCTGGAAGATCGACCGCTCCGGTAACATCTGTCGTCCTAAAATAAAACTGCGGACGATAGCCGTTAAAGAAAGGCGTATGACGACCACCTTCTTCTTTCGACAACACGTAAATTTCAGCATTGAAAAGAGCATGTGGTTTGATGGTGCCTTTGTGCGCCAATACTTGCCCACGCTCAACATCATCGCGCTTTGTGCCTCTCAACAGCAGACCAACATTATCACCAGCTTGACCTTGATCAAGCAACTTACGGAACATTTCAACGCCAGTTACCGTAGTTGTTACGGTAGGTCTAATGCCGACAATCTCAACTTCTTGACCGACTTTGATAATACCCCTCTCGATACGTCCTGTAACCACGGTACCACGACCGGAGATTGAGAACACATCTTCAATAGGCATCAGGAAAGCGCCATCAACGGCCCTTTCCGGCAATGGGATATAACTGTCTAAAGCCTCTACCAGCTTGACTACAGATGGCACACCCAACTCACTGGTATCACCTTCAAGGGCTTTCAAGGCGGAACCGACGATAATAGGGGTGTCATCGCCTGGAAATTCATACTTATCCAGCAGTTCCCTGAGCTCCATCTCAACCAACTCGATCAGTTCAGCATCATCAACCATGTCCGCCTTGTTAAGGAAGACGACGATATAAGGAACGCCCACCTGTCTTGACAACAGGATATGTTCCCTGGTTTGGGGCATTGGGCCATCGGCTGCGGAACAGACCAGGATCGCCCCATCCATCTGTGCAGCTCCAGTAATCATGTTCTTTACATAGTCGGCGTGTCCTGGACAGTCAACGTGGGCGTAATGACGTTTTGCCGATTCATATTCGACGTGCGAAGTCGCAATCGTAATACCACGCGCACGTTCTTCAGGCGCATTATCAATTTGATCGAACGCCTTAACCTCGCCACCTTGCAACTCGGCCATTACTTTGGTTAATGCTGCGGTCAGCGTTGTCTTTCCGTGGTCAACGTGTCCGATTGTGCCAACGTTAACGTGGGGCTTACTACGTGAAAATTTTTCTTTGGCCATGACTCAATACCTTAATGTTACATTCAAATTATGATGATTTTTTAATAATTGCTTCTGCAATAGATGCAGGCACCTCATTGTACTTCTCAAACTGCATACTGTAAGTAGCTCGCCCTTGTGTTGCCGAACGCAAATCAGTTGCATAACCGAACATTTCCGCTAGCGGCACTTCGCAACTAATCGTTTTCCCCGATGGCGTGTCTTCCATGCCTTGTATCAGCCCACGACGTCGATTGACATCGCCGACCACATCACCCATATAATCTTCAGGGGTGACTATTTCCACCTTCATAATGGGTTCGAGCAGAACCGGATTCGCTTTTCTTGCACCTTCCCTGAAACACATGGAACCTGCAATCTTGAAAGCCATCTCGCTCGAATCAACATCATGATACGAACCATCAAATAAGGAAACTTTTACATCTAAAACGGGATAACCTGCCAAGACACCGCTTTTTAGCTGTTCTTGAATCCCTTTATCCACTGCCGGTATATATTCTTTAGGGACAACCCCGCCGACAATTTCATTTACAAACTCGTAGCCAGAACCACCCCCTTTGGGTTCCAACCGCAACCAGACGTGACCATACTGTCCCCGGCCACCGGATTGCCTAATAAATTTTCCTTCTTGTTCAACCGTAGCGCGGATTGTCTCCCTGTAAGCCACCTGCGGTGCGCCCACACTGGCATCCACGCTAAACTCCCTTTTCATCCGGTCAACAATAATCTCAAGATGGAGTTCCCCCATCCCCGAAATAATTATTTGCCCCGACTCTTCATCCGTATGAACCCTAAACGAAGGGTCTTCCTGTGCCAGCTTGCCTAAAGCTATGCCCATTTTTTCCTGGTCTGCCTTGGTTTTCGGCTCGACTGCAACCGAAATTACAGGATCAGGGAACTCCATACGCTCAAGGACTATGATGTGATTTGGGTCGCATAGCGTATCCCCTGTTGTCACATCTTTTAACCCTATCGCTGCCGCTATATCTCCGGCACAAACAACTTTTACTTCTTCCCGGCTATTGGCGTGCATCTGCACGATACGCCTAATGTGTTCTCTTTTCTTCTTTACGGGGTTATATACAGCATCCCCGGAATTCAACACCCCGGAGTACACCCTAAAAAAAGTTAACGTCCCGACATACAGATCCGTGACTATCTTGAACGCCAAGGATGAGAAAGGACGGTCATCCGATGCCGGACGCTCCGCTTCCGTCACCCCGTCATCCAGCAAGCCTTTAATAGCCTTAATATCTACCGGCGAAGGCAGGTACTCAATAACAGCATCCAGCATGGCTTGGACACCCTTATTCCTAAAAGCCGATCCGCAAAAAGCCGGTACTAGCTGATTGGCTATCGTCTGCTGCCGAATACCCCGCTTTATTTCTTCATTGGTCAAAACACCTTCTTCAAGGTATTTACCCATCAATTCTTCATTAGCATCCGCTGCTGCCTCTATCATATGCTCACGCCACTCCGTGCAAGCTGCAAGCATATCTGCAGGAATATCCTTTTCCTTAAATGTCATTCCCATATTGGCTTCATCCCAAAATATGGCTTTCATCTTAACCAGATCAACCACGCCTTCAAAATGCTCCTCAGCACCTATAGGCAACTGCATAGGAACGGCCTTACTTCCCAGCCTTGATCCGATCTGCTTAATCACTCGCAGGAAGTCAGCTCCTGAACGATCCATTTTATTGACAAATGCCAATCGCGGGACATGATACTTATTGGCTTGCCGCCAAACCGTCTCAGACTGCGGCTCAACCCCGCCCACAGCACAAAATATCGCACAGGCCCCATCAAGAACCCTTAAAGAACGCTCTACTTCAATGGTAAAATCAACGTGCCCTGGCGTATCAATAATGTTGATACGATGCTGCGGAAACTGCTTTTCCATGCCGCTCCAAAAACAGGTTGTCGCAGCCGAAGTAATCGTAATCCCTCTTTCTTGCTCTTGCTCCATCCAATCCATGGTTGCCGCACCATCGTGAACCTCGCCTATCTTGTGAGACACACCCGTATAGTACAGCACTCTTTCCGTGGTTGTGGTCTTGCCCGCATCAATATGAGCCATAATCCCGATATTGCGGTAACACTCTATTGGAGTTTTTCTGGCCACCACCAAAACCTGATTTTTTTCTATTTTCTACCAACGGTAGTGGGAGAATGCCTTATTAGCCTCCGCCATTCTATGAGTATCTTCGCGCTTCTTAGCGGCAGAACCCCTACTTTCAAAAGCATCCATCAATTCACCCGCCAGCTTGGATGACATAGTCCTTTCATTCCGTTTACGGGAAGCATCTATCAACCAGCGCATCGCCAAAGCCATACGCCTGGAAGGACGAACTTCAACAGGAACCTGGTAAGTTGCACCGCCGACACGACGGGACTTAACTTCCACTCTCGGCTGGACATTTTCCAATGCTTTTGAGAGAACTTCCAGAGGTTCGTTATGGCCTTTCTTCTCAATCACATCTAAAGCGCCATATACAATTCCTTCTGCGACTGACTTCTTGCCACTTTCCATAATCATGTTCATGAATTTGGTCAGCATAATGCTGCCAAATCTTGGATCTGGAATAATTTCTCTTTTGGTAGCGACTCTTCTTCTAGACATTCTTCACCAACTTATTATTTGCCTTTTGGGCGCTTTGTTCCATATTTAGAACGACCGCACTTCCTGTTATTCACACCCGAAGCATCAAGGCTGCCACGAACAACGTGATACCTCACGCCAGGCAAATCTTTTACACGACCACCCCGGATCAATACTACCGAGTGCTCCTGAAGGTTATGTCCTTCACCGCCAATATAGCTACTCACTTCCGATCCGTTTGTGAGCCTTACTCTGGCTACTTTACGGAGAGCTGAGTTGGGCTTTTTCGGTGTCGTTGTATAGACACGCGTACACACACCCCTACGCTGTGGGCACGCTTCCAATGCAGGGACATTGCTTTTTTCTATTCTTTTAGCGCGCGGCTTACGAACCAATTGGTTGATCGTGGCCATGTTTTTCTTTACTCCGAATACAGTATGTGTCTAATAAACCGCTAATCCCAACAATGTTAACGGACTAAATAGTATTTCGACTTTGCTCAAGCACTTAAGCCCATGTGAGCAGAGCATAATACTTGCTAACAATAATGAGGTCAAGCTGATTTTTCCTGGCTGTTAGGAGTTAATAAAATGTCCAGGTTTGTAGCACATAAACTGTCCGGTTTCAGAGCACCTGAGGATGAGATGGTGCGATGGTGCGCACCATCGGCCTCCAGCGAGCCAAGGTTAAGATTGGCCTGATGAACTTGGTCTACAACATAATGCGCCTGGTGCAGCTAATTAAGCGCGACGCGAAGCCAGGCAACCGAACTTTGAGGGACAACCACAGGGGAGCTGCGCATGTTGGGGCATAACTAAGGGGCACATTCGTTAGTAATGAGGGGGGCGTTGCAAGCAGGACTGGCCTCAATGTGGAAACAATTCAAAAAATTTCAGAACTTTCGCTGCATGGCGGTTTAAATTGCAATTAAATAGAAGTCCCCTAATTATTTCTTATTGACTGTAACGGCATAATCACGTCTAATAGCGCTCTTTTGTATACCCGCCCAGGTAGCTCAGTCGGTAGAGCAGAGGACTGAAAATCCTCGTGTCGACGGTTCGATTCCGCCCCTGGGCACCATGTACAAATACAAACAAGTCCAACGAAGCACATAAAACCCGCATATTGCAAGGCATAGCGGGTTTTTTATTGTCCAACTGGGTGCAGTAAGATGTAATGACATCCGCAATGAATGGGGGTATTTTTCAGGGGTACTTTTAGTTTTTCAAAGTGAGATACCCCCAAATGCTAACAGATACCGCTTGTAAGAACGCACATAGAGGCGACAAGGCCGCTTCAGGTAAGGCGTTCAAGTTGTCCGACGATAAAGGGTTGTACCTTCATGTTAAGCTCGGCGTAAAGGGCTGGTCTAAGTATTGGCGTTTGAAATATCGTGTAGGGGGTACTGAAAAGTTGCTTTCTCTAGGAAAGTACCCCGAAGTGACCCTTGACCAAGCCAGACAGAGGCGCGAGGTAGCGAGAAAGCAACTAGCCGATGGCATTGATCCTGGCGAGAACAAAAAGCTCTTAAAGCGGCTAGAGTGGCACTGACTGAAAACAACCTTGAAGTGATCGCAAGGGAATGAGGTCAGAAACAGGTTGAGACTTGGAGCGACAAAGACAACCGTTCTAAACGGCTTCTAGAGCGCAACATCTTTCCTTGGCTGGGCAGTAGACCAATAACCGATATTTTGCCTAAACACATCCTGGATTGCCTACGACGCATTGAAGAACGCGGTGCAATTGAAACAGCCCACCGGACATTACAGATCTGTAGCCAAGTTTTCCGCTATGCCGTAGCAACAGGTAGGGTTGACCGGGATATTACACCGGATTTACGCGGGGCATTGCCGCCCGTTAAAAGGGAACATTTTGCAGCGATAACCGAGCCGAAAGCGGTTGCAGAACTACTAAGGGAAATCGACAGCTACCAAGGTTCATTTATTGCCCTATGTGCCTTAAAGCTCGCGCCTTTGGTGTTTGTGCGTCCTGGCGAATTACGCGCCGCAGAATGGCAACACATAGGCATTGAGGCTAAAGAATGGCGTTACTTTGTATCAAAAACATCCGTACAACATATTGTTCCGCTATCAACCCAAGCCATTGAGATACTGAAAGAATTGCACCCGCTTACCGGACATGGACGCTATGTGTTCCCGTCTGAACGTACCCCTAGAGGCGATAGGTGTATGTCCGAAAACACCATCAATGCAGCCTTGAAGCGGCTGGGTTACGGAAAGGACATCATGACAGGCCACGGCTTTAGGGCAATGGCTAGGACTATCCTTGATGAAGTGCTGGGTGTAAGGGTTGACTTTATCGAGCATCAACTAGCCCATGCAGTTAGAGACCCAAACGGACGCGCCTACAACCGGACTGCCCACCTGCCAGAACGCCATAAGATGATGCAAACCTGGGCTGATTACCTTGATGGTTTGAAAAACGGCGCGGATGTGATTTCAATTGATTGCAATAAGGCAGGATAAACCAAACAAATTTAGAATTACCTTGCCGAATAGCTTTAATAAGCCATGAGGTGTACTGGCTGAGACTTGATCTGACATCTTAAAAATTTAATCGCAATCAAATCTTACAATCAACTAAATAGTAGCTATCGACCCCTATGTATAGACCCTAACTATGTATAGCTGCAAATTGAGTTGGCTTGAACGCCTTGTTTTATTGATACCCCAGCCAATTTCGAGCTTATTAACTTGACATAGTTTTGCCGGTGTCCTGAAGTGAAAACTCACTCACCTCAGGAGGTTCTAATGAACCCTGCCAACCGCCACATATTG
>NZ_JBKKBJ010000203.1:0-26124 GCF_046714055.1 Methyloglobulus sp. | reverse complement strand
AAGCTGTTGAGTGGCATTGTCGTTGCAACGGGGCTTTACTCGTTTAATTTCCGCATCATGCGGGCTAATGCCAATCTGTATCTTTCGGCTGCCCAAAATCCATCCGCCTATCTCAATGGTCTTAACGCCGGCATCTCCAAATGGCTGTTTGGGGAAGAAAACTATGGGGCTTTATACCCGTTAACCAACCTTCTGCTCGGACTGTTTTTAATCCTGGTGATCTTCGCTCTTTATCGCTATCTGGTTTCCGCAGGAGGGACTTTGCTGCGATTTTCCCGCGAGGATTCGCGGGGCCTGGTAGCCGCTGCCGGGTTCGACGCCAAACGGGCCACAATTCATGGACTCGGCATGGCTAACGCCTTGGCAGCGCTGGCGGGCGTTCTGGCCGTTTTCAACGACGGCAACGCCTCGATTTCGATGGGATTCGGCGTTATCCTTACCGCACTGGCGGCATTAGTCATCGGGGAACGGCTGGTGGGTCTTTTCCATCAAGACAAAACCGATATCTGGCCCATGCTGCTTGCCCCTTTCATTGGAACCCTGTGTTATCAGCTAATACTCAAAAGCATCAGAACTTTCAATGTTTTTTTGCAATCCATTTGGGGTTATCCAAATCCGCACGACCCGCTACAGTTTTTTAACTCGGACATCCGTATTTTATCCGCCTTGATTATCGTATTGCTCTATTATCGGCAGGCTGGACAAACAAGCCGTTCCAACCCTTTCGACAGGCTTTGACATGGCTATCCCGGCGTTACAACTCCAGTCCGCTTGCAAAACCTTCAACGCGGGTCAATGGAACGAGGTCAAAGCGGTTCGCGACGTTTCCATGGTTTTCGAGTGGGGAGAATCGGTTCTGGTTATCGGGGAAAACGGATCGGGCAAAAGCACCTTGCTCAACCTCGTCGATGGTACGGTCGATTTGACGGCGGGAAGCGTTTCGATGTCGGGAACCGACGTTTCCACTTGGCCGGTATACCGCCGATACCGGCATATCCACCGCGTTCATCAAGACCCTTCCCAAGGCATGGCGCCTTACGGAACCGTGGCGGAAAACCTCGCCGTGCTCGGCTTGGAAAACACTAGTCTCTTCGATGTCGACAGACTGGCGGATCAGGCGGATATGACCCATTTCGCACGGACTATCGCGGTCATCAACCCCGATCTGGAGACCAAGCTTGAGCGCAAGGTTTATCTCCTCAGCCCCGGCCAGCGTCAAGCGGTGGCTCTGGCGATGCTCGCACTCCGCGACGGGGGACAGCGGATTTTGCTGGCGGATGAACCGACGGCGGCATTGGACCCGCGCACCGCGCAGACCTGTCTGTCGCTGATCGATCAAAAGGCGAAAAGCGGTTGGCTGGTTTTACATGTGACCCACAATTCCGCAATCATTGACGCCAATCGCGGGAGAGTCGTTACGATGTGCGAAGGAGAGGTATCGTCCGATGTATACACCTGATTGTAAACTAGAAAACTCCACTGACGATTTTCCTTATACGTCTTGGGAGCGCGTCTACCGGGAACACACTCCGTATGAGTTACCCTGGGATTCCTCGGAACCGCATCCACTCTTGGCCGCGCTGTTCGAGAATCATCGGGCGAAACCGGGCAGCCGTGCGCTTGATCTCGGCTGCGGCACCGGAGCTTCTTCCCGGCTGTTGGCAGATTCCGGCTACGATGTCGATGCCTGGGATGTGTCGGCGACAGCCATCGAACGGGCGCGGGTATTAAGCATGGACTATTCCGGCAAAATCCGTTTCGTTCAGGGGAATGTGATAACGCAAGCCTTCACCTGCAACCATACCTATGACTTGATACTGGATTTTCTTTTTCTGCATCATGTACAGGATGGGGATATCGAGAGGTATTTCAGGGGAGTGCGGAAATCTCTGCGGGAAGGAGGGCGGTATGTGGTTGGGGTGTTTGTTCAGACCGGCGAGACTGAGAAGCGCGCCAGTTTATTCTCCGATGGCGAGGTAAGGTACTGGACTTCGCAGGGCATCCAGCAATGTCTGCATAACCATTTTCAAATTTCCTTAGCATCTTATGGAAAAGCGGGAAGCATGGAGCAGAACTATCCATTTGGGCTTTTTGAATTTATAATAAAACCATGCCCATGAAAGTCAACATAAATAGAGAAGTTAATATAGGTATCATTGGGTGCTTCTTGCACCACATTGAAAATAAACCAATAATCAGTTCTCTTGAATGGTGGGTTCTTAGTGCCGTAATTACGCAGGCTTTCCAATATTACTTTGCAAATAAGCCCGTCACCATGGATAGTGTTGCGCTTAGCTTGTTTGTGGGATTGTTCGGTTTTTTTCTTATAAAAATTCTTGCATTGGTCTTAAAAACGACAAAGACTCTTGACGAACTAAAGGAAAACATATCTCAAGTCGGTGAAAAGCAAGTAATTAAAATTTTATCTGCAGCTGATATATACTCTACCGAAATTCAAGTTCTAAATAACAACCGCAATGCCGACGAGTTATTTAAAATGATAAACTTGGCAATTTCCCAGCAGCAAAATAATGGACATGGAATTTTTATAGCTATACCAAAAACATCTATCAAAACCTACGCAAAAGTTAGCATTAAATTCCTAGAACAAGCAAAAAAGTCAGTTTGGTCGATGAGCGATGTCGGGCTTGATCTTACGTTTTATTTATTTAGCGAGCCGTCAGATGATGCGAACAAAACAAATCTTCTTCGTTGGATATCTTCTGTAAATTCTCGAGCGCAACCCAAAAAAGATAGAAAGCCTATAGATGTAAAGAGACTGCAAGTTATTACGGAAGGGCGACTTAAGTTTTTTGAAAAGCTTGAAGCTTATGCTTCTAATAAGACGTGCCCAAATACAATTATGGAATTACTTACTACTACGAGAAAAAATGCAAAGCGAGGATCTTCTGATGCAGAAATGGCTGATTATATTTTGAACGGCTTTCATAACTATCAAAAACGTTATATTGAAGGTTACTACGTTAAAGATGACGAAGCAAAAGATGCAGAAACCACAGCTAAAATCAATTGGTATGTATATATGCCACATGAGGCTCAAGACTCCAGTGTGGTTCGCGGGGAATATATTATATTTGACGAGAGATATCTGGTTAGATATAACGAAGAAGCCAATGTACTTGAGGTTATGGCTGGGGGTATTGTTAAGCGTTTTTCAGAACCATTCGCTGACGATACTGCACTTCAAGACATGATAACAGACTCAGTAAAGATCGGAAAAAGATTGGGTGGAGAACATGCCAATAAATACCCAACATCGCAGCCAACCAAGGAGTCTGTCAGTCTTAATCAGATTCTCATTAATGATATGTTATTATAAATATCAGTATGTTTCAGTTTTACCAAAGTAATTTATCAGGAGGTATTTGATGAAAAGCGCTATCAGTCAACAGTTATCCGTTAGGGCTCTAACGGATAACATAATTACTATAGATTTATATGTGTTGTAATAAACTGATATATAAGGCATTGGTTAGTCACGCAAAGACCGACAAACTCCTAGCCCTCACGCTTAAAACAATGTCATCAATAGAAATTGAAGCTAGACCCATAACTTCAACATAAACAATAAGTTACTTATCGTGAAATACCCAAAAATCGGACTGGTAACAGGTCTTGGCTCTACGGTTAGTTCCCAATTCGCTGAATGTTTCAAAGAAAGCCTTGGCTTGTTATTTGGCGTGACAGTTGTAACCGAATGCTTCGTAGACGCAAACCATATTATCCCAATTCTTACCAATAGAATTAGAGTTGCTAGCATAGTGCTCGATGCACTGCAATCAATAGGAAATCCCGTTCCCGATCTCGTTTTGATTCCCTGCAACTCAGTCCACATCGCCTCACCCCATTTAACTCAAGCATTTGGCGACAGTTTCATCCCCATTGACCAAGCTGTTTTATCAATGATTCGGCGCGAACATAGGCATGGCCGATTTCTTATTCTTGGCACCACTACCACCGTAGAAGCGGGCTTTTATCAGGAAGGCTTGTGTCGGCTAGGGTGCGAAGCCCTCACCCTTCCCGCCGACGCCCAAGCTCAGCTCGATGAATTCATTTTTCGCGAACTGGTGTATGGGCCAATGAACCCTGAACATCTCCAAACGCTCAGAGAATTGGAATTCCATTTTAAGCATCGGTTGGCCGCCGACCATGTCATACTGGCCTGCACCGAACTTTGTTACCTCGTCCGGGTATTTTCCCAACCTAAATCTTATGAAGTCGATTCCTTACAAGCTCTGCACGACGCCGGGCTTTCACGCCTGCACTATCTCATGGAAGGAGGATTGAACCATGCAACTCGATATTCCCACATCGTGGGATAATGCCCTTTTGGATGGGCTCATCGCCCAATCCGGAAACGGAGGAGAATCGTTTCAGATTTACGGCGCCTTGCCCGCAGCGTTTCCTACAGGACGCCCCGACGACGTGCCCAAAATCAGCCGGGAAACCGCCGCCGGGCATTTCGTCCATGCCAAACGGCTGGGCATCGAGACCAATTATCTGCTCAACGGTATAAAAGGCGCGCGCTGCCTAACAGACGATCCGGCGCGGGTAGGAGAATATCTCAGGTGGATCACCCGCGAACTTCGTCCCGATCTAATTACCGTTTCCGAACCGGAGTTGCAAAGGACGCTGAACCGGGACTTCGGCTGGGAATCGTTTTGTATATCGGCAATTGCCGGAATTCGAGACCGATGCGGAATAGAACAATGGATTAAAAACACTCAAGGCTACGGAACCGTGCGCAGCCTGGTTTTACACCACGATGTAACACAGTGCGGCTGGCAGGATATTCTGGAAATTGCGGAGGCGGCGAAAAATTTCGGCATCCGTGCAAAACTGATGATGACCGAATCATGTTATGGCGGTTGCCAAGTCCGCCAAACACATTACGCGCATGTCGGACAAGCTGCTGGGGCCCAAGCATTCAGCGATCCGTACCAAGCCTCCTGCATGTTGAAGCGCTTGACCGACCCCGCTTCGTTGCTCGATTTGGCAGGCTTCATAACTCCCGAAGAACTTCACTTCGAGTTTGGAAAAACAGGTATGGAAGGATTCAAGATAACCGGAAGGTCGTGTTCCGCCGCCTGGATCGAGCGCGCGTGCAGCCACTATTTGACGGGGCGTTCGCCCAAGAATCTATACGATCTTATCGTATTCACCGCGCCCTTGTTGCGCGAGAAGCTGGGCATGGAGTTAGAGCAATTGTTCTTTCTCGATGCCGAAGCCTATGGCGAGTTTATAGCCCATGCCAGAGACTTGTCTCCTGATGATCGCAAAGCTTTCACTCAAGTCACTGCGGCCCAGTTATTTAATTTAGGATTATTCAAGATAAACGACCCCGGTTCCATCTACGAGGTTCATAACGGGACTTTGCGCCCCGCTGTCCCTGGCAAGTATTTTTCTATGCTGCAAGAAAACCTATTGGAAGGCCAAGGCGGAGAAATGGCGATCAAAATCGCCAAAGTCGTAGTGGGGAAATCCATTGGTATGAGTGACCGAGGAATCCCAAAATAACCAGCTTGGCTAAACATTGAGTTTCGTAACTCCAGAGAAACGATGGAATAGAGAAAAATATATGATATCTCAATGCAGGATTTTTTTCGCGTACTGGTCAGTAACTTAAGCATTGCGACAGGCGTGGCGAGTGCATTTATTGCGGAATTCGCGGGCACTAATACGCGGGTACGCACCTTGGCATTCTGGGCGGACGGGCAATTCATTGCCAACCAGGAATGGGACCTGGAAGGTACGCCCTGCCAGGAAGTTTTACAGGGTGGCCTTTGCCATTATCCTGCCAAAGTCTGGCGACAATTCCCTAAAGAAGAAGGCATCGAAAGCTACCTGGGCGTACCCCTTCAAGATGCCGAGGGGAATATTCTTGGGCATCTCGCAATATTCGATAAGCGGGTGATGCCGTCCGAGCCGCGATTACTTTTCACTTTCCAGATTTTCGCAGCACGGGCCGCAGCAGAACTAAGCCGGATTCGGGCAATAGAACAACTGCGCCATAGTGAAGAACGTTTCCGCGACCTCTTCGAGGAAGCCCCCATCGCCTATGTGCATGAAGATGTTGAATCGCGGTTCATCCACGCCAACAGGGCAGCGATGGGAATACTGGGCATCACGCCCGAACAAGTGCCCGGCATGGTGGGCATCTCATTGGTACCGAACACACCGGATGCCCAACGGCGTGTGAACGAGGCATTTGCATCCGTCGGACGGGGCACGGACACCAGCGGCGTTGTGCTGGAACTTCGACGCAAGGACAACGGCAAGCCGATCTGGATTCAGTGGTGGTCGAAACCTGATCCCAGTGGCCAATACACCCGCACGATGTTTATTGATATTACTGAACGCATCCTAATGGAACAGGAACAGGCCAAGCTTCAGGCACAGAACCAGTATTTACAGGAAGAAATCAAATCAGCCAACAATTTTGATGAAATTGTAGGCCGTAGCGCGGCGATCCAATCCTTACTTGACAATGTCCGGCGGGTGGCGGCTACGGACGCCTCCGTGTTGATACAGGGCGAGTCAGGGACCGGCAAAGAATTGATCGCCCGCGCCATCCATTCCATCAGCAAACGGCACAACAATCCTTTGATAAAGGTCAATTGCGCGGCATTGCCGACGGGGTTGATCGAAAGCGAGTTGTTCGGCCACGAAAAGGGGGCTTTTACTGGTGCTATTGCCAAACGCATCGGACGCTTTGAACTGGCTGACGGCGGCACGATTTTTCTCGATGAAATCGGGGAAATTCCGCTGGACATTCAGGTCAAGCTCTTGCGTGTACTCCAGGAACGCGAGTTCGAGCGGGTCGGAGGCCAAACGCCTATCAAGGTGGATGTCCGTGTCATCGCTGCCACCAACCGTAATCTCCTGTATGAAGTCGCAGAAAAAACCTTTCGTGAGGATTTGTATTATCGACTAAATGTGTTTCCACTAACCACACCCCCTCTACGTGATCGTATAGAAGATATTCCGTTGCTGGCCTATTTCCTTATGGAGAAATATGCAATGAAAATTGGAAAAAAAGTGGCGGGCATTAGCGAAAAATCCATGAAGCGATTGCAGTCTTACCGTTGGCCCGGCAATATCCGGGAACTGGAAAACGTGATAGAGCGGGCCATCATTTTAGCCGACAGCGCCATCATAGAAGTAGAAGCCGATATGTTATCGGGACGCACCGAGTTGACCATTAAGCCTGAGTTATCGAACGATGCCAGTTTCGAAGCGGTAACCCGGCAACATATATTGGCCGTGCTGGAACAAACGAACTGGGTTATTGAAGGCGCCAACGGCGCGGCCCACATCCTCAACTTGCAACCCAGTACCCTGCGCTACCGCATGAAAAAACTGGGGTTAGCAAAAAGCAGCCGCTAATTACCGCAGTTGCCGCAAATAGTTGCGGTTCAATACCAAAGCCACCCGAATCAAATGGTCTCCATACGTACACATTCTTATATAAAAACAAGCACATAAAAATATCACACTATTACATGTGTGAATTGGCATTAATTTCGCTTTCCTTGTTCTCTATATAGGAGTATTTAAACAGGATTGAAAATGGCATGCTCAAGATTACTGTAGAGAAAGCTACGACAGACACACTTTTCATTCTTGAAGGCAGCTTGTCCGGCCTTTGGGTAACAGAATTGCATAAGGTTATTATTGACAGCCGTTCTATGCCCGATGTGACCCACCTTAACCTTGACCTTGCTCGTGTCCACTTCGCTGATGAGCAAGGACTAACCTTGCTACGGGATTTAATGATGTGGGGTGCGACCTTGCGGGCGGTTTCTCCATTTATCCAGGAACTTTTAAAAACAGGTCATCTAAACAAACGCTAAAATGTGTTGCAAAAATTTTGGTGTTTGTGGATGGGTAATCCTGACTGGAATTCTGAGGAGTATTGTGCGTAATCATAATAGAACCCTCATATTAACGATGATAGCTTTCATGTTTAGCAGTGTTGGCTAAGCTACCGCCAACAAAGTGAAAGCAAAGTCGAAGCTTCAACAAAAACGATTAAAAATCAACCCTATGACTGATTATGAAAGTGCATGGATAGCCAACATCGAGACCAACGTATACCGGGATGGCACTTTCGAAAATATCACCGTTGGCTATTCGGCAAATAATGGTTGGGATTTTAGCCTGTCGTTATTGAATACCCAGGTGTTAGGTAACCATAAACATTTTCAAGGTGAAACTTTTGTTAATATTGCCAAAACATTTGCTATAAATTACGATTTCGCTATAACAATTAGGTAGCCAGAACGGGGTTGCTTTGGCTAATGTGCAGCCACAATTATGGTTTAATTTTACCTTTTTGGATAATCGTTATGACCTTACGCCTTGGTTATTGCTTCATGGCGGCTCCTATCTGGCAAATGCGGCAATAACCGGGACATCCTGGCAAGTTGGTTTTCTGGCGGGCGCTGAAAAAACCTTCATCCAAAATAAATTGTCCTTGCAGATGGGTTATATCAGCGGACACCATTCCTTATCGGGCTCTATCGTTAACATGTTGTTCAATATTACTCCGCGATGCCAAATCTATATGGGCGTGTTAGTGCCGGAACAAGATAGCGGTAACGAATTTGCCGGGATTATAGGGTTTAATTTTTCAACCCATAACTTATAAGGATTGGTTAACACTAGTAAGTCAGTCATTCAGAGAAAGCGGAATAGGGCTCAATTACTGAATTATTTAAGCGAGGTCTTGTGAAAACACTGTATTACAGCCATCCAGATTTTCTTTTGCACGAAACAGGTCGTGGTCATCCAGAATGTGCAGATAGGCTAATAGGTATCGACAAAGCCCTGGATCAGCCGATGTTTGCAAATTTAATCAGACAAACGCCCCCAATGGGTACAGAACAACAAATCGGACTGATTCACCCGGTTGAGCATATTCAACGCATTCGAGACGCAATACCTACTCAGGGCCTACATCACCTGGATCCTGACACAGTGTTATCGCCCGGTTCGGAAAAGGCGGCATTCCTTGCAGTCGGCGCGGTTTGTGACGCTGTTGACCAAGTTCTTACTGATAAGGCTGATAATGCTTTTTGCGCCGTCCGTCCACCAGGACATCATGCCGAACCCAAACGAGCGATGGGGTTCTGCCTGTTCAATAATATCGCTATTGCAGCGGAATATGCGCGGCAACACTATCATCTGGCACGGGCCGCGATTGTTGATTTTGATGTGCATCACGGCAATGGCACACAGGCGGCTTTTTATCATCAACCCCAGGTGCTTTATGCCTCCAGTCACGAGATGCCGCATTATCCTGGTACTGGTCACCCGATGGAAACGGGTGTCGGGAATATTATTAATGTTCCTCTGGCTGCGGGTGATACGGGAGCTGAATTCAGGAAAAAATACGAGAGCATTATTTTACCGGCATTGTACAACTTCAAACCCGACTTGCTGCTAATTTCAGCTGGTTTTGATGCCCATAAAGACGATCCGCTGGCGTCTATCAGGTTAATGGAAGACGATTACCGCTGGGTTACACAAGCCTTGATGGAGATTGCAGGCCGTTATTGTAAAGGCCGGATCATTTCGGTCTTGGAAGGGGGCTATGGTCTCAAGGCCTTAGCTACGAGCGTTACCGTTCATGTTAAAACCTTGATGGGTGGATAAAACATAAAGACAATCGGAATAGGCTTTTAAATGCAGAGAAAAACTCCACGATGAACAAACGAATCCGAATTGTTTTCTGTCTTTGGCATTTTCTTCGCGTTATTTGTCTACTTTGTCGGCCTTATTTCACCACTTATCCCATCAGAAGGAGTTCCCACTATAGGTATTGTAGCGATCATTTGTTGGTGTTCCTGTCACCCTTTTAGCCTTGGCTACCTATTTTTCCCACACCACAAAAACAAAGTTGCTGAGTTGCCTTATTTTAGTCTCGCTGATTGCTTTCTCCATTATCCATCGTTACCCTATTTACCAAAATGGATAGGGCAAATACCGAGAATGTGAACCAAGTTTTCGGATACATGTTATGTCGTCGGCAAACAAGCACGTCGTTATCTTTAATGTACTTCAGACTCCGTGTGACTCGTCGTACTTTCACATCTGTGAGAAATTGGTCAACCCATTATTTTCCACCATCAAACCCTTGCTGACGCCAAGCTTCGTAGCTGATGATAGCGGCAGCATTCGATAGATTGAGGCTCCTATTGTTCGGCATCATCGGAATTCTCAGATGTCGATCAGGATCTATGCTGTTTAAAATTTCAGGGGGGAGGCCCGAAGTTTCAGAGCCAAAAAGCAATACATCTCCGGGCTGGTAAATCATTTTATCGTAAGATTGGTTTCCCTTGGTTGTACACGCAAGTATTCTCCTGTCCTGCATAGCAGTAACAAATTCAAGGTAGCCAGGATATTTAAAAACCTTGGCGAGATCGTGGTAGTCAAGACCTGCTCGCCGGAGATTTTTTTCTTCCAAATCGAAAGCCATTGGCTCGATCAGGTGCAAGCAGTATCCATTGTTAGCGACTAGTCGAATGATGTTGCCGGTATTGGGAGGGACTTGGGGTTCAAAGAGAGCAATATGAAACATGTTTACACCCAGAAGCGTGGGCTTAAATAGACTTGCAAAAATTAAAACAAGATTGGGGGTTGGGTTTGTTTCAATTTTACATGACGGAGTGCCAACTGCCGTATTTATTCACCAATAGTTGTACGAAGCCTGGCGGCAGTTAGGCTTTCCTGGCGCTGTCATCAAATAAAGGCTTTTTCAACAAGCATAGACGTTTATAATGCGCTTTTAATTTTTCATACGAGGCCAATAAAGTGCAAAAAATTCATACCCAATTTCTTTCAGCCCTTTTTGCTATTGCCATAGGATTTACCCTATTTTCACTCGCCAATGCCGGCACGCCCGAAGAAAATAAGGCCGCTGGCGAGACATTCCTTGCAGCCAATGCCAAAAAACCTGATGTGAAAACCACAGCGAGTGGCTTGCAGTATGAGGTATTGACTCCAGGCAAGGGCACGGCTAACCCTTCAGCGACCGACAGTGTCACCGTACATTACAAAGGAACTTCCCTGGAGGGCAAGGAATTTGACAGCTCATACAGCCGGGGCGAACCCACCACTTTCCCCTTAAATGCCGTTATTCCAGGCTGGACTGAAGGTGTCCAACTAATGACCGAAGGCGCGAAATACAAATTTTTTATCCCTTCTAACCTGGCTTATGGCGAAAATGGTGCGGGTGGCGCTATTGGCCCCAACGAAACGTTGATTTTTGAGGTTGAGCTGGTCAAAATCAATTGAGCATCTTATTAGCTTAAACTAGACTAGGATCATTTCATCAACACAATTTTTGTTAAAGCCTTGCTAAGCAAGGCTTTTTCATTTTAACGATGCCGATATATCATCTCTTTGCCACGACCCCTAAAGCAATGGAAGACATCCTTGCTGATGAGCTACGCACGCTAGGCGCTGCCAACATCAAAACGACTATCGCTGGGGTTTACTTCGAGGGTGATTTGCTGACAGCTTACCGGGTCTGCTTATGGTCGAGAATTGCAAACCGGGTGTTGCTGCAACTCAGTACGTTCAAGGTCAACAGCCAGGATGACCTGTATCAGGAGATAAAAAAAATCAACTGGTTTGAACATCTGCAACCTGAAGGCAGTTTTGCGGTGACCTTTAATGCAAAAAATTCACTGGCAATCAACAACACCCATTTTGGCGCATTAAAAGTGAAAGATGCTGTTGTTGACCAGATGCGGGCAAAGTTCCAAAAACGTCCCAACATTAACACGGAACAACCTGATATTCGGATCAATGTTTTGTTGAATGCTGAAACGGCTGCGCTTAGCCTGGACTTGTCGGGAGAAAGCTTGCACCGCCGGGGTTATCGGGACACTACCATCAAGGCACCCATCAAGGAAAACCTTGCTGCTGCGTTGCTAATACGTAGCGGATGGCCGGGCATAGCCAAACAAACCGGCTCGTTGATTGACCCCATGTGCGGTTCAGGAACCTTATTGGTGGAAGCTGCCATGATCGCCGCCGACTATGCACCAGGCTTGCTGCGCAGTTATTATGGTTTCATGGGTTGGAAGAAGCATGATGCTAATTGCTGGCAAACATTGCTTGATGAAGCAGTACAACGTAAAACCGCTGGAATAAAACAATTACCGACTATCGCAGGTTTTGATAAAGACCGGCGCAACATCAACGCCGCTCTCGCCCATATCGCTAACGCCGGTTTACAGGGCAAAATTCATCTGGAGTGCCGCGATATTACGGATGCCGCACCTGCAAAAAGCTGGAAACTGGGTCTGGTCATCTGCAACCCTCCCTATGGCGAACGCTTGGGTGATGAACAGGAAACCGTAGGGTTATACAAAAAATTTGGCGATTCATTGAAAGCCCACTTTAATCATTGGCAAGCCGCGATGATTATCAGCAATCCTGAATTAGGCTTCCGTTTGGGTATCCGTTCGCAAAAACCCGTCACCTTTTACAACGGGGCGCTGGAATGTAAATTACTGCGGATGACGATTGAGGACGCGGCCTTTTTCATCCCTAAACCTAAATCCACCGTGGAACACAGCGCCCAGATTAGCGAGACGACAACAACGCATCAAGATGCTATTGGCACTGACATGTTCGCCTATAAGGAGGCAGGTAAGGGACGGGAGCATGGAGCGGTGAGCTTTGCCTACAGGGATGTAGGCAAGGGGCGTGAGCTGGGAGCGGTGAGCTTTGCCAACCGCTTGCAAAAAAACCTGAAAAAACTGTCCGCTTGGAAAAACAAAAATAACATAAACTGTTATCGTGTCTACGATGCCGATCTACCTGAATATGCCGTGGCTATTGACTTCTATCAAGTTAAAAAAAACTGGGGCAAAGAATGCTGGGTTAATGTCCAGGAATACGAGCCGCCCAAAAACATTGACCCGTTCAAAGCCAATCAAAGGCTGGCCGGGCTACTCGCAGAAATTCCAAAAGTGCTAGGCGTTGCCTCCGAACATGTGTCCCTAAAAATACGCCGCAAACAAAAAAATATCGGTCAATATCAAAAACTGGCCGATCAAGGGCATTTTCATGTCATCGAAGAAAATGGCTGTCTGTTGCAGGTCAATTTTACCGATTATCTGGACACTGGCTTGTTTTTGGATCACCGCCCCATCCGCTTGATGATCCAACAGCAAGCCAAGGGTGAGCGATTTCTTAATCTATTTGCCTATACCGGAAGCGCGACAGTCCATGCTGCGGTTGGCGGCGCAAAAACAACAACCACGGTCGATATGTCCAAAACTTACCTCGATTGGGCAAGAACCAATTTGGCGCTAAACGAGTCGCGCGGCGAACATGAGTTCATCCAGGCAGACTGCCTGGACTGGCTGGATGAAGAGGCAAGGCAATCTTATCCTGGGCAGTATGACCTAATTTTTCTTGACCCGCCGACTTATTCCAATTCGAAACGCATGAGCGAAATATTCGATATACAAAAAGATCACGCCCTGTTAATCAAGCAAGCGGTCACGTTATTGGCATCCCAAGGAGTGCTTTATTTTTCCACCAATTACCGACGTTTTACGCTTGATAAAGAGGCGCTTTCAACGCTCAATATCGAAGACATCACAGCAAAAACGATTCCGGAAGATTTTATCCGCAATCCAAAAATTCATTATTGCTGGAGGATCAGGCGTGATACGCAAAGTTAAAATTCGGGTTTCCGGGCGGGTCCAGGGCGTTTACTTTCGCAGTTTTACCAAAAACAAAGCCCAAGACTTGGGTGTAAAAGGGTCGGTCAGGAATATGGAAGATGGCCGAGTTGAAATTATTGCCCAAGCTGAGACAGACATCTTGGAACCCTTTATTCAATGGTGCCACAAAGGCCCGATCACGGCACGGGTGAATCATGTCGAGCTGATTGAAATGCCGGCGAGTGGAAATGAATTCACCTCATTTAAAATTATTTAAAGTACTCACAAAACACCTGGTTCCTTAAATAACTTCTTCATGATTAAGGATATGTTGATGGAAAAAAATGTATTGATTACCGGCGCAGCCAAACGCATAGGGGCTGAATGCGCCCACACGCTGCACGACCAAGGTTGCAATGTTTTGCTGCATTATAAGTCGTCAAAACAAGAGGCCGGGCAGCTCTGCAATGAATTCAACCAAAAACGTCTGGGTTCGGCAAAACTCGTCCAAGGCAATCTGCTGAATATGCAAGAACTGGAAGCCGTTGCCCAAGTAGCTAATTCCAGTTGGGGGGGGCTGGACGTGCTAATCAATAACGCCTCGCTGTTTTATCCCACACCTTTAGCTAACATGACCGAAGATCAATGGGACGACTTACTAGGCAGTAACCTTAAAGCGCCTTTTTTTCTGGCCAAGGCCTTATCTGACAGCTTGGCAAAACGCCAGGGCTGTATCGTCAACATCGTGGATATTCATGCCGAGCGCGGCTTGCCGGGGTATCCCGTTTACAGCATTGCCAAGGCCGGTTTGGTGGCTATGACCAAGATCCTGGCCAAAGAACTGGGGCCGACAATCCGGGTAAACGCGATTGCACCCGGCGCAATACTCTGGCCGGAAAACGGTTTGTCGGAACAGGATAAAGGCGAAATCTTGCAGCGAGTGCCATTGGCACGATGCGGATCGCCCCAGGATATTGCCAAGGCTGTGCTTTATTTGGTTAGGGATGCTGATTACGTGACCGGCCAAATCCTGACCGTAGATGGTGGTCGGACTTTGTTTTACTGATCTATCCAATGTTGCGGTCTATTCCACACCAGCCAATGATTACTGGTTTAAACCGTCACCCGGAATACTTGAAAGCAACCACTGGTAATTTGAAATTTAAAGTTAGCTGAACTGTATATTTCGATCCGAAGGAGACAGTGGTTTTCATTTAAAACATCAATAAAGTTAAGATAATGGGTGGTTTACTTGTGGGGATCTGTCTCGGCTGCGATGTTGAGTTGAACTATCATTTTTTTCGATAATGCCCTTGGTTTGAGCTGTCGTCATTCCTTGCATACGGGCTGGCAAAACTCGGGTATCAATTTTTCTTCCGCTACTCGTCAAAACTGCATATCCGCTGTTTGTAGAACTAATGAATTAGCTTTACGGGACGTAACAACTGAATCCAGTAAGGAAATCACTTCCTCGTAATGGATGATGCCTTTGGGTTGATCTCGGATAAATTCTGCCAGGGCTGTTATGTAGTGCCAGTTTGAAGTTTCGGTAACAAAGTTAAAAGCAGCCAAAAACAGTTCGCTCAGTTTCTGCTTGCGTTCTGTCTTATTGGGCATAAAAAACCCCATGTATTCATTGGCAAGCTCAATCTTTGAACTGCCGCCATAGAAGTGTAGCGCATTAAGATCAACTAAATTGGCATTGAAGCTCTCACCATCGCGCGAAGCTATATATTTTGCCTCGGCCAGTGGCCCTGCCAGCAGGTTGATAACGTCTGCCTCGAATGCGCACCGGTATTCTGCTTTTTGAAACTCGGCAAACGACAAGGGCAAACTCTGGATTAACCGGCCACCTTCAACTTTTACAGTGTATTTGCTACATATTCCTGCAAAGCGATCTACTGGTTGCCCGTTATGTTCCTGTGGTTTGATGCTGATCTGGAAATGCACGGCAGCTAGTTGTTTTTTCCGGTTGGCAAGACAAATGGCCGCGGCATGTCCTGCCTGGTGATAGGTGTTTCTCCAGCCAATTACGATACGGGTGTCTGGTTGGACATCAATGGCTTTGTAATTATGTTTCATCATGACCTCGATAAAAAGTTGCGGACTGAAAGGGTGTATGTTCCTATCCGCCTAATCCGCACCAGAGAGGGGATGCAGCTTAATAAGCGGCGATTTCAAGCTACAAATGAGTTTTTTGGACGCTAGCGTTACTTTTCGTGCCATTGTACTTCGAACCTCTTGCTGCTCTAGGAAATTTTGAATATTTAACGGTGACATAGCCTTCTTCTTTGGTAAGTTCAGCGATTTCAAATAATTTAGCACTGATTTTCAAGCCCGTTTGTTTTACCGATTGCTGATTAATTTGCAGTTTGATTTTGCCTTTTCTATTGACGAAACCGATCATCCCGCCTTCTGCGGCAAAGGTTTCGCTTTCTCCAACGACCAGTGTTCCAGCCTTATGTGGGTTGGCCTGAATTTTTTTAAAAACCACTTTCTGGTTATTAGCGCCACTTACATAAAAAATATGGCAATCCGGTTTCAAGTTTGAATCGGACAGGAAATCGGCTTCATCCAGCCTGAATATCTTGATAGTCCGGTCAAATGCAGATTTTTTTTCGATAGGGTCGATGAGCGTACCAAAAGGATCTGCACCTAAGATACACAGATTGAACGTTGCGCCATTAACTTCCGGCCAAGTGATAAATTTGGTGAAGTTATACAGATAGCCAGCTTTTATCTTGTATTCAAGATTTGCATCGTCTGCGACCAAGCAGCCTGAAAACAAGACAGCCAGACATGTCAACATACTGGTTAAGAAAATGTTCTTCATTTCTCTATATAAGGGTGACATAAGAATTCCTTCGTAGATGAGTGACATAATTAATTCCACCCCTTTATCAGTCTTGGGTGGATGCGACTACAGGTTTCAGCAGCGAAAATTGATGTGGCGCTTATTTGCGCTACTTATGCGGGGTCAACGTACACCGTTACGTCTACGTCCGCTTCCTATATTCCTGTAAGGCATCCCCGTTCCGTTTCAAACCAGTCTTCCCTTTCATAACCTGGTTCAAATAACCTCTTTTCTGCTTTGTAGTAGGCAAGTTCAGCAATTATGTCATCCCGCTCGGAAACTGCTATTGTCTTTTCATCAGTTGAAATTTCTTGGTCTTTGAATTTTTTTGCGTTTGTAGCCATTTTCCATCCCATCTTAGTTAAAAAGACGCACAAACTGTACCTTGATTGTCCACTTTACAACCTGAGTTATTAGCCATGCCAAGTAGGTCGGGTAAATCATGTAAAGCCCACCTTGTCATTGCGGTTAAAAAATAATGCGGATTTTAAGGGCTTCGCCGGAATCCGCGAGAAAACACTGCAATATAACCGACGTCTATAGTCTCGCTTAGGAAACGTAGGGGCGGCAAGCACTTAAAATGGGGTATTAATGGTTATGAAAGGGTTATGTAAAATAACCATTCCGGTACGGCTTTACGGGTTGGTGCTTGGCCTTATTCAGTCAGCGACAGCAGATAGCTATGCAGGTTGCTGGATTTGCTGTCCAAGCCCAGTTTCTTGCGTATGTGCTTGCGGTGGATGTTGACGGTTTCTGGCGAGCTTTTTAGGGTTGCAGCGATAACCTTGGTGGATAGTCCTTGCCTGATCAGGGACGCGACCTGTATCTCGACGGGGGTTAACTGCCGGTAGGCAGCGGGTAGATTGGCGTCGTTCCCGTAGGCTTTCACTAGTTGCTTGAGATTGGTTTCAAGAATGCCGATCAGACGGGTGGTTTGTAACCGGTCAGTACCCGGCCCTTTCAATTTTTTGACAAAGGGCACGATGGTAGCCTCTACCTCCTGTGAGAGCGCGATTTGGGCATCGGCTTTGTCCGTTGCCCGGCGCTTGAGCAAAACGTTAAGGGCAGCATTAATCTCTGCGGTTTCTTCCCTGTTCTTTTCCAGATTGTCCTTTGTGGTTGCCACGTTATTTTCCAGGCTTTCCTGGGCGACAATCAAAATCTTTTCGGCCTGCTTTTGTTCCGTGATGTCCGTGAAAGTGCCGACATAATGGCTAACGATTCCATCCGCCCCAGTCACTGCGGCAATAGTTTGCCATACCGGGAACACCTCGCCGTCCTTGCGCTTTTCCCATATTTCACCCTTCCAGGAACCGTTGGACGCCACGGTTGCCCACAGGGCCTGATAGAATTCCGCATGATGCCACCCGGAACGGAGGAAGCCTGGAACCCGATGAATAGCCTCTTCAGTGCTGTAGCCGGTGATTCGGCTGAATGCCTGGTTCACGCGCAAGATGACCCGCTGCGCATCGGTCACGATAATGCCTTCCTGCGTTTCAAAAGCCGCCGCGGCAATGCGCAGGGCTTGCTCGGCTTGCTTGCGCTCGGTAATGTCGGTGAGCGCGATGTGCAGCACTGGATCTGCATCGCACGCTTTTAGGTACAGATAATCAAGCCGGGCGTAAAGGCCATGCCCGTCGGCGCGGCGGAGGGGCAGCTCACACGTTTGTTTGCCGACCTGTTGTTTTGCCTGTAGAAAATGACGATACCAGCGGTCTTTATAGTCATCAGCAATAAACTGCGCAAAGCGCCACTGCATGATTTTCTTGCGCTCCACGCCGAGCAGTTTAGCGCCAGTGAGGTTGATTTCAGCGATCATGCCTTCTGGGGTGAGGCTGAGATAGCCGACCGGGGCAAAGTCGTACAGTTCAACATAATGGGCACGCGATGCTTCCAGGGCAACTTGTGTCCGGCGCAATTCCTCGTTCTGCATCTCCAGTTCTATTTGGTGTACACCCAGTTCGTGCAGGAGTTCATCGGCGAACGGGGACGGCGCTTTTGCCGGTTCGGCATGAGCGAGTTGTGCCTCGGCCCTGGCCCGCAATTGTTGTTGCAACCGTCGCTTAATCTCGCCTTGGTTATCGCTCATGGCATCACCTCCATTGCCAGCAGGATCATCTGCGGCCCACCCACTTTGCCGACTATGCGGTGGGCATTCAGCAGTATCTTGCGGTGACCAATGGCGGGGAAGTCATGCTCCAGCGCATATTTTTCAAAAGCTTCATCGCGCGGCAGGATCGTCTCCAGCAAGTCGCGCAAGCCTGGGCTATCCCACTGCCGGTTGCCCAGCTCGTAAATCTGGCGGCCTACGGTCTGTTCCGGCGTGACCTGGAACTCCCGGTAAAACGCGCGGCTGGCAGTGACCACTTTCAGTGTGCCATCGAGCACGACAAATGGTTCACACATCTCATCGACAATGCCTTGGGCCAGCGTCAGCGCCTCTTCTGTCTCAGCGGCGCTGATGTGTGTGCTGATGTCGGTAAAGGTCAGCACCACGCCGTCAATCACGTTATCCAGGGTGCGATAGGGCTGGATACGCGCCAGCATCCAGGTGTCGCTGTTGATGTGCAGTTCATGTTCATAAGGGATCAGCGATTCCAGCACAGCCTGGGCGGCGGGCAGCAGGTCATCCCCTTCCATGACGGATCGGATGTCGGCCAAAGGCCGGCCTATATCCGATGCCACCAGGCGATAAACGCGCACGGCTTCACGGGTGAAGATACGGATCATCAGGTGCTGGTCGAGGAAGATGATGCCGATATTGACGTTGTCCAGCAGGTTCTTCATGTCGTTCTGCATGCTGGCCAGTTGCTCGATTTTGGCTTGCAGTTCTGAATTGACCGTGATCAGCTCTTCATTGACCGATTGCAATTCTTCCTTGGAGGTCTCCATCTCTTCATTGGTCGATTGCAATTCCTCATTGGTGGATTGCATTTCTTCGTTGGTGGACTTGAGTTCCTCGTTGGAGGCTTGTTGCTCTTCGATGATGGCTTGGTTATTTTCTTTCAGGTAGGCAAGATCTCGCTCCAGTTGCTTGATGTGTTCCAGTTCGGCGGGCTTGGCAGCACGTTTGCGCCCTAGTTTGGCGGCTGGGCTGGGGATGTCCTGAAAGCTTACCAGCAACAGTGCTTGGTCACCCGCCGGGTCAGGCAACAGCCGGACGCCGAGGTTGACCGAAGTGTAGCCGCCATTGGTCTTGACTTGTGTTTCCCGGTTCAGGGTTGGCACTTCCCCGTTGACGACTGCGTGCAGCGCAGAACGCAGTTCCAGCTCCAGCCCCTCACGCGCCATTTCAATGACGTTGAGGCTGGCTTGCCCAGGCGCCGGGCGCAGGTATTTGCCCGTCTCGCCATGCACGTAGAGGATAACACCCTGGAGGTCGGTGACCACCGAGGCGGGCGCAAAGTATTGCACAAGTGCCCTACGGGTCAATTCGGAAAAGTTGGTTTCCTTAGTCTTCTTCATGATTCCCTCTGGTGCTTTGGGATCACTTTCTGCGCCCCAGGACAAGCCCTGCGCCACCACTGCGCGGGAAGAAGCGGGGGAATGGATGGCGCGATAGAGCTTCCATTTGCGGTTGAGCGCCGAGAACAGGCCGGTGTGGTGGCCGATGCTCTCCGATGGCGACAGGAACAGCGCCCCGCCCGGCTTGAGCGCATAGTGAAACGCCGGAATCAGCCGATTTTGCAGTTCCGGCTCCAGATAGATCATCAGGTTGCGGCAACTGAGCAGGTCGAGTCTGGTGAAAGGCGGGTCCCTAATCACGTTCTGGATGGCGAACACCACCATCTCGCGGATTTCCTTTTTTATCCGATAGCCGGTCTCTTCCTTGACGAAGCAGCGGTGCAGCCGCTCCGGGGTGACGTCCTGGGCGATATTGGGTGGATAAACGCCCGCGCGGGCAATGGCAATGGCATCATCATCCATATCGGTGCTGTATATCTGCACCTTGAATTCCTGGTGTGGCCCGTCCATCAGTTCGCGCAGCAGTATGGCGATGGAGTACGCTTCTTCGCCGGTGGCACAACCCGCCACCCAGACCCGGAACGCATAGCCATCCGGCTTGTCCTTGCACAGTTGCGGTAGGATTTCCTTTTCCAGCGCGGCAAAAGCCTCTGGATCACGGAAAAAGCTGGTGACGTTGATCAGCAACTCCTTGAACAGCGTATGCACCTCATCCGGATTCTCCTTGAGATAATGGGCATAGACTCCAGTGTCTTCGATATTGTGCTGCAGCATGCGTCGCTCGATGCGGCGGCCGATGGTGCTTTTCTTGTACTGCGAGAAGTCGTGGCCGGTGATGGTGCGTAATTGCATCAGGATGCTGCTCATTCCGCTTCCCGCTTTGGGCGCTATGGGCATTTTAGTGTGGGCGGCAAAGGTGCGGGCCCCGGCCAGTAGCGCCCCTGGCATTTTTTCGACGGGCAAGACCTGGGTGGCATAACCTGCCTTTATGGCACTGGACGGCATACCGTCATATTTGGCCGTGGTCGGTTCCTGCACTAGCGTCAGGCCGCCCGAACCCAGGATAGCGCGTAAGCCCAGTGTGCCGTCCGTACCCGTGCCGGACAGGATGATGCCGATGGCGTTTTCTTGGCTGTCCTCGGCCAGTGAGCGCAGGAAGGCATCTATCGGCATACGCTGCCCGCGCGGCTGTTCTGGGATTGTGACCTGCAAAATGCCGTGGTAGATCGCCATGTCGCGGTTGGGCGGGATGACATACACGCAGTTGGGTTCAACTCGGATTTGGTCTAGCGCCTCGACGACAGGCATGGTGGTGGTGCGCTGCAAGATTTCTGTAAGGATGCTGGCATGGCTGGGGTCAAGATGCGGAACCAGCATAAAGGCCATGCCGCTATCCGCCGAAGTATGGCGGAAGAATTGCTCGAAGGCCTCTAAACCACCCGCAGAGGCCCCAATACCGACGATGTTAAAGGCGGGGGCTGTGTTTTCTGATGCGATGGGAGAGGGCTGTGCTGAAATTGGACTTGACTGTGATGGTTTTTTAGCTTTCATAAAAGGCATCATCCCAGAATTTGCTGAATTAACCGAATTATTTCGATATTTTTCATCTTTCCGTTCATGATTTGAAGGATCGTTTACTTATTCAATCAACGCCATGAATAAAAATGGTTAAACATAAAATTTGAATACTTCCAGGTGCAGGATCGTACTTACCTGCAATCAGGACTGTCTGCTTTTGGCCGATTTTCCTAGGTCAGAGCGCTCTAAATATTCTACATGGCTATTTACAAGTTGCAGGTAAAGACAGCAATTACCGCCCGAAAATTTTGTTGCCCCCTTTTAAAAGACTTGTTTTTATGGCTTGTTAGTGAAATTCAACCAATGTTTGAATTCGATAACCTGTGGTAAGTAAATAACCATAATATCCTAATGGCTATGGCTGCTTTTAAGTATTTCAGGTGGCAGCTACATATCAGGATGAATGGCGGTTTTAATCTGTAATCATCGGCTGGTTTGGAGTGGAATATGCAGTTGCGGCACAACCGGCCAAAGCTGGTTGTTATAAAGCTCAACAAACTACCAAGAATTTTTCCTTAATAAGTCAGTTCGGCTCCGCCAACCGACAAGCGGATTCGGATGGCTGGCCGGAAGACACCGCTGTTTTCGGACAGACGGGGTATTTTACATATCACAACTGACAAGCCGCAGCGATATTGCGGTGCCACGACCATGCCAATCATGTCACGCGGCTGAATGTCTTCGCGGGACTGGCGGGTGCCTGGTTGATTCGCGACGACATTGATTATGTTTGTGGTGAGCTTGTACCACAGGCACTTCCTACGGTCGTCGAGCCATGAATATAATCAACTTGTTCATGGATCCCTTAATGAAAAAGCAACTTCCTGCACTGGGTTTTTTAGCAGTTTTCCAGCGCTATCTGTTGTTTTTCCAGCAATTGTTGAATTCCAGACCTCGCCAGACCTAGCATCTGGTCGAGTTCTTCCTTCCTAAACGCATGACCTTCGGCGGTGCCTTGAAGCTCAATAAACGCACACGCATCGTTCATCACCACATTCATATCGGATTCGGCTTGGCTGTCTTCCGCATAATCCAAGTCCAGTATGGGCACGCCTTTGTATATGCCCACGGATACCGAAGCAATCTGTCCGTGTATGGGATTGCTTTTAATTTGCTTGTTTTTGAGCATTTTTTGTATTGCCAACGATAAGGCAACAAATCCCCCCGTAATCGAAGCAGTGCGGGTACCGCCGTCGGCCTGTAACACATCGCAATCAATGGTAATGGTATTTTCACCCAGCGCTTTCATATCGACGGCTGCACGTAGCGAGCGGCCTATTAAGCGTTGAATCTCCATCGTACGTCCGCCCTGCTTGCCTTGACTGGCTTCACGTCCCATCCGGCTATGGGTTGAGCGGGGTAACATGCCGTATTCAGCCGTAATCCAGCCCTCGCCTTTCCCTTTCAGAAAGCGCGGCACGTTATTCAAATCAACACTAGCCGTACAAAGCACACGGGTCTCGCCAAACTCAACCAATACCGAACCTTCCGCATGTTTGGTAAAACCACAGGTAAATTTAATGTCTCTCAGTTGATTCGCATCGCGCCCGCTCGGCCTCATGAATACTCCATCCTAAAAACCAGTTAGAAAATGCTCAAGTATACCTGAAGTGGCGTGGGTTAGGTTTTCAAATTAAGCGGGCTCATGGCCTGACCAGCGCTTGTTTGAACTGCTCTACGGTTTGTGGACGATTTTCCGGCTTGGGTTCCATGGCCCAATCAATCGCCTTCAGCAGATAATCAGGGAATTTTCGACTAAAAGCCTTGACGGCAGGAACCAGGTTATCTCTCTGTATTCTATCTGGCGATGGAATGGGGGGGTTATTGCCTAAACAGTTGCGCATACTCGCACCTATCGCGTAAATGTCTGTCCAGGCTCCCAGTTGTGCCTTAACTTTATATTGCTCGGCTGGCGAATAACCTGGGGTTAACACGGCATCCATTTTATTGACACGTGTGCTGCTAATGCGTTGAATCGCCCCAAAATCAAGCAACAGGGCATCGTTGCCGGGGCGCACCAAAATATTGCCCGGTTTGATGTCGAGATGAATAAAATGCTGTTCATGGATATAACTGACTCCCGCCAGCAAAGAATTAAACACCGCCAATAAAAACTCTTCGGTAACCGGCGGTATTTTTTTGTTTATCAGCCTGTCTAGCGTCACCCCATAATCGTACGTCATGACCATATAGACCGTATCATTAGCCCTAAAAAAATTGGTGACTTCGACAATATTAGGGTGTTTCAAAGCACCCAATACTTTGGCTTCTTCAAAAAACAGCGCCCGTCCGCGCTTGAACATGGCTAGTGTTTCCTTACTATTCGCCACCACCACATTATTCCAGGTTCGGTGGGCAAGTTTTCTGGGCAGATATTCCTTAAGGGCAACCTGAAACTGATCCGCCAATTGACGAGCCAGGTAAACCGAGCTGAATCCGCCATGCGCCAATTCCCGTTCGATCATGTACTGGTCTATAATGGTGCCAGTCTGTAGGTAATTCCATTCTTTGGGGTAAGTTTCCGGATCGTAATATTCGGCCATAAGCGTTGGATAGTCTGGAACGGGCTAAGTATAGGTGAAAAATGATTAGAAGTATGACCGCATTTGCAGCCAATGAGACCGAACTCGAAAACCTGGCTATAAGCTGCGAACTGCGTTCAGTCAATCATCGTTATCTTGATATTTCCATAAAATTACCCGACAGCTTGCGTTTTGCGGAAGCGGATGTCCGCTCGTTAATCTCCGCAAAAATCAGCCGTGGCAAAATTGAATGCGTGTTAAACTTTAAAAAACAGCCCAACCAGCAAAGTTTTATGGTCGATCATGATGCTGTGGCTGCGCTGATTTCGGCAACTGACCTGATCGAACAACAAATGTCCGCCGCCTTGGCATTTTCTGCATTGGAAGTACTTGCATTTCCCGGCATCCAACAAGAATCCGAACTGGATAAAACCGAGCTTGGCCCAGGAATAAGCCATCTGGTCACAACGACGGTAAAACAACTTTTAGAAACCCGAGAAAGGGAAGGCAGGCAGCTCAAAGCCTTGATTGAAGAACGCTGTGTAAAAATACAGGGCTTCATCGCCGCCGCCAACCAACGAATGCCGGAAGTGCTTGTGACCTTACGCAAAAAATTGACTGACCGAATCGCAGGACTGGCAATTCAAACGGATTTTGACCGTCTTGAACAGGAGTTGGTATACCTTGCCCAAAAGCTGGACATTACCGAAGAGCTAGATAGGCTGGACACCCATGTTAGCGAGGTGTTAAGGGTGTTGGAACAACCCGATCCTGTAGGCCGACGGCTGGATTTTTTGATGCAGGAATTAAACCGCGAAGCCAATACGCTAGGTTCGAAGTCAATGGACAAGGACATGACGCAAATCTCCATCGAGCTTAAGGTGCTTATGGAACAAATACGTGAGCAAGTGCAAAACATCGAATAGCTGACACACCACAAATTACGGACAACGCAACGCAAAAATAGTATGAGTAATGGCAAACTATACATCATTTCTGCACCTTCCGGGGCTGGGAAGACCAGCCTGGTCAGACAATTGATAGCCGAAGTTGATAACTTGGTTGTGTCCATATCACATACCACTCGCCGGATAAGGCCTGGCGAAACGCATGGCGAAGACTATTATTTTGTGTCCCCGTCCGAATTTCAGGCCTTATTGGATAACCATGAACTCCTGGAACACGCATCGGTATTCGATAATTATTACGGCACTGCAAAAACATCTGTTGAAAAAAACCTAAACGAAGGCTTCGATGTTATCCTTAAAATTGACTGGCAAGGCGCCCAGCAAATAAAAAAAATACGTCCCGATAGCCTGTCCATTTATATCCTGCCGCCCTCAACTGAAATCCTCGAACAACGGCTACAAAACCGAGGGCAAGACGATGACTACGCCATAGCCCGCCGTATGCGTGACACCGTCACAGAAATGAGCCATCACGACGAATTTGATTATATCTTGGTCAATGATGTCTTCGAACGTGCACTTACAGAATTGAAAAGTGTCATCATTGCCAACCGATTGACTAGGGACAGGCAACAGCAGAATCTCAAAGCCCTCATAACAGCCTTGCTATCATCATACTGAAGTTTGCTCTGATAAACCTAAAAAACTCAGGTAGTGCCGAGGCTTGTGCCTACTCGGATATCCAGCAACCACACTCCGGGCAACCACAAGGGATTGCCCCTACGGTATTGCGGAAACAGCAAGTCTAACTGATTTTTTTGTGATAAATCATTGTCAAACAAAAACCGAACGTTCTGTCCGCTTTGCTTCACTAGGGTCTGTTGACATTTGGACTGCATAGGCTAAAAATATTATATATATATCATATAATTAACATTTACACGTTACTCAGGGAGCCGCGTCATTCCGGCAGGGATCGCCGGAATCCAGAAGCCAAGGACGGCATCCATGCCACCTGGATGCCGTCATTCCCTGACGGCATGACGGGTAACGTGGTTTTATATGAGATAAATGTCAACAGACCCTAG
>NZ_JBKKBJ010000202.1:0-3879 GCF_046714055.1 Methyloglobulus sp. | reverse complement strand
AATGCCGAAAGCATGCAGCAGCATCTCGATTTGATCGCCGAGTCCGTCACGCCTGGCAAGCACGGCGTATTGGTTGCGGACCGGGCGGCGTGGCACATGACTGAAAAGGTGCTAATACCGGTCAATCTTTCCATCCTGCCCTTGCCGCCCTACTCGCCAGAGTTGAACCCCGTCGAACAAGTCTGGCAACAGCTACGGCAATCCGATTGGGCAAACCGATGCTTTGCTGACTATGGCCAGATCGTTGATGTGTGTTGCCAAGCCTGGAACCAGTTCGCCAGCCAACCCGACACCATCCGAAATCTTTGCTCCCGTAAATGGGCTTTATTAATATGATAATCTATTGGGATTGGTATAACCTAAAACATACTGTGCAATCGCATAGCCTTGTTCGGCCGCTTTGCGATACCAGAACACGGCTTGTTGATAATCTTGCTGTATGCCATGTCCGTTGTCGTACATCCAGCCTAAATCGCTCCAGATCTCCAGTTCGTTCAATGTTTGATTTGCTAAGCAAAAGCTAAAAGATGAGCGACTGTAATATTCTTTTTTTTCAGTATCTCGATTTATTCCTAGCCCTCCCCAATACATCCTTGCTAGTGGAAAATACGCTCTGCCGTACCCTTGATCGGCTAATTCCTGAAATACCTTAAAAACATCTGCCAGTTGTTGAAGCAAGTCAAAATAGGGCTGTAATGGATTGTCTTCAAACACATCAAACTGTTTGTCGCGCTTTGGCATGTCCTCGCACTTAAACCGATATTCCCAACTGTAATCGGTAATTCGATCATAAACATCCCGCGCCTTCCGGTAACGGGCATCCAGTTCAGTCTGTGCAATGCCGATTCCCTTGTTTTGGATGGCACTTAAGCCGCGACCGATCAGGCTGGCAGTGGGCGTTGCCGTGGCATTGACGGCACGGCTTCCGGTAATCTGCGGTAGTTGGTCAGCCATGTTTGGGTGTGGTTTGGCTTTGTATCTGCAAGATGAGTTTGCCGAGTTCTGCGCGGCCTAACAGTTGCACATTGGATTGTTTGGCGAGTTCCACCGCATTCGGTGTGTAATTGCCTGTGGTGACGACCCAGGCACTGTGACAGCGGTAATACGCCATGCGCCGGCTAAGGCTTCTTGTACCGCGCCTACGCCGACGCTGCCAACCCAGCGTTTGGCCTGTACGGCAATGCGTTGTTTATCTTTGAGCAGGATGAGGTCTGCGCCATAGTCCCCAGTTTTGGGTGTGGTTTCTACGTGGTAGCCGTGGCTTTTGAATAATCTGGAAAGGTAGTCTTCAAAGTCTGTGCCCGTGAGTTGGGTTATCTCTTTAACATGCAGGGAACCATAATGCTGCTGCCAACGCTCATGCTCATTCTGTTTATGGCGCAAGCCTTTGTGTTGTTGCTGGGCAAAGGCCAAGGTATCGCGCAAATAACGGGCTTGCGGGTCTTCTTTGGGCGGCGGCGTGGCCTGTTTAGCGGGTGCTTCGCTACCGAATAACCAATTTGTTAGCCAGTTCATGAGATAAGTTTGCTGTTTCCTTTGTTGGGTGCGGCTGAATAGTGATGTTTAATCAAATCCTGCCTTATTGGATTGGCTAATCATGCCATAAATGGTAATGACAGACAAAGTATAGCTAACTCAAAAAAGCCAATAAAAGTCATCGTGATTTAATTTCAACTTTGTACAATCAATCGGGTTATAGTTATCTAAACCTTAGAAAACAAAAGGGAAAGCGGAGCATGGAGGGTGCTACCGACAATAATCTTATTTATGGCAAAATGCCTGATAAAAGCAGGAAATAACAGTGAGTAAATTCAAAGAAGGTGAATCAGGAAACCCAAAAGGCCGACCACCCGGATTATCCACGGCAAATAAAATCAGGCAGGAAATCCATAAGGCATTGCCCAGCATCTTAGAAACGGTTGTGAAGGCGGCACAATCCGGCGATATGGCGGCGTGTAAGCTGATTTTGGATCGGGTTTGCCCTACTTTAAAACCCATAGCGCAGAATATTAACTTGCCATTGCCAGTTAACGGCGAATTGCACGGAATGGGCAGCGAAATTTTGAAAGCCACTATGGGCGGAAACATTAGCCCGGACGTTGGCAGCATGTTAATTACCGCAATGGCTAATCAGGCCAAATTGGTTGAAATTGACGACTTAGCCAAGCGGATTGAAGCCTTGGAAACCAGAAATGAACATCAAAACCAGACTGAACAAACTTGAGGCACAAGCACATCTCAGGCAACCTACCCAACAAGATATAGATGAGGCTGAATGGTTTGCAGCACATCGTCGTCATGTTTTTGAAGGTGCGCCATTGCCTGATAAGCCTATGCCTAGCTCGTTCAACAATAGGAAACTGCCTAGTGGATGGGGTATATCGTTGATTGCGGCAATAGAAAAGGTGCGTGATGGGCTTACACAACAGGCTGGTTAAACTAGAAAAGTCCAGGCCGAAGGTTGACCCAATCAAGGAACGGCTACGGAATATGTCCCGTGAAGAATTGCACGAGGAGATTTTTCTAACCCGAAAAATATTGTATGAAGCAGGGCATATTTGGGATGTATCGGATAAGCGATATGGCGGAGAACTGATTGCGCTTAATGACGTACCCAAATTACGGCAGTTTGTTTCAAAAGGCAAGCCGTGGTTATCCGATTACAGCCATAGGCGGGATGTTTGCTGGATTTTCAAAGAGTGTGTCTTGAAGTTATCATTACCTTACCGAGAGTGTGCTGTTGAAATCCTGACCGATGGTTGGCGAGATTATGAAATCCCAACTGATGACATTGTTTGGGTATGCGCTAATCTGGAAGGTCGTGACTTGGGGGAAGAACAGCCTTGGTTGCGTGGTTATCTTGAGCATTCAGGCAAAAGATAAACTGGGGCCCTGGGAATGACAATAAAATCAAGACTGGTTAAGTTGGAAGCAATACAAGCAGCAAAGCCAATACAGACGTTTGAATTAAGCGAAGCTGCTAGGCAATGGCTGGATGGCGTGATACGGCACTATAACGAAAGCGCACCGAAGCCACCGTCGACAAAAAGCAATAAACCAATAACACAGGCCGCACAATCAGCAAGGGCATGGTTAGAAAATAAATTACTGGATAAGCGGGTATGAACTTGAAAACCAGGGTGGCTAAACTTGAGTGGGTGAATTTCACTGAACCACCACGACCAACATTGATGATTGGTGAGTTCGATGACCTTGAGGAAGCAGCGGCGTTTTTCAACGAAAAAACACGGCAAGGAGGAGGCAATAAGCACTTTAACGGGCGGATATATCGGGTTGAGGAGTTCATGTTCATCTGGCTTGTGGGCATGAAGCCATGGGGATCAAGTCCAGACTTGAAAAGCTGGAAAAGTAAATGCAACCCGAATGCTGTGGACTGGAAACTCTTTTGGACGACAATTTCGACTGGACGCAGATAGACCTGAAAAATATCACCATCCCTAAGCGATTAGCGGATTTTCTGGATTCCATCCCTGATGGGGGAAGCCATCAATAGCGATGACCCCGAAGCAAAAAAAACATCTACCAACAAAGCCACAAACCATGCGGTTTTTTTGTGCCTGATGAATGCCTGTTTTTGGCGGCTTTTTCTCCCAACTGCTTATTATGTGCTTATTAATACTAACCACAAAAAGAACATAGTTTATAAGCGATTGAAAAAATGGAGCCAATGGCTGGAATCTAACCAGCGACCTACTAATTACGAATCGGATTAATTCAATAACTTACAGTATTTCAAAACAGGCAACGATAGGTAAATCAATAGATTACGAAATATTGACTTTTGTCAGTTTTTGTGCGTTGTCGCCAATAGTTTTTAGAGATTGCCCCGTTAGTGTCCCAATTTTCACCAAGGGACAT
>NZ_JBKKBJ010000201.1:0-24495 GCF_046714055.1 Methyloglobulus sp. | reverse complement strand
CTACAGAACCATAATCCACGCTTTTATCCGCATTAATCAGCACTTGTGGGCTTTTGTTGTTGCTTAACACAGCCTCAACCCGCGCATTGATTTCTTCCGGTTGGACGAGACCGTCAGTCACGCCATCGACGTTAATAAAATATTGGCCGTCTGCTTTAATAGAGATAACGATAGGCGGCACACCTTCTTTTTGCTCGACGGTTGCCGATTCCGCTTTCGGCAGATCAACTTCCACACCCGTTTGCAGCATAGGTGTCGTAATCATAAAAATAATTAATAACACCAAGGTCACGTCGATATATGGGACGACGTTGATTTCTGCCATCGGTTTTCTGCGCTTGGTTTTTCTCATTTCATGTGCGCCTGTCTTTGTAATAAGACCACGAATTCTTCGACAAACAACTCGTACCGGCCCGTTAAGCTATCCAATCTCGTAGAAAAACGGTTGTAGGCGATCACCGCAGGAATCGCGGCAAACAATCCAATGGCCGTTGCTATCAGCGCTTCTGCAATACCCGGCGCAACTTGGGCCAAGGTTGCCTGTTTAACGGTGCTTAATGACATGAATGAATTCATGATACCCCATACCGTACCAAACAAACCGACGTAAGGGCTAGTTGATCCTACGGTAGCCAAAAACGCCAAGTGTTCATCCAGGCGGTCGAGTTCTCTCGACAACTCAATACGCATGGCACGTTGGGCGCTTTCTACTTGCACCATCGGTTCAACCGTTCCAGTCTGCCGCATCCTGGAAAACTCCTTGTAGCCGGCCAGGAATATTTTTTCTATGCCTTCCGGTTCAAAATCTTTTGCCGCCAGTTTTCTGTAAAGATCGGCCAATGCGGTGCCTGACCAAAATTCACCTTCAAACTCGTCAGTGATTTGTATTGCCCGGCTAAGTTCCTTGCGCTTGGAAAAGATGAAAGTCCACGATGCCACGGATGCCACAATCAATATCAACATGACAAATTGGACGACAAAGCTGGCATCTTTAATTAAATGGAAGATTGATAAATCAGTATTCATGTTTAAACTGCTCTAATAAATTTTCAGGAATGGCTTTAGGTTTCAGCGTTTTTACATCGATACAGGCGATGCGAACCTCGCCTGTCACCAATATTTCGTTATCCCGGGTGATGTGTTGTACAAATTCCAGGCTGGCCTTTTTTATGTGTTTTATGTCTGCGCTAACCTGCAATAGCTGATTAAATCGCGCCGGTTTAATGTACTCAACAGTCAGGGAACGCACGGCAAAAACGATACCTTCATTGACCATCAGTTCGTCCTGCTCGTATCCCTTATACCTGAGCAACTCAGTTCTTGCCCGTTCGAAATATTTCAGGTAATTGGCATAAAACACCACGCCACCCGCGTCGGTGTCTTCGTAGTACACCCGCACTGCCCAGCTAAACGGATTATTCAAATAAATCCTCGGACAACCCTAAACTTTTTGGGGGCTTCATGCCAAAATGCAAATAAGCTTGCTGTGTTACCACGCGTCCTCTAGGTGTACGCATGATGAAGCCTTGTTGCAGTAAATACGGCTCCAAGACATCTTCAATCGTGCCGCGCTCTTCATTAATCGCCGCCGCCAAGGTATCAAGACCCACCGGCCCACCGGAAAAGTTGTCTATCATAGCCATCAACAATTTGCGGTCTAGGGCATCAAAACCGTTAGTATCCACACGTAACATGTCCAGAGCCTGAACAGAAATAATTTCTGTTATAACACCACTCGCCTTAACTTCGGCATAATCCCGTACCCTGCGTAGCAATCTATTGGCAATTCTCGGCGTACCACGGGAACGGCGGGCAATCTCATAAGCACCCTGCGGCTCCATGCTGATGCCCAATACATTAGCAGAACGCATGGCAATGCTAGCCAGTTCATCAATCGTATAGAATTCCAAGCGTTGAACGATACCAAAACGATCACGTAATGGCGATGTCAGCAAGCCTGCCCTGGTGGTCGCACCCACCAGGGTAAACGGCGGCAAATCCAGCTTGATCGAACGGGCTGCGGGACCTTCGCCGATCATCAAATCCAGTTGGTAATCTTCCATAGCTGGATACAAGATTTCTTCAACCGCAGGACTTAAGCGATGAATTTCATCAATAAACAGCACATCATGGGCTTCTAGATTGGTGAGCAAGGCAGCCAAATCCCCCGCTTTTTCCAGCACCGGCCCTGAAGTTTGGCGAATGTTAACACACATTTCCGTGGCGATGATATTGGCTAAGGTCGTCTTGCCCAATCCCGGTGGGCCGAAAATCAGCACATGATCCAGCGCTTCTTGTCTTGCGGTCGCCGCCTGAATGAAAATCTCCATTTGGGTACGAAGCTCTTGTTGGCCGACATAGTCAACCAAGCGCTTGGGGCGTATGGCGCGGTCTTGCCGCTCTTCATCCGGGTGGCTGCGGCCACTGATCATGCGATCACTCTCGATCATATCGCTGCGCTCCGTATCATCTCACCGCACTTTGAGTTATCTAGCTGCATTTTGCAACGCCAGCCTGATAATATCTTCACAGCTTTTGCCGTCGAAGCCAATATTTTGCACCAGTCTCGCCGCTTCCAAAGGCTTATAACCCAGCGAACATAAAGCACTGATGGCTTCCTGCTTGGGATTTGCGTTGGCTATGTGCATCACTGTGCTAACGCGATCCACATTAACCGCAGATGAATCTGCCAATTCCGGTAACCGGTCGCGCATTTCTATTACCAGACGTTCGGCGGTTTTTTTTCCCACGCCCGGCAAACGCACCAAGGCTTGGGTGTCGTTGTTATGGATACAGCGATGGAATTCTTCAGCGGTCTGGCCAGACAATATAGTCAACGCCAACTTGGGGCCAACACCATTTACCTTGATTAAAGTCCTGAACATTGCCCGGTCGGCCTCGGTCGAAAAGCCAAACAAAATATGGGCATCTTCCCTTACGACTAAATGCGTATGCAACAGGATTTCAGCACCGATGGCAGGCAGGTTATAAAAAGTGGTCATCGGCGCTTCCACTTCATAACCGACACCTTGCACATCCAGCAATAACACGGGTGGCGCTTTATGGATCAGTTTACCGCGCAGAAACCCGATCACTTGACCAACCCTTTCTGTAAGCGCAGCGCAGTTTGCTGATGATGGGCATGACAAAGGCAGATACCCAACGCATCACTGGCATCAATCTGCATTTCGCCTTGAATATTTAATAGAATTTTCACCATGTGCTGGACTTGCGACTTTGCCGCATTGCCTTTCCCCACCACAGCTTGCTTGACCTGCTTGGCGGAATATTCAAACACCGGTAAACCCGCCGCCTGCACCGCGCAGATCGCCGCGCCGCGCGCCTGGCCCAGCTTAAGTGCGGAATCCGCATTGATATGCATAAACACCTGTTCGATAGCCATCTGCTCAGGCTGATAGCGTTCCACCACTTCCAATAGACCTTTGAATATTTGTTTAAGCCGGTCGGGAAAATTATCCTCAGTCACCCGAATACTGCCGCTGGCGATGTATTTAAACCCAAGCGGTGATTCTTCTATAATCCCGTAACCTGTCAGCCTTGAGCCGGGGTCTATGCCTAATATTCTCATCAATTATTGTAGGCTGGATTGAGGGACGAACCCCAACACCGTGGCAAGGTGGATCGTTGGGGTTCCCTACGTTCACCTACCTTACTAAATTTAAAGGTCACAAGCCTGCTTAACCTCTGCTAAAGTCAATCTTTTTGAAGATGTTTGTTTAACTTCTTGCATGTGTAAATAATCTAAATAATCTTCTAATTTTTCAGGCTCTGATAACAAAGCCTTAATTGAGAGATATTCTTCAAAATCAATCACTGCAAATTTAGCTTGTCCGCGTTCTTCAATAATCTGTACATGATCTAACATAGCTACCTCTTTTGATATGCCCGTTTACGTTGCAGAATGTCAACAATATCAATGACCTTCAAGTCATCCTCTCGATCAAATAAAACTCGGTAATTCCCCACGCGTAATCTGAAAGCTGCCGCATCAAAATCAACCAGTCTTTTGACATTACTTTTGTGCAAAGGATCAGCCACCAACTGTTCAATATTTTTGATAATTAAGTTTCTATCTTTATGTGGGAAGCGTTGTAAATTTTTCAACGCTACTTCGGTAAAACAAATAGCATAAGCCAAAATAAATCCCTAACTAAAAATTAGACTTCATAAAAAATGCAGCGACTTGTATTAACCTTAATAATCGGAATGGCTTGTGTCGGGTTACGCTAATGCTAACCCGACCTACGAAACTGCGAGGTTTGTTCATGGTCGAAAATTTTCGGGCCACAGAAAGTAAGGGCCAAACTTTGAACTCAAACGAAACTCGCCGCCAACCTCTTTGCCTTTAGTTGTTAAATAATGCTTGCCATCTTTTAGTTCTAGCACACCAGAAGAAACGAGTTTCTCCATAAATTCATTAGTCTTAATTCCTAATTTCTGAGCAAGTTTTGAGGATGTCAGTTTATCGGATTTCTCATCAGCATCAGCTTTATCTTCAGGTTCGTTCGTCACACGTTCCAAAGTGATGCGGACTTCATCACTTATACGAATAATACGTTGTGCTTCTTCATATGCGTCTTTGTAAAGCTCTGCGTCATCTGCACGACGAATCAGGACACCCATTTCATTGTTGTTGATTTGGCTGAACTCATATAGGTTAAGGCTAGTAATAATACAAAGCTCTTCATTCAAATAGCACTTGGCGTGTAAATTCTTGCAAAAGCTGGTTCGAATGTAAGTGAGCTCTTTTAACCAGTTGATTTCTTCCGGTTGAAGCTCACTTTTACCATAAACAATTCGCACATCGATTTTTAGGCGATTTTTATCAGCTAGAAGCTCTTTCATCCGGTCATTTAGCTTTAAAAAAGGGCTTATCAGGATAAGCCTATCTTTAGCATCTTTAATTAGCTCTTCGAGAAAATAATTAGTTGCACTGGTATTAAGAAATTTTGCCATATTGATCTACTTGGATTAAGGGTGAATGAATAATTAGGTGTGCCGAATGCCTTATTCCAAGTTTAGACAACTAACTGAAACCTTCCATAATTTATCGTTCCTACGCTCCAGCGTGGGAATGCAGCCCTGGACGCTCCAGCGTCACGTCTCACCAAACATCTATCTCTATCAACCTCACCTGCCCGGCATAACTGCTCGCACTCGAATAGCGCCAATGTTCCGGCAGGTTTACATAGCCTCGTTTTACTGGATTGGCATGGATATAATCTAACTTTTCGCGCATCATTGCCTCGCTAAATACCAATTCGGCATGAACGCCCTCCTGCCAAAACTGATATTCTCGATCTTGCTTGTGCGCTAGTCTGGAAAAACGCAACCATGTCAACAACCTCTCTGCTTGCTGTACCTTAAGATAGTCGATAATCTTCCGGGCAGTGAACGATTTGAAGCTACTCACACATTTGTTTAAGTTTTTCGCTTGGGCAATAAAATGTAGATGGTTTTCTAAAACGACGTAACCGTAGAGCCGTAAGCCTTCGTTTTCTCTTTGGTAACGCCAACAATTCAGCAAGATTTCGACCGTGTCAGGGCGCGTAAACACAGGTAGTCACTCGACAACGGTACAGGTCATAAAGTGCGGCTTATCAGGTTCGGTTATGGTGTAACGGCTTCTTCCCATTTGTTGCCTGTATTATTGGCCCGGACGCTGGAGCGTCCGGGGCTGCATTCCCACGCTGGAGCGTGGGAACGATAAACACCTTATCCAAGTTTAGACAACTAACTCAAACCTTCCATAATCTCATCACTAATGTCCGCATTGGAGTACACATTCTGCACGTCATCCAGGTCTTCCAGGCGGTCGATCAGGCGTATCATTTTCTCGGCATCGTCTGCATCCAATTCTGCCATAGTTGCTGCTTGCATCGTGACTTCGGCATTATCCGGCTCGAATCCCGCAGCTACTAAGGCTTCCTTGACAGTAAGGTAACCTTCCGGCATGGTCATCACATCCACTGAACCGTCATCATAAGTGACGACATCCTCTGCACCTGCTTCCAATGCGGCTTCCATCAGGGCATCTTCGTCCACGGAAGGCGCATAGCTTAAAATGCCTAGCTTGCTAAATAGATAAGCAACCGAACCATCGGTACCCAAGTTGCCGCCCGCTTTGGTGAAGGCGTGGCGGACTTCGCCAACAGTGCGGTTGCGGTTATCGGTTAAGCAATCAACAATCACAGCTGTGCCGCCGGGACCATAGCCTTCATAGCGGACGTTTTCGTAATTTACTCCTTCCAAAGCGCCGGAGGCTTTTTTGATGGCGGTGTCGATGGTGTCGCGGCGCATATTAGCGCCCAATGCTTTATCAATTGCGGTGCGTAAAGCGGGGTTGCTCGCCGCATCCGGGCCACTGGTTTTTACCGAAACGCTGATTTCGCGCAGCATTTTAGTGAATATTTTGCCGCGTCTGGCATCCTGTCCTGCCTTACGATGTTTGATATTAGCCCATTTACTGTGTCCAGCCATTGTTGCTCTCTACGTACAGTTTTAAAATGGATAATTTTACCAGCCCAACGCTTTCATATCGAATTTACAACCCTATCGACTTCACAGCAGCGGCAATATAGCCTGCAAATCAGGCTCAACCGTGTAACGATCTGCCAACTGCCGCACAACGGCGCGGTCACACACGCCACCGAAACCGATTACCGTTACCCCAAGCTGTTTGGCTTCCATATCCGTCTTACCGTCGCCTATCATGACGAGTGAAGACTTCCCTTGCAGCAACTTGTTACAAATTTCCGCTTTGCCGCCTGACCGCGCTAATGGGGAAGTTTCATCATAAGACTGATAACTGCCATCGGCATTGAAATAAATATCGACCGCATGGACATGGTTATCTGCAACACCTAAGACTTCTGCCAACGGCAAGATTGCCTGACGTAAGCCACCGCTGATGATATGCACATCCTTACCCGGCGCTAACAAAGTGGCGAAGACTTCCTTAACGCCATCAACCATTTCCTGAATGTACACATCAGCCAGCTTGTTGATGCTTGCACGGTCTGGTTGTATGGTCGCCAAACGTTTTCCGTACACGGCTTCCAACGGCAATTCGCCATTCATGGCGGCATCGGTAAGTCTAGCCATTGCTTCGCCTACGCCTGCCCACCGTGCCAGTTCGTCTATCCCTTCTATCTTGCTGAGCGTGCTGTCGCAGTCGAAACAGATGACCTCAAAATTCATATATTGATTTGCTTTGCATTGCAAACGGCAGTGAGCTTGCAAATTTGCTGCATGATGGATTCCGGTATCGGTTCTGACACGCTGATCACCGCCATCGCCTGGTCTTTAACATCTGCCGTACTCACTTGCATGCGGGTGATGTTGATATTGGCATTGCCTAATACGGAACTGATCGCGGAGATTACGCCTGGCCTGTCGTCATGGCGAGTCACTATTAATGTGCCTTCGGGCACCACTTCAATATCAAAATGATTGATACATACCAAACGAGGCCGACGGCCACCCAATAAAGCACCCGACAGGGCAATGCTTTGATCGGCGCAATGACCTGTGACTTGAACCAGTGAGACGTAATCCGGCGAGTCTTTGGAGACCGATTCCACTAGCGCAATGCCCTGCCGTTTGGCAATATTTTCCGCATTGACGCGGTTGACCGGTGTTGAAACTTGGCCGCTTAAAATACCGATAAGCGCAGACACTGATACCGGACGAACCGCAGCATCTGCCGCCCTGCCGTAAAGCGCGACTTCAACCTTAGTGATGGGTTGGTTGGCTAATCCGACTAAAATTTTGCCTAATATTGTGGCTAAGTTCATGAAATCATGCGACTTGTTAAGATCTTCGGCGGAAACTCTCGGCAGGTTAAGCGCATTGACCGCTTCGCCGGTTTTCAAGAACATCACCGCTTGCCGAGCAATTTCCACGCTGACTGCCACTTGCGCTTCGGAAGTTGATGCACCCAGGTGGGGCGTAAACACAATATTGTCCAACTCCAGCAAAGGGGAATTTACGGGCGGCTCATTTTCATAAACATCCAGCGCCGCACCTGCACATTGGCCGCTTTTTAACGCGTCATAGAGCGCTTGTTCATCAATTAATCCGCCCCGGGCGCAGTTGATAATCATCGCGCCTTTTTTCATCTTGGCAAACTGCGCTGCGCCAATAAGGTTGCGGGTTTTTTCGATCAAAGGGCAATGTAAAGTGATGTAATCAGCACGGCTGACCAAATCGTCCAGACTGACTGATGCAATACCATATTCTTCGTATATCTCCGGCGCTACAAACGGATCATAAGCAATCACGTCCATTTTTAACCCTAAGCCGCGTTGGGACACAATCCGGCCTATGGTGCCAAAACCGACAATGCCCAGGGTTTTATGTGCGATTTCTGCGCCCATCAGCTTAGAGCGTTCCCACTTACCCGCACGTACGGAGCGATCCGCCGTCGGTAACTGTCGGCTCAACGACATCATGTGGGCAATTGCCAATTCCGCCGTGGTGGTCGCATTGGCATCGGGGGTGTTCATTACAATGACACCCATCTCCGTGGCCATGGGAATATCCACATTATCCACACCAATCCCGGCACGGCCTATGAGCTTGAGGTTTTTGGCGGCCTCTAATACCTTTTTCGTGACTTTGGTATCACTGCGGATCAACAAGGCATCATAATCGCCGATGATGTTACAAAGCCCTTCTTCGTTAAGGCTGGTTTCAATATGAATTTGAATACCAGACTGCTCGTTTAAATAGTTAATGCCGGCTTCTGCCAGTTTGTCGGAAATAAGGATTTTTTTCATGAAAGTTAAAACCAAAGGAAAACGCGCTAAAAATCCACTAGTTTACCAGCTTTGGTATAATCGGGATATGTCGAATGTGTTAGTGTAGCCAATGAAAACCAACCCGTGGGCTAAAGGACTCTTACTGTTATTGTTGATTTCACTCGCCCTGTGGATGGCGAGGAGCAAGACTTATAGCTTTACGCCCGAAACTACTTTTACCACAATCACTGGCGAACGCATTTCGATGAAAGCATTAAACGGCAAGCCCGTACTCGTCACTTTTTGGGCGACGAGCTGCGCTAGCTGTGTAAAAGAATTTCCTCACCTTATTGCGCTATATGACCGTTTTCATTCGCAAGGGCTGGAAATCATTGCAGTAGCTATGGTATATGATCCACCCAATCGTGTCGTGGCGATGACTAACGAACGAAAGCTGCCTTACCCTGTCGTGTTGGACTTGGCATCAGAATATGCCAGGGCTTTTGGCCGTATTTGGGCAACGCCTACCACTCTGCTGATTAGTCCAGATGGCACAGTTGCCAAGCGCGAAGTGGGCGCATTTGACCTGACAGAGATGGAGACCCGTATTCAACATTTGCTCAAAGGATAAACCATGCTCTGGCTGAAAGCATTACACTTGATTTTTATGGTCACTTGGTTTGCCGGGCTGTTTTATTTGCCGCGCTTGTTTGTTTACCATGCTATGAGCACGGATGCGATCAGCAATGAGCGTTTTAAGATTATGGAGCGCAAGCTGTATTTCGGCATTATGACCCCGGGCATGATAGCCACCTTTATTTTTGGTATCTGGATGCTAGCCAGCTATGCCTGGGACATGTATTCTGCCAGCGGCTGGCTGCATGCAAAACTGGCTTTGCTGGCCTTATTGCTGGTTTACCACATTATCTGTGGACTGTGGCTGTTGGATTTCAAACATGACCGCAATAAGCACAGCCATGTTTATTACCGCCGGATGAATGAAGTGCCGGTGTTGTTTTTGATTGCTATTGTTATTTTGGCGGTGGTGAAGCCTTTTTAGGGGAATATGATTGATTATGTTAACCCTGCTTTACTTGGATGATTCAATTAACCATCACTTGTTAGGTTTCCATAGTCTAAATGCTGATTATCCTGAAACTGTTTTTTATGCGTATTTGCATGTTATCCAGTTTGGGAAACTTGCCTTGAAATTTATTCTTGTCAACTATGGTTGGAAGGAGTACAAACTATCCCGACCCAGGTAATAACTAGTTAAACGGCTATGAGTAAGTGCATATCATTTGGATTTTGGAGTCATGCCGAGGAATTCTTGTCTGCGGCGAATTCTTTGAAGGATCCAAAAAGTAGCCATAGAGGTGAGGAGGTATTTAAACTCATATTGCCTGCATATTATCTCGTCGGTCATTCCATTGAGCTGTCATTGAAATCGTATTTGGCGGCAAAGGGCTATACGCTTAATGATCTTAGAGCTAAGAAGTATGGCCATATCTTGGAAAGTCTTTTAAACGAGGCAAGAAAGAGAAAGATTGGCAGAGAGGTGAAGCTCTCAAAGCAGCAGGTTAAGGACGTTAAATTGTTGAATAAGGCTTATAATTCGAAAAAATTTGAGTATTTGGAGTACGGAGATTATAAATTGCTTAAATATGGTTATATTTACGAGACCGCCGAGTGTCTGCTAAAAGGGCTAGCCCGCTACGCATCAAATTCACCGTTTAACAAAACATTGCAGCGGACAAGCCGCTGAATGCAGCGTTATCCTGAACCTATTTTTTATGCGTGTTTGCATGTTATCCAGTTTAGAAAAACAGCCATAAAATTCACTCTTGTCGACTGAGGTTGAAAGGGGTATAAGCTATCCCGACTTGGATAATAATTAGCAGGGCAGCTTTGGGGAGAAGCTTATGAATCGTCAAGAGGCACTAAATATCATCTGGCGCAAGTTGCTGATTGTTTTTATTTCACTCCTTGCGTTGTCAGTTTTCATTTCCCTGAATGCAGGGCCTTTCACAGTGCCGGTCCTTGTTTTCATTGTAGGGAATATTGGCGGCTATGTCGGCATTCATAGAAATCTAACTACCCTTTCGGATGTTGAGGTCGCCCAATTGTCTTCATCTTGGCTTGGTCTTGTTGTACCCTCCTTTGTAGGAGGAATCCTCGCTTCTGTCCTCTACCTTTTATTCATTTCCGGCATAATCAGCGGGGAGCTATTTCCAAAGATTGTCGAAGATACCGTTCAGGAAGGGGATAAAAAGCTAGAGGGTTTTCTAGTTGTTTTCAGCCAACATGCTGATGGTGCGGCGGAGTATGCAAAGCTTTTATTTTGGACATTCGTTGCCGGGTTTAATCAAAAGTATGTTGTTGATGTCATTGAGTCCATTAAAAGTCGATAAAACTGTACCCAAAGGCGCTCCAAGCGTCGGTTGACCTTTATGCTATCAATTCTTTGACAACTTGATGCACTCAAACATAAAACTGTCCAAAGCATCTGCATCAGGACTATCTACGTAATGAAGGCTCAATTCCCTTGAATTAAGTTGGTGCTTAAGGATTCCGCTGATAGAAAACGGAATGCCTGAGTCCGGTAAAAAAAGCTCTATCCTGATCTTGCCATCCATATCGGCAGCCATTGGGGTATTGAGCTTGATTTTGATGCCCGTATAACTGATATCGACAACTTCGCCTTCTACATTGCTAGGATCGTGAGGCAGCTCCAGAAAAATACTGGCCTTTAAACCGTTTGGATTAAACCTGGGATGCTGTCGTCTTTCTGCTTCCGTCATGGTATGTTCCAATGAATTTTGACTGCGTTGATTATAGGCAATTTGCTGTTAACAGCAAGATTAGGCTGAGTAATGGGATAACCACGAAGGTCACGAAGTTTCAATAGTTTGAATTGGCAGGATTATTTTCTTCGTGCCCTTCGTGTTCTCTGTGGTTAATATTTTTTGGCCTTGCGCTCCTGCTTTTTTTCGGCCTTTAACTGTTGGAACACTGCAAGTTCTGCCAATTCCGTCTCCATCATGGCGGGCGTTTCCAAACTGATGCGGCCAAGTGTACCCGCACGCAATTCGGTCAATAGAATTTTGGCAACCTTATCCATATCGATTAGCCCGCCCGCACGCAAACAGCCCCGCTTTCTTCCAATCACATCCATCAATCCCTGTACGCTTGAGGGCAGGGTGTCTAGTTGGAACCGCGTTTTTAGATGGTCTGGGTAGCTGTGTGACAAATATTCCACAAGAAAAAAAGCAATATCGTCATGGCTAATCGCTGTATCCTTGATTGCGCCTGTGGCAGCCAAGCGGTAACCACTGTTTTTATTTTCAACATTCGGCCAGAGCATACCCGGCGTATCCAGCAAGACAACGTTATGCCCTATAGCGACGCGCTGCTGCCTTTTGGTGACGGCGGGTTCATCTCCGGTTTTTGCTATGGCCCTGCCCGCCAAGATATTGATCAATGTGGATTTGCCGACGTTGGGGATACCCATAATCAGGGCATGTATCAGCTTGCCTTCGCTTTTATCCGCCGGGGCAAGCTTGCGGCAAAGATCAGTTAGTTGCCTGATTTTATCGGCCTGATCCATAGACAAGGCCAACGTCTTGACACCTTTCTCTTGCTCGAGATAAACCTGCCAGCGCTGTGTTATGTCGGGGTCGGCAAGGTCGCTTTTGTTCAGCACCTTGATACAAGGCTTGTCGCCCCGCAACCTTGCAAGCATGGGATTTTCGCTGCTAAACGGAATCCGTGCATCCAGGATTTCAATTGCCAAATCGACCTGAGCGAGAGTCTCTTTGATCTCTCGACCGGCTTTGTGCATGTGGCCTGGATACCATTGAATGGTCATGAGCTATCTATAAACTGTAATTAGGCAGGGTAGTGTATCAGTGCTCCTGCTAATATTGATAATTGAACGCAAATGCACATAAAGCCCAAAACATTCTATGCTCGGTCTGAATCATAGGCTAAATCATCATGACATCCATTACAACCCTGCTTGAAGCTAGAAACCTTGTCGTCAACTATAAAAATTATCGCGCGATCAATGGGCTTGATTTATCCGTGCCTGCGGGCTGTGTCTATGCGCTGTTAGGGGGTAGGGGGCAATGGCGCCGGAAAAACCACGACTATCAGCACGTTTCTGGGCTTCAATAAACCGACTGGCGGCATGGCGCTGACCACCGGAATGCGAAAAGGCGAACTGGTCGTCGTGCGGCAGTGTTGTACATGGGCGGTAAATATTTCGCTTGTAGGCATTGCTATCAACTGGCTTATCGCAGCCAAAGGGAAACGGCGGATGACAGGGCAGATCGCAAAGCCAACAATATCAGAAAAAAGCTGGATTGGGAACCTGGAATACTCAATGCAATGGGCGATAAACCCAAAGGAATGCACTGGAAGACCTACTATCGTATTTGGTGGCAATATAACGAAGTTTCCGATCAGGTCTTATTAAGAATATCAAAAAAGTTGGGGATTATTGACGATAGGTTATCTAAATTTTAAAAAAGGTTTTTAGGGGTGGATAAGCAAAGCAATGAAAAACCCCAACAGACATAAATTCGGGTTTTTTAGTTGAAATGTCTTAAAAAGTCTAAACTTAGGCAATAAGCACAAATCAAGATGGATTTTATGGCAGAGAACCAAAACCCGGAACAGATTGCTCGAGATAATATTGATGCTTTATTACGGCAATCTGGCTGGATAATCCAAAACAAAAACCAGATCAATTTTGATGTAGGCATAGGCCAAGCCGTTAGAGAATACCAAACCGATACCGGCCCCGCCGATTACATATTATTTGTCGATAGAAAACCAGTCGGCGTAATCGAAGCCAAAGCAGAACATCACGGTCATAGGATCACCGATGTAGAAAGACAAACAGCAGAATATGCTGCCGCTAAACTCAAGTGGTTCAACAATCAAGCGCCTTTGGAGTTCTTATATGAAAGTACCGGGGTTATTACCCGTTTTAGCGATTCCCGCGATCCCAAACCGCGTTCGCGTGAAGTTTTTACCTTTCACCGTCCGGAGACATTAAAGGAAAGGTTAGCGCAAAGCTCATCCTTGCGTAGCCGATTACAAACCATTCCACACCTAAACCCCAAAAACTTGCGGAACTGCCAAGAAATCGCCATTAACAATTTGGAGGTATCGTTCAAGGACAACCGCCCCCGTGCTTTAATTCAAATGGCAACTGGTTCCGGCAAAACCTACACCGCCATTACTGCCATGTATCGGTTGCTCAAATACGGCGATGCTACACGCATTTTGTTTTTAGTGGACACGCGCAATCTAGGCGAACAGGCCGAGCAAGAAATGATGAGTTATTTGCCTAACGACGATAACCGCAAATTTACCGAACTCTATACCGTCCAGCGGTTGAATTCATCCTATGTCGCTAAAGATAGCCAAGTTTGCATCAGTACCATCCAGCGCATGTATTCGATACTTAAAGGTGAAGAACTCGACAGCGCCCTAGAAGACATTAATCCCGCTGAACAACTCACCAAACCCAAAACACCCCTGCCCGTGGTGTACAACTCTAAAGTGCCTATAGAATTTTTTGATTTTATTTTCATTGATGAATGTCACCGCTCTATTTACAACCTGTGGCAGCAAGTCCTGGATTATTTCGATAGCTTTCTGATCGGCTTGACTGCCACGCCCGATAACCGTACTTACGGCTTCTTTAAAAAGAACGTGGTTAGTCAATACGATCACGAAAAAGCGGTTGCTGATGGGGTCAATGTGGGTAATGAAATTTATCTTATTGACACAACGATTTCCCAATCAGGGGCGAAAATTCCTGCTAACCAGTTAATCGAAAAGCGCGAAAAACTCACCCGCCGCAAACGCTGGGAGCAGCAAGACGAAGACGAAACCTATACCGCCAGCCAACTCGATAACAGCGTGGTCAATCCCGATCAAATCCGCACCGTCATAAGAGCCTTTAAAGAGAATTTACCCGTCATTTTCCCCAACCGAAAGGAAGTCCCAAAAACCCTTATTTTTGCCAAAACCGATAGCCACGCCGACGACATTATACAAACCGTGCGCGAAGAATTTGGCGAAGGTAACGCGTTCTGTAAAAAGATCACTTATAAAGCCGATGAGAATCCCAAATCCACCCTGGCGGATTTTCGCAACGCCTACCATCCACGCATCGCCGTCACGGTTGATATGATCGCTACGGGTACTGATGTAAAACCGCTGGAATGCCTGTTATTCATGCGCGATGTCCGCAGCCGTAATTATTTCGAGCAAATGAAAGGACGCGGCACCCGCACCCTGGATCATGACGACCTGAAAAAAGTCACCCCGTCCGCGCTAACAGCCAAAACCCATTATGTGATTGTCGATGCCGTCGGCGTAACCAAATCCTTAAAAACCGCCAGTCAACCGCTGATTACCAAACCCACTGTACCGCTGAAAGACTTGGCGATGGGTGTCATGACGGGGGCTAACGATACCGATACCGTCAGTTCCTTAGCCGGACGCTTGGCACGGCTGAATCAGCAACTCAACCCTGCCGAAAAAGATAAACTGAAAAAGTGTGCGGGTGGCATTGACCTAAGCCAAATCATCAGTAATCTGATCAACGCCATTGATGCCGACAACATCGAACAAAAAGCCTGTGAACTTGCCACCAGTACCGATCTTACAGATGCCCAACGCGAACAAGCACAAGCACAATTAGTGAGTGCAGCCGCCAAAGGCTTTACTGGGGATTTAATAGAACTCATCGACAGCATTCGTCGTGACAAAGAGCAAATCATCGACCACGATAACCCGGATCAGCTTATTGCTGCGGGATGGGCGACCGATGCCCAAACCACCGCACAAAATATCAGCCAGGAATTTGCCGACTATTGCGCCAGCCATAAAGACCAGATCGAAGCCTTGAGTATTTTCTACGACCAACCACACTGCCGCCGTGAACTCACTTACATGATGATTCACGACCTACTTAACATCCTCAAAGCGGATAAACCAAAACTTGCACCGCACAACGTCTGGCAAGCCTACAGCCAACTGGATAACTACCAAGGCAAGCAACCAGCCAGCGAACTGACCGCCTTGGTAGCGCTCATTCGCCGCGTTTGCGGCATTGATAAAGAACTCACCAACTTTGATGATACGGTACGTCGTAACTTTCAAAACTGGATTATGCAACATCACGCAGGCAATCCTAATAAATTTAATGAAGAACAAATGCTGTGGTTACACATGATTCGTGACCACATTTCCAACTCAATTCACATTGATCGTGATGACTTAGGCCTATCGCCGTTTGACGGCAAAGGCGGATTAGGCAAAATGTATAAACTTTTCGGTGCCAATATGGACAATGTATTAGACGAACTGAATGAGGCATTGGTGGCTTGAGCTTGTTACAATGCAAACCAATACGACTGTTTAAATCACCGTCATACCCGCCGGGAAGAGTGTATCCAGGCCATGAAGGGAAAGTTTAAGGATTCACAATCGCCCAGAGATTTAATCATTAATTAACAGGAAACCCAACTATGCACACCATCGAGTTACCCGCAGAAATTGACCAAAATCATCAAATCCATTTGCAACTGCCAGAAACCATTAAGGCGGGTAAAGCAAAAGTGATTGTGATGGTTGAAGACATCGTACAGACATCGAAACAATCAGCCTTGGCAGATTTTTTAAACAAATTGCCCGTCAAACCAGAGAATCAGGGCTTAAGTCGGGACGAAATACAGCAACATATCCAGCATGAGCGCCAGAGTTGGAATAAATAAAAGATGGCGTTATCAATAAAACCAATTGAAATTGTTACGCAAGGAAAGCACCAACTACTTACCAAAGCGAAACACTGGGAACGTGTCGAGCTATCATATGTCGCCGTCGTGCAAAATGGCTTTGCTTTCAAATCCAATTTATTTACCCATTCTGATGGGATGCCTTTAATTAGGATTAGAGATATTGATAGGGGTAAAACTGAGAATTTTTATTCGGGTAATTATTCAGAAGATTTTGTAGTAAGAAAAGGTAACATTCTTATTGGGATGGACGGCGATTTCAATGCTTCTATTTGGCAAGGTTCTGATGGGTTACTAAATCAACGTGTATGTCGATTGATTCCAATAACAGAAAAATTTTCGGCAAAATTTTTATCCCTTTGTTTGCAACCCTATTTGAATGCGATAAATGCTGAAACATCTTCAGTTACCGTCAAACATTTATCTTCAAAAACTATTGGTGAAATTCCTTTACCACTTCCACCAACCAACGAACAACACCGCATCGTTGCCAAAATCGAGGCTTTATTTTCCGAGCTGGACAAAGGCATGGAAAGCTTTAAAACCGCTCGCGAACAACTGAAAATCTATCGGCAAGCAGTGTTAAAACACGCTTTTTCTGGCAAGTTAACTGAGCAATGGCGGGCGGAAAATCAGGATGCCGCACAGGGATGTGCAAATGCCGCTGGAGGGCAGGAGCCCGGAGCAGCCAAACTGGAAACCGCCGAAGCCTTGCTCCAGCGCATTCAAACCGAACGCGAGCAACGCTATCAGCAACAGCTTAACGACTGGGAAGTCAACGGCAAACAAGGCAACAAACCCAAAGCGCCTAAAACCTTACCGCCGCTGACGGCTGAAGAATTGGCAGAATTGCCCGAATTGCCGGAAGGGTGGGCTTGGGTAAAAGTTGGTGAAACTTCGGATGTCCAGTTAGGACGACAACGATCACCAAACAATAGGTCGAACAAATTTCCGACCAAATATATTAGAGCTGGAAATATAACTGAGAATGGATTGAACTTGGATGATGTATTGGATATGGAGTTTGACCCACAAGAAAAAGAGCGGTTTTTATTGGTATATGGGGATGTCTTGCTTTCGGAAGCATCTGGAAGCGCGAATCAAGTAGGAAAGCCTGCTATCTGGCGTGATGAAATTGAAGAGTGTTGTTTTCAAAATACTGTAATTAGGGTTAGGTCTATAGCTCTAAACGAATATCTTTTTTGGGTTTTTAAAACATATTATGTCACTGGTGTGTTTTCCAAATTATCGGGAGGGGTTGGCATCAATCACCTTAGTGCCGGTAAACTAGAAAATATGGCAATTCCAATAGTTGGCAAATTTGAATCGGAAAAGATATTGGAGTTAATCAATGAAAAACTTTCATTAATAGAAAATGTTGACCAAACCCTAACCATCGCCCTACAACAAGCCGAAGCCCTGCGCCAATCGATCCTCAAAAAAGCCTTTTCCGGTCAATTAGTCCCGCAAGACCCCAACGACGAAACGGCCAGTGTGTTACTGGAACGAATTAAAAACTCGCGCCAAGACGCTGAGGCGCAAAGAATTTAATTACATTCACAATCTTTTTCCCTTGGCGTCTTTGCGCCTTTGCGCGAGATAAAACAATGACAGAAAATCAAATCGGAAAAATTGTAGTTGATGCATCGATTGCCTTACACCGCGCCCTTGGCCCCGGCCTGCTGGAATCGGTTTATGAAATCACCCTGGCCCATGAACTGCAAAAGCGCAGTCTTATAGTCCAGCGTCAAGTTCCCATTCCAATAATCTATGACAATCTTCATTTCGACGAAGGCTTTCGCGCCGATATGATAGTCAACAGCTTGGTAGTTCTCGAATTAAAATCTGTGACTGCGATTACACCGGGACACCGTAAACAAATTCAAACCTACCTGCGTCTCAGCGGTAAAAAACTGGGTTTCTTGCTCAACTTTGGCGAAGCGCTCATGAAAAACGGCATCGTCCGAGCGGTCAATGGCCTGGAGGAATGAGGGCTCGCGCCAAGACGCCAAGGCGCAAAGATTTTAGGGCGGGCGGTTAAGTTGACAACACACCGTATCCCTGCCGGAATGACGGCTTAAATATCAGCTGTTACATTTATAATCTTCTTTTCTTGGCGTCTTTGCGCCTTTGCGCGAGTTAAAATATGAACACAGAATCCATCGTTTCCAAAGTCTGGAGTTTTTGCACGACCTTACGCGATGACGGCGTAGGATATGGCGATTACCTGGAACAACTGACTTACTTAATCTTCTTAAAAATGGCGGAAGAATACAGCCAGCCGCCGTATAACCGTGATGTCGGCATTCCAACGGATTACAACTGGCAAAGCCTCAAAACGAAAAAAGGCGCGGCGCTGGAAGTGCATTATGTGACATTGTTGCGGGAATTAGGCAACAAATCAGGAATGCTGGGGCAAATATTTACCAAAGCACAAAACAAGATTCAAGATCCCGCTAAATTGTCGCGCTTGATTGACTTGGTCAACGATACCGATTGGGTGATGTTGGGTGCGGATACCAAAGGCACCATTTACGAGGGATTGCTGGAGAAAAATGCCGAAGACACCAAATCCGGTGCAGGGCAATACTTCACGCCTCGCGCCCTAATTAAGGCAATGGTGGAATGTGTACGCCCTGAACCGAATAAAACCATCGCCGATCCGGCTTGCGGTACCGGTGGTTTCTTTTTGGCCGCTTACGATTTTTTGCAAGCCCATTACTCGCTCGACAAAAAGCAGAAAGAATTTCTGAAGTACTCTACCTTTTACGGCAATGAGATTGTCGCCAGTACCCGCCACTTGTGTTTGATGAATATGGTTTTGCACAACATCGGCGAAATAGATGGCGAGAGTTTGGTATCGCCCAATGATGCCTTGGTTGCGCCCCCGCAGCAGTCGGTGGATATTGTCTTAGCCAATCCACCGTTCGGCAAAAAAAGCAGCATGACCTTTACCAACGAAGAAGGCGAACAGGAAACGGACAATCTGACCTACAACCGCCAGGATTTTTGGGCAACGACATCCAATAAGCAACTCAATTTTGTTCAACATATCCGCAGCCAATTAAAAACCACCGGACGGGCGGCAGTCGTTGTGCCGGATAACGTGTTGTTTGAAGGTGGCGCAGGGGAGACAGTACGAACAAAGCTGATGGCAAATACCGAACTGCATACTATTTTGCGTTTACCGACCGGTATTTTTTATGCCAATGGCGTTAAAGCGAACGTGTTGTTTTTTGATAACCGCGAAGCTAGCCCGAACCCGTGGACGAAAGAAGTCTGGTATTACGATTACCGCACCAATATCCACCACACGCTGAAAAAGAAACCACTACGTGTTGAGGATTTACAGGACTTCATTGACTGTTATAACACTGAAAACCGACACCAACGCGTTGAAACGTGGCACGAACAGGACAATCCCGAAGGCCGCTGGCGTAAATTCAGCTATGAGCAAATCATCGCCCGAGACAAAACCAGCCTGGATATTTTCTGGCTAAAAGACAAATCCCTAGCAGATTTGGATAACCTGCCCGAACCGGATGATTTGGCCGCTGAAATTATCGACAATGTGGAGGCCGGATTAGCTTGTTTTCGTGAAATAGCAGGGGCGTTGTGAGAAATTGAAACTTGCCTATAAACATATAGAACTACGAGTTGTTTTGAAGTGTCGAGGTTCTATAGCGTGAATTAACAATTGACCAATTCTGATACCGACATTTTATTCGATAGGATTTTGTAGACTATGGCTGAAATTCAAGCACCACAACAAGACGATAATTTCTCTCTTTTTTCTAACCTTAAGGACGACTTTCCGGCGGGGATAGCCGTATTTCTGCTTTCAGTCCCACTATCCTTGGGTATTGCCCTAGCTTCGGGGGCACCGTTATTTTCAGGCTTGATAACCGGCATTGTTGGAGGCTTGGTGGTTGCCCCTTTGAGCGGTTCCGCATTGGGCATTAGCGGCACGGCGGCAGGCTTGTCCCTGATTATACTGCCAGCCATACAAAACTTAGGGTTCAACGCCTTCTTACTGGCCGCTGTTTTCGCAGGCGTTATGCAAATACTGATGGGTTTGTTGAGGGCGGGTGTCATCGCCTACTATTTCCCCTCATCGGTCATCAGCGGGATGTTGAGCGGCATCGGGATTATCATCTTTCTCAAGCAAATACCCCATGCGGTAGGATACGACCGGGATTATGAAGGGGATTTTACCTTCAGCCAGCTAGACAGCCACTCCTCATTCACCGAGCTATTCCACATGCTGGGTGAAGCCCAACCCGGCGCCATCTTGATCGCAGTGGTCTCGTTATTGATCTTGTTGTTGTGGGAACTGCCAGTCATGCAGAAACAACGCTTCTTTCATTTGCTGCAAGCGCCATTAGTGGTTGTTGTCTTTGGGGTTTTTCTTAATGGGACGTTACGGAGCCTATACCCCGATATTGCGTTGGAAAATACGCATTTAGTCATGATTCCGGTCGTACAGGATGTTCCGGCCTTTTTGCAGCAATTGCATTTTCCGGATTTTAGCCAGATCGCCAACCCTGAAATATATCTAGTTGCCTTGACCTTGGCAATCGTAGCAAGTTTGGAAACCTTATTGTCGCTAGAAGCAGTGGATAAACTGGATCCCTACAAAAGGGTCACGCCTTCAAACCGCGAGTTGATTGCCCAAGGCATTGGCAATATCAGTTGTGGGCTGTTAGGCGGCTTGCCCTTAACGCAGGTTATTGTACGCAGTTCCATCAATGTCCAGTCTGGCGCAAAAACCAAGGCGGCGGGGTTTATTAATGGCTTGCTCCTGTTGTTGGCGGTATTTTTCATCCCGGCAATTTTAAATAAAATCCCGCTGGCAAGTTTGGCGGCAATTTTACTGGTGGTCGGCTATAAACTGGTTAAGCCCGAGACTTTTAAGGCTTTATACCAGTCGGGCTGGTATCATTTTATTCCTTTTTGCGGTACGGTTTTGGGTTTAGTGTTCACCAATATCCTTTTCGGTCTCCTTATCGGCCTTACTGTTGCCCTATTTTCGATATTGTTGGAAAACTATAAAAGCGCTTACTACTTTAAAGAAACGCAAATCGGCAATAAGACTATTATCCGCTTATCCGAAAATGTGTCTTTCCTAAACCGGGCGAATATTCAGAAAACTCTGGAATCATTACCTGCACATAGTGTAGTGGTTATCGATGCCACCCGGTCGAAATATATTGATTATGACGTGTACGAAATCATTCAAAATTTTAAAAGCGAAGCGCACCATAAACATATCAAGCTAATCCTTGAAAACCTGCGCGGTTTTGGTTCACTACCTCCCGTAGAGTATGTCCGATCACAGACCTACGAATCACAACAATCGTTAACCCCAGATAAGGTTTTGGCTTTGCTTAAGGAAGGCAATGAACGCTTCGTCTATAACCTTAAATCCAACCGCAATTTGCTGGAACAGGTCAACGACACCCGCGACGGGCAGTTTCCCATTGCAATTATCTTGAGTTGCATGGATTCACGGACTTCCGTTGAGCTTATCTTTGACCTGGGTTTGGGCGATGTCTTTAGTGCCAGGATAGCGGGCAATATCATCAATGACGATATTTTGGGCAGTATGGAATATGCCTGCAAACTGGCTGGGTCGAGATTGATTGTAGTTCTGGGTCACAGCCATTGTGGGGCGGTTAAAGGAGCGTACGCGGATGCCCAATTGGACCATTTGACAGGGCTGCTAGCTAAAATCAAACCCGCGATTGACTATGTCCACTCAGAAACACTGACGAATGCCAAGGTTGACAAGGACGAACTGATACAAAAAGTGGCCGATAAGAATGTCCAGCTAACCGTCGGACATATCAGGGAACAAAGCAGCCTGCTAGCCGGAATGGAGCAAGCAGGGGATATTGCGATTGTGGGTGGAATGTACGATATTGAAACAGGTAAGGTCGATTTTTTCCAGGGAGTTGAAAAATAGTGTCGTGGCGTTCGCGGTTGCCAAGTTTCACTCATCGCACTTCATTGTTGGCACTTTCATTCCCTTCCTGCTGGAGAGGGCTGAGTTAAAAACCGAATTTTGATGAGCAAATAGCCCGTAGCCCGTGGGCTGAGGTGAAGCCCAACACATCAGTGTCACATAAGTTGAGGTTCGCCACTCATCCCAGTGCCGAATTAAGCCATCGTCACAACTTTGCCAAATTTGATGGTTAAACGTACTTGCCCATTCGACTAGATAATGTTGACATTTTATTACTGGGACTAAATTTCGGCATGGATTTCCGGAATCCAGGTGCCAGGATGGGATATTGTGTCACTACCGCGACGATTATTTTAAATCGGGTTCTCGCTCCAGAAGTTGAAATACTTTTCTTTGCTCGGACAAAGATAAAGTATCCAAAAGAAAGTCCGCCAGGCAGGATGCCGCTTATCTCCTGCGCTCCGACGTTTTTATCGGGGATGCCAAAAGGGACTCCTGTCCCTTTGGCAGCGTGCGGCATCCCTGCCTATCCCCAACCTTGTATGATTAAATCTACCGCGCTGAAAACACCGTGAAAGAAAAAATGATCGCCATGCAGGAACGCAAACGGGTTTTGGCCCCCATCGATTTAGATGTAACTCCATAAGCGCCACTTTTCAAACTGACAGATTAAAAATTCTGCTGGACTTGCAAACCATAAAGTTATTTAATGTTTACTTTAAATAGTCAATATAATCTGTTGTAAATAAGGTATTTGTATTGATTTATAGGGTGCGTTTCTAAGACAATATTCGGTTTGATTCGGTTATCCAGAGTGGAGGGTATCAAGATGAAATGTTTTCGTTCAGTTTTAGTGGGATTTGTAGTCGTTGCTTGTTTTTTTCTATCCGGTTTTAAAAAGCACGAATCTTCAACAAAAAACCAGCAATCTGCTGGAGAGGCTAAACACCAACAAAAGCCTTTGGATCTAACGGTGCCACTTAGGGACGTCAGCTTTCAGGCAACCCCAGAAACGTTGGCGATAGTGCAGGGTGCATTACCGGAGGCGCTTGTCGCAGACAACAAGGGTAAAATCCGGGCTGTTGAACTCCAGGGTAATGTCATCATGTCACAAGAACCAGAAGCCGGAAAAACGAAATCGGCTGATGGCGCGGGTATTGTGATTAATCTTCGGCATTAGTATTCGTGCCTTGGTGTTATGGTGTAACGTCAAGTTCATAAAAACACCACGAAGGTCACGAAGCAATAAAGTCTAGATCTGTTGAATCAGATTATTGTCCGTGCTTTTGAAGGCCATAAATCGTCTGATGCTGGCTTATTGGATAAGCGTTTTGTCCTAAACCTTCGTGTTCTTCGTAACCTTCGTGGTAAAAATTCCTTAGCTATATATACTTAACATCAGTTATCGCCCTATAAAAATGGACAAGGGCAATCAATCAAACCAACGCCCGCCCCTGTAGCTCTTTAATTTCATCCCTGATTTTTGCGGCCTGTTCAAACTCAAGGTTTTTGGCATGGCGGTACATGGCATCTTCGAGTTGTTTTAGTTTTTTGCCGATTTGTTTGGGTGTCATAACCGTGTATTCCGCTGTCTTTTCCGCCACTTTTGCGTAATTTTTAGTAAAACCAGGCAATCCAGAGCCGGGAATGGCTACTTGCAATATGTCGGTGATGGATTTAGAAATCCCTTTTGGTTCGATGTGGTGCTGACGGTTAAACTGGCGTTGCTTGTCGCGGCGGCGGTCAGTTTCGCCTATCGCCGCCTGCATGGAGCGGGTGATGCGGTCGCCGTATAAAATCGCCTTGCCATGCAGGTTGCGGGCGGCGCGTCCAATGGTTTGCACCAGCGAGACTTCGGAGCGTAAAAAGCCTTCCTTGTCCGCATCCAGGACGGCAACCAAAGACACCTCAGGAATATCAAGCCCTTCACGCAACAGGTTGATGCCTACCA